>CAIWFK010000146.1 GCA_903911905.1 uncultured Myxococcales bacterium
CCAGCTCGATGGGCCGCAGCACGTCGGTGGCCACCTGGGTCACCTCGAGCAGAATGACGTCGGGGGCCGTGCGCGTCACCCGGTCCATCATCGAGCCGGGCGCGACGGGGGGGCCCGCCAGGGTCATCGCTGCCGCGGTGCGGCCACCGGCAGCCAGCGAGAACAACGGAGCCAGCCGAGCCGAGAGTCGCCCCGACTTCTCGACCAGCAGCACCCGGGTCACGTGAGCCGGTCGATGGTGAGGGCCAGACTCTCGACGCCCAGCTCGCCCTTGACCAGGTAGGCGTCGGCGCCGGCGTCGAGTCCGCGACGCTTGTCTTCGGGGCTGGCCAGCGACGAGAGAATCACCACCGGCAACGACCCGGTCTGCGGGTGCTGCTTGATGCGCCGGGTCAGCGCGAAGCCGTCGAGCCGGGGCATCTGCACGTCGGTCAGCACGATGTCGTAGGGGGTCGACTGCAGGCGCGCCCAGCCGTCTTCGCCGTCCTGCGCCTCTTCGACCACGTGCCCCAGGGCCCGCACCAGCGCGCTCTCGGTGGCCCGGGCGATGGGCGAGTCGTCGACCAGCAACACCCGCAGCCGCCGGGTGCTGGCCGATTCGGTCACCGGCTTGGCCGAGCGCCGCACCTCGGCCATCAGGTCGGGCACGTGCAGGAGCACCGCGATGCGGCCGTCTTCCAGCGCCGCCGAACCCGCCACGAAGGGCGCACCCTTGAGGAAGTCGCCGCCGATGGGCTTGACCGCGACCTCGCGCTCGTCGACGAAGCCGTCGACCACCAGCGCCGCCAGATCTTCACCGAAGCGCACCACCACGCAGGGCGGTCGCTCGAACCGCGGCCCACCGTTGAGCCCCAGCAGCGGGCCGAGCGCCGCCACCGTCACCGGGCGACCGCGGTGCATCACCGCCACCGTGCCCATGATCTCGAGCTTCTCTTCGGGGCGGAAGCGCGCCACCGCTTCCACGTCGGCCGCGGGCATGCCGTACACGTCGTCGCCCAGGCGAATCAGCAACACCCGCATCAGCGCCAGCGACTGGGGCAACCGCAGGGTGATGTTGGTGCTGCGACCGATGCGGCTGGTCACCGCCACCGAGCCACCCAGCGACTCGACCTTGCGCTTGACCACGTCCATGCCCACGCCGCGCCCCGACAGCTCGCTGACCTCTTCGCGGGTGCTGAAGCCCGCCTTGAAGATCAATTCCAGCGCCTCGCGCTCGGACATGGCCGCCGCCTGCGACTCGGTCAGCACGCGCCGGGTCACCGCCACCTGCCGCAGCCGGTTGGGGTCGATGCCGCGGCCGTCGTCCTCGACCTCGACCGCCAGCATGTCGCCGTCGGCGCGCGCCCGAAGCACCACGTGGCCCACGTCGGGCTTGCCCAGGGTCTCGCGCAGCTCGGGGGTCTCGATGCCGTGATCGACCGCGTTGCGAATCAGGTGCACCAGCGCGTCGCGCACGTCGGCCACCATCGAGCGGTCGACGCCGGCGTTGGTGTTCTCGACCACCAGCTCGATGCGCTTGTTCTGGGCGTGGGCCAGCTCGCGCGCCGCGCGGGGGAAGGCCTCGAACACCGTCGCCAGCGGCACCAGGCGGGCCTCGGCCACGTGATCGGCCAGTTGGGTCAGGTTGCCGTGCAGGGTGTTGAGCCCGTCGGAATGGCCGCGCACGAAGCGGAAGGCGTCGTCACGCAGCAGGTGCAGGTCGTTCTCGAGCGTGGCCAGCCGCTCGCGCACCGCCGGCACCGCCGAGGTCTCGGTGGCCTTGAGCAGGTTCTCGCCCAGGCGCGCGAAGCGCTCGAACAGGCCGGTCAGGTCCTCGCCGCGCAGCCCGGCCCGGGCGCTCTCGACCAGCAGGTCGCCAGCCAGCAGGCCGATCGAATCGAGCGTCTCGACGTTGACGCGAATGCTGCGATCGACCGCGCGCCCCACGGCGGGCTCGGGGTGCGCCTCGACGCCTGGCGGGCGACTGCCCGAGCTGGGGCGCGGCGCGGGCGTCTCGGACCCGGCGGCCGGAGCGGCCGGCGGCACGGCGGGCGTCGGCGCTTCGGGAGCCGCGGGCCGCGTCAGGGGCTTGCGGGCCGCTGGGGCGCGCGAGACCGGCTTGAGCGGCGGCAGCGCCACCCCCGAGATGGCCGAAATGCGCCCGGCGATCTCGTTCGAGGCGGGCGTGCCTTCCTTCGCGCCCTCGAGGTCGTCGAGCAGGTCGGCCACGGCGTCGCAGCCGTGCAGCAGGGTGTCGGTCGCTTTGCGGGCGTCGACCTTGCCGTCCTTCCAGGCCTTGAGCAGATCTTCGCAGGCGTGGGCGAGCTGACCGATGGCGGCCAGCCCCAGCATGCGCGACTCGCCCTTCATGGTGTGCAGGTCGCGCGCGATCGCTTCCGAGGCGACCGCCGACCCGGGCTTCTCGAGCTCGAGCGCCCCCAGCTGAATCGACTGCAGCCGGTCCTGCGTCACTTCGACGAACTTCGTCAGCAGTGACTTCTTGAGATCTTCGGTGTTCACCGTTCGGTCAGTCGGCCTTGAAGCGGCGGATCAACTCGCTCAGGCGGCTGGCGAGCTGGGTGAGCTCGGCGGCGGCGCTGGTCGCCTGCTTGCTGGCCGAGGTGGTCTGGCGAGTCACGTCTTCGATTTCGCCCATCGACGCCACGACCTGCTCGGTGGCGGTGCGCTGCTGCTGGGTGGCGAGGTTGATGACGCGCGCCGCGTCGCTGGTTTCCTGCACGCCGGCCAGAATGCCCTCGACCGCGCCGGCGGCCACCGAGCCCAGCCGCTCGCCCTGTTCGGTCGCCTGGCGAGAGGCGTCGGCCGCGCTGGCCGCAGCCGCCGTGGCCTCGCGAATCTCGGTGATCAGGTTCTTGATTTCCTTGGTCGAGTCGAGGACGTTTTCGGCCAGACGCCGCATCTCGGCAGCGACGATCGAGAAACCCTTGCCCGCCTCGCCGGCACGCGAACCTTCGAGCGCGGCGTTGAGCGCCAGCAGGTCGGACCGATCGGCGATTTCGTCGATCACCTCGACCACCGTGCCGATGCGCTCGACCCGCCGCAGCAGCTTGGTGATCGACTCGCTGACCGCCAGGCCGTCGGCGCGAATCTGCTGCATGGCCTGAATGAATTCACCGATGGCGCCCCGCCCCGACCGGGCCGAGTTGAGCGTCTCTTCGGCGACCCGCGCCACCGCGCCCGCGTTCTCGGCGATCTGCGCCGAGGCGTGCTTCAATTCCTCCATCGTGGCAGTGGTCTCGTGAATCGCCGCGGCCTGCTCGGTCGACGACGATTCGTGCTGGGTCGAGGCGGCCAGCACCTCGTTGGCCGACGACGACAGGCGCAGCGCGGCCTCGTTGATCTCTCGCACGAAGACCCGCAGCGTCTCGATCACCCGCGAGAACCCGTCGAGCAGGGGGTCGATGACCGCGTCGTCCACCGGCGACCACTGGAAGGTCGTCAGATCGCCGCGGGTCACCAGCGCGCTCAAGGCCCCCTGGGCGGCCTCGAGCATGTGCCGCATCTCGTCGCGGCGGGCGGCGGCGACGCGCTGCTCGGCCGACACCCGGTCCATGGCGCGGTTGAGCAGTTCGGCGACGGCCGCGGCGTCGGGCTCGAGCCCACGCACGTCGACCCGCGCGGTGTAGTCACCGGCCGAGATGTACTCGAGCGCCTTCATCACCTTCGTCAGCGGCGCACCGGGGGTGATCGCGGGCTTCGACGCCTTCGCCGCGGCGGGCTTCTTCTGCTTCGGCGTCTTCTGCGGGGTCTCTTCGGTAGCCATGGGGTCGTGCACTCCTCAGGTTGAAGCAGTGGGCAGCGCG
>CAIWFK010000147.1 GCA_903911905.1 uncultured Myxococcales bacterium
AGCCTGGCGGTGCGACTGCACGGCGACTTCTCGCGGCTCTTCGTTTCGCTCGACGCGACTCATCCTGCCGCCGAGACCTCGTTTGGGGGCGGCGTGAGCGTGGCGTTCCATCTCTGAGCGCCGTGGTGGACCGGACACCTCGGTAACGGTCCCGTGGTGGGCCCGAGCTGACGCTCACCCACGCTTCTTGATCATTCGAATGGCCTCGGCGGCCTCGTCCTGCCCGCAGTTCAGCGTTCCTTCGGGCCGCTGGTCCTTCGGCGTCTCGCTCAATTCCCGCAGCGCGTCGATGACGCTCCGTTCACCGAGTTCGCCCAGCCGCTGTGCCGCTTTCCGCCGCACGTCACAACTGGTCGACCGCAGCGACTGCGCGTAGCGCGCCGCGAGCTCGGCGGCGGGAACGTGGCCCGAGCGGTCGAGCCAGCGCAGCGCCCCCCATTGCCGCGGGCCCAGCGGCCCACGCGCGAACGTCGCGAAGGCCGCGTCGCGATCTCTCGACGGAATCAGGGTCAGCCAATCTTCGAGCTCGGGGTCGGCCTCGGCCGCCGCTGCGGCGTCTTCCGCCAGCGCTTCGAGCAGCGGCACCGGTGCCACGAAGAGCACCTGGTACGGCATCGAACGAATCAATGCCTTCTCGTCGCTCGTCCGACCCAGTTGGTGCAGGGCCGCTGCCTTCAAGGGCCACAGGCGCACGG
This sequence comes from uncultured Myxococcales bacterium, assembly GCA_903911905.1. Lineage (GTDB taxonomy): Bacteria > Myxococcota > Myxococcia > Myxococcales > Myxococcaceae > Xiheilimnobacterium > Xiheilimnobacterium phototrophicum. The sequence goes on from CAIWFK010000147.1 coordinate 696, forward strand.
CGTCGGAGCGGGCCGCGGTGGGTAACGTCGCGTCGACCAGCGTGAGCGCCTCGGCGGGTCGGCCACGGGTCAGCAACGCCTGGGCCTGGTCGACGGGTTGGCTGGGCCACGCCACCCAGGCGCCCGGCACCAGTGCCGTCACCGCCGCGGTGATGACCAACGCCCGCTTCGTCTCGCCGTCGAGCCGCCGCGCCATGCGCCGCACGGTCTGGGCCCCTTCGCGGCTGCGCTGCCCCAGTGACTCCACGCTGCCCTGCACCGCGCTGAGCGTCTGGGTGGTGACGGCGTTGAGCATTCGCCGCGTCTGGGTGGTGAGCGGAATCTGCGAGGCGGGCAGGCACCCCCGCAGCGCGTCGGCGAGCTCGTGTCCGGTGGGCAGCCGGTCTTCGGGCTTCTTCTCGAGGCAGCGCATGACCAGCCGGCACAGTTCGCTGACCACCACCAGGTGCGGCGCCACGCTCTCGGGCGTCGGCGGCCTGGCGCCCACGTGCTGCTCGAGAAAATCGCGCGTCCCCGGCCCTTCGAACGGCAAGCGACCGGTGAGCACCCGGAAGGCCAGCACCCCGAAGGAATACACGTCGGTCGCGGGAGTCATCGGCGCGGCCATGGCCTGCTCGGGCGAGACGTAGGCGGGCGTGCCCAGGGCCTGGCCGGGCTGGCTCAAGAAGGGGTCGGCGCCGGGCGGCGGGGGCACCGGGGCGCCGTCGTCCGACAGCTCGAGCAGCCGCGCGATGCCGAAGTCGAGCAGCCGGGCCTGCTCGCCGCGCGCGTTCTGCGAGAGCACCACGTTGTGGGGCTTGATGTCGCGGTGAATGATGCCCTTGTCGTGAATGGCCGCCAGCCCCTCGGCCAACTGCAGCAGCACGCGCACCGCCCTCGCCGGCTCGAAGGGCCCGGGCCGCAGGGCCTGCTCGAGCGTCTCGCCTTCGGCGAACTCGAGCACCAGCACCGTGCCGTCGGCTCGCGAAGTCTCGAAGTCGATGACCCTGACCACCGATGGGTGGTCGACGGTCGACAGCAACTGCGCCTCGCGGCGAAAACGCTCGCTCATCGCGGGCTGGGCGCTCAGGTCGCGCTTGAGCACCTTGAGCGCCACCAACCGCTTGAGCGAGAGCTGCTCGGCGAGGAACACCTCGGACATGCCGCCCCCGCCGACGTGGCGAATCAGCTTGAACCTGCCTCCGAGGACCAGCCGGTCTGCGCCCACCCCCACGTCATAGCCCGCCGGGGCGAAAACTTGCCGCGCATCAGCCCTGTGACAGCGTGTTGCACATGACCACGCGCCGCCAGACCATTCGCCGCTCCGTGCGCCTTCCCTTGTCTCTCGGTCGCCGCCTCCCGGCGCTGTCGGCCGACGTGTCGCGGGGTGGCTTCCAGGCCGAATTGCCGCAGGTCTTCCTGCCTGGCTCGAAGGTGCATGGGTATTTCCTGGTGGGCCAGGCTGAGGTGCCCTTCTTCGGCACGGTGGCCTGGGCCCAGGCCGGCAACCCCCAGCTCTCGGTCTTCAGTCGCATCGGGGTGAAGTTCGACTCCGCGCCCGAGGGCCTGCGCCCGCTCTTCGCCCGCGGCGACGCCCGTGCCCGTCGCCTCAAGACCCGCCAGCGGAAGTGACGCGTGGCGCGCGCGCGGCGCAGGCCGCAGGTGGTGTTGGCCTCGTTGCTGCTCACCGTGGCCCTCGCGGTGGCGCTGGGCTTCATCGTCTACCTCTCGGTCACCAGCCTGCCCTACCTGGCGGTCTCGCCTTCCACCGACCCTGCGTTCGGCCCGCTCAATGCCTGTGTGCTGGGCGCGCTGCCCGAGCGCACCGGCTGGGCCTCGAGTCGTGACGCGCGCACGGTGGCCGCCTGGTCGTCGGACGCGCTGGTGGTCTGCGGCCCGTCGCAGCCCACCCCCGAACGAACCTGGCGCGCGGCTGGCATCATCGCCGGCGCCTTCGATGCGCACGGCGCGCTCTGGGTCGCCGCCCAGGCTTCCGATGCGGCCGGCGCCACCTTGTGGGTGCTCGAGGGCCGCGCCGCGCCCCGGCCGATGACCAGCGCGCTCGCCGTGCAGACCCTGGCCGGCACCAGCCATGGCGTGGTGGTGCTCGAAGCAACCGGTCGGCTGACCGCGCTCGATGCCACCGGCGCCGTCGCTGGTGCGACCGAGCTGCCAGCCGGCGACCTGCGCGCGGCGAACCTGCTCAGCTCGGGCGACGGAGAGCGGGTCGCGGTGGTGGTTGGCGGCGGCGTCTTCGTGCTCGACGCTTCGGCACGACTGCTGCGCGCCGAGGCCCCGTGCAACGTGCAGTCGATGTGGTGGCTGGCGCAGGGGCACACGGCGTTGCTCCAGTGCGCCGGAGCCCTCGCGCTTCGCTACGACGTCGACACCGCGCTCGCCGAAGCCGCGCCCGCGCGCGCACGGGTGCCCTCGACGCTGGTGGGGCCCGCCCCGCTCTGGGCCCAACCCTGCGACGTGCTGCCGTGCAGCGCCGAGCCGCCCTGAGGGGTCAGGGGTAGAGCAAGGCGATGCCTTCGCGGTCCCTGGGAGTGAGCGTCAGGTCGCGCCCCATCACGCCCGCGCACTGCGGGTAGTGCATCACCGAGCGCACGTCGTAGCTGGTGACGGCGCGCCAGTTGTCGTCTTCGTAGCAGGGGTTGTCGGCCTGTCGGGTGTGCTCGTGCCGCAGACCCATCACGTGACCCAGTTCGTGCCGCAGCACGCCGGTCAGGGTCAGCGGCGAGGGCGGAGGCAGCGCCGTTCCATCGACCAGAAGCTCTCGCTGGGACCGCGGGCTCGAAGGGAAGAAGCTGCGCGCCAGGTACGGGCGCCGTTCGACCTTCCGCACGTCGAAGACGACCGAGGTGGTGCTGCGCGAGCACGCGGCATGGTCGAGCAGCACGAAGTGCACGTTCGCCGAGCGCTCCCAGTCGGCGATGGCGTCGGCCATGGCCGACTCGACGGTCGACGCCCACGGCCCGAAGGACTCGCGGTCGAGGCAATACGAAATGTCCTTTCGAGCGCTCGCCGACCACACGTCGTCGTGCCCGCCCACCAACGCCACGGTGAGTCCCTGGTTGGTCGAAGAGGTCTGGGCGTCGGTGTCGGACAACACGTCGGCGTCGACCACCACCAGCCCGGTGTCGGGCTCGACGAAGCCTGCCGAGCCAACCCCGTTCACGGTGCCGACCGCGTCACCACACCCCCACCCCACGCCACCCAACAGCACCATCATCACCGAACGGCCAACCCACGTCGCGCATCGACCCAGACCCATACCCGCCTCCCGTTGTTCGGGCCCCAATTGGCCCGCCGGGGCGCACTTCTACCACCCGGGTCTGACATTCCCGGTCCAGGTCGCGGCTTTGCGCGTGATTTCAGGGGTTTCTCAAAGCTGCTTGAGCAGGGTGGCTGCATCGCTGACCGCGAACTCGCCACCCTTCTCGACGTTGAGCCGGGTGACGACACCCTGGTCGACCACCATCGAGAACCGGGCCATGCGCACGCCCATGCCGAAGCGCGAAAGGTCGACGTCGAGCCCCAGCTTGCGCGCGAACTCGGCGCTGCCGTCTCCGAGCATGCGCACCGCGGGCTGGGCCGCGTGTGACTGGCCCCAGGCCGCCATCACGTAGCCATCGTTGACCGATACGCACCACACCTCGTCGACGCCCTTGGCCGCCAGGGCCGCGCGCTGCTCGACGAAACCAGGCAGGTGCTGGGCGCTGCAGGTGGGGGTGAAGGCGCCGGGCAGCCCGAAGATGACGATGCGCTTGCCCTTCACCGCGTCGGCCACCTTCACCGGCTCGGGGTTGAGCGGGCAGGCTTCGGCGAAGCCCTTCGACTCGTGCAGGGTGGCGTCAGGCAGGGGAGTTCCGATGGCGATGGTCATTCGCCACGTGTGCCCACTCGGGCCCGACTTCGCAACGAAAACGAAAAGGCGGCCCGGTGAACTTCTCACCAGAGCCGCGGGACTTTCGTTTGCTTCAGCGGCCAGCCACTCGACGAGTGGGGGGGACTGGTCGAGCGAGGTCTCGCCGCTGCCCGGAGCCGTAGCGAATGCCGTGCCACCGCCCGATGGTGTCGTTGCGCTCGCTTGGCTGATCAGCCCGCCTGCACCCCTGAAAACCGATTCATCTCTGCATTTCAGTTCTGAAATTGGTACGAACCGGGTCGGCCAGACCTCATGGAACCCGTCATCGGCATCGACCTCGGCACAACGTACTCCGCCGTGGCGACGGTAGAAGGGGGCAACCCCGTCGTCATTCCCTCGCGCACCGGCGCCCGCCTCACGCCGTCCGTGGTGGGCTTCACCGCCCTCGGTGACCGCGTGGTGGGCGAGCGTGCGCAGGTGCTCGGCGACGAAGCGCCTGAACGCGTCGCCCCCGCCACCAAGCGGTACATCGGCAAGCGCTGGTCGACCGAGCTGGCCGCCGCCGCACGCGCGGTGGTGCCCTACCCGCTCATTCAAGGCCCCTCGGGCGAAGTGCGCATCAAGGTCGCTGGCCGGGTGATGCCGTTGACCCAGGTCTCGGCCATGTTGCTGGGCGAGCTCAAGCTCGATGCCGAAGCCCACTTCGGGCGCCCGGTGTCCCGCTGTGTCATCACCGTGCCGGCCAACTTCGACGAAGGCCAACGCCAGGCCACCCGTGAGGCCGCCCGCATCGCCGGCCTCGACGTGCTGCGCATGGTCAACGAGCCCACCGCCGCGGCCATCGCCTACGGGCTGGTCAACAGCTTCCGCGGTCGCGCGCTGGTCTTCGACCTGGGCGGCGGCACGTTCGACGTCTCGGTGCTCGAGGTCGAGAACGGCGTGTACGAAGTGCGTGCCACCGGTGGCGACCCCCAACTGGGCGGCGACGACTTCGACGCCTGCATCGTGCAGTGGTTGGTGGCCCAGGTGCCCGACACCTACCGCGAGGCGGTGGCGAAAGACCGCATCTCGATGCAGCGGCTGCGCTACGCCGCCGAGCGCGCGAAGCGGGCCCTGTCCGACAAGCCCGAGGCCTTCATTTCGGTCACCGACCTGGGCACGCATGGAGAAGGCGGCGACGACAAGCGCTGCCAGCTCGACACCGTGCTCACGCGCGACTTCTTCGAGAGCCTCGCCCAGAGCCTCTCGCAGCGCTGCATGGACGTGTGCCGCGCGGTGCTCGACGAAGCGAAGCTGCAGGCGATGGACGTCGAGGCGGTGATGCTGGTCGGCGGCATGACCCGCATGCCGCTCATTCGAAGGCTGGTCAGCCAGTTCTTCGAGC
>CAIWFK010000148.1 GCA_903911905.1 uncultured Myxococcales bacterium
ACCACGTTGCCGCCGGCGTCCTGCAGTTGCACCGTCACCGCGCCACTGCACGTGAAGCGCGCGAGCGACGCGGGAGGCGCCACCTTCCACACCACCTGCCCCGGCGGCCCGGTGACGACGCTCCAGGCCTGCGAGACGACGCCCTGCCCGGCGACGGCGGGAAGCGAGGGCGCGGTCAGCACGATGTTCTGCGTGGCCGGGGCCTTGTCGAGCGTGAACGAGAAGCTGCCCTGCGAGGTGTTGCCGAGGTTGAGGCTCGAGACCGCGCCCGACGCGCACGCGGGGTCGGTGTGGAAGACGGCGTTGTCGGCCGCGCCCGAGACGTTCACGGTGCTCAGGTTCACCGTCAGGGTCGCGGCGGTGGGGTTGTCGAACTGGTCGCGCACCTCGAACATCACCGGGCCCGAGCACCCGCCGCCCGCGAGCGAGGCCGGAGGCATGGTGGTGAAGGCCAGCTTCTGGGCCGCGGCTGCGGTGACGGTCAAGGTGCCGCTGCCCATCAAGCCGGCGCTGGTGGCGGTCAGCAGGTTGGCGGCCACCGTGGTCCCCTTGAAGCTGAAGGCCGGCGAGAGCGGCTGGTTGGCACCCACCTGCACCGAGGTCGTCGAGGCGCCCGAGCAGTCGGTCGTGGAATAGAAGGTGACGTTGGTGCCTCCGCCCAGCGTGAAGGTGCGCGTGGGGTCGTTGACCGCGTCGTTGCCGAAGGGGTCGCGCAGGTGCAGCGTCTGGGAGCTCGCGCACACGCCGGCCTGGCGCGAGAGCGGCAATTGCTCGAAGGCCACCGTCGAGGCACCCGCGGCGCTGCAGTCGAAGGTCAACGGCGCGCTGGTGCCAGCCACCGTGGCGGTGATGGTGACGCTGTTGGCCGCGAGCGTGGGCCGCAGCCAGATGGACTTCACCGCGCCGCTGACCGTGAACGAGGTCGCCGCGTTGGTCAGCGCCAGGCAGTCGGCCTGGGTGTCGTACGCGGTCACGCCCGAGGGAAGGGCCGAGAGCGTCAGTGGCGTGGCCGGCACCAGGTTGCCCTGCGTGTCGGCGCGGGTGACGGTGTACTGCTGGCAGGTGCCCGCGACGATGACCGGCTTGGTGACGGGGAAGGTGGTGGTGAGCACCGGCGTGCCGGGGTTGACGGTGAAGGGCGCGGTGGCGCTGGTCGACGCGGTGCCGGCGCTGGCCGACAGCGCGTAGCTGCCCGCGACCGTGCCCTGCGTCGAGAGCGTGAAGGTCTGGGTGTTGGCCGGGAAGGTGAGCGGCAGCAGGCCGTGGCAGCCACCGCCGGTGTCGAAGGTCAGGCCTGCGGGGTTCGAGGCGGGCGTCAGCGGGGTGGCCACCATGAAGGAAGTGGGGTTCTGGAATTGGTCGAACACCGAGAGCGTGTACGAGGGCGAGCACACCGCGGCGGTGGCCGACGGCGTCGCCGGCGCGGTCCAGGTGAGCACCAGGGGCTGACCGGCGGTGATGGCGTTGCCGCTCGCAGTGGCGAGGCCAATGGAGCCGGTGGTGGCGGTGATGGAGAAGGTCGTCACCTTCTCCGAACGGAAATACAGCGGCACCGACGACTGGCCCGCGGCCATGGTGAGCGCTCCGGCGACGAGCGCCGTGCCTGCGCCGCAGCCGGCCGCGGTGAAGAAGGCGAAGTTCGAATTGGCAGGCAGCGTGCTGGTGCCCAGGGTGACGGCCAGCGAGGTGGCGAACGACGAGGGCGTGTTCGAGGCGTCGAAGAGGCCCAGCGTCAACGGCGTGGGCGAGCAGACGCCCGCGGTGACCGACAGCGGGCCGCCCGAGAAGGCCAGGTGCGTCGGGTCACCCGCAGCCACCGAAATGGCCTGGGTCGCCGCCGCGAGCCCGCCGGTGGGCGTGACGGTGACGGTGCCGACGCCGACTGCGGGTGCCACGAGCAGCAGCGACGCGGTGCTGGCGCCCTGGGCGATGGGCACCGAGGTCACGCTGGTCGCGCAGGTGCCGGTGGCGCCGTCGAAGAAGGTCAGGCCCAGGGTCGACGTCGGCGTCACCGTCAGTGCGGCGGGCGCGGTGGTGCGGTTGCCGAAGCGGTCCTGCACCTCGAGCGTGAGCGCGGCGCTGCGGGCGGTCGAGCAGGCGTCCGACGTGCGCAGCGAGAGCGGCTGGTTGGTCAACGCCACCTTGTTGGCCTGGTCGGCCTGCACCTGCACCGTGCCGGTGGCGGTCAGGGGCGTGGGCTGCATGGTGGCGGCGCTGACCACCACCGCCCCCGCGCGGGTCGAGGCGAAGCGCACCGGCGCGCCCGACTGGCCCGCAGCGATGGTGAGGCTGGTGACGGGCGTGCCCAGGCAGTCGTTGCCGACGAAGAAGTTGCCGCCGACGTCCGACGGGCTGGCCTGCAGGGCCACGGTGAGCGCGGTGGTGGTGGGCGTGGGCTGGCCCGAGGCATCGTGCAGGGTCACGGTGACGGGCGCGCTGCACGCCCCGGCGGTCTGCTGCGCGGGCAGGGCGTCGAGCGTCAGCGAGGTGGCGGCGAGCGGGTCGATGCCGAGCGAGACGACCGCCGAGGTCAGCCCGGGTGCACTGGCGGTGAGCGTCGAAGGCCCGAGGTCGTCGAGGCGCGCCGAGAGCGTGAGCGTGCCCTGGTGGAAAGGAATGGTGACGGTGTCGGTGGCCGAGCCCGAGCAATCGGCCGAGGGGAAGATGGCGCCCGACGCCGAGTGCGCGAGCGCGACCGTCACCGCGGTGGTGGCGACACGCGGGCCTGCCGCGTTGGCGAGGCCGAGGGTGAGCGGGCCCACGCAGCTCGAGCGCGGCGCGTGCGCGGGAGCGCCAGTCAGCGTCAGGCGGTCGGGCGGGTCGAGGCAGGTGGTGGCGTTGGTGCACTGCGGGTCGGCGCAGCCCGCGAGCCCGTCGCAGTTGGTGTCGAGGTTGGAATCGCAGGTCTGGGTCGCTCCCGGGTGAATCGAAGCGTTGGTGTCGTCGCAGTCGAGCCCGCCCTGCGCGGTGCCCACGTACCCGTCGCGGTCGGCGTCGAGCGCGGCCGACGGCAGGTCGAGCGGCAGGTCGACCACCTGCACGGTGCTGGTCGGAAAAGCGGCGCTCACCGGGGCCGAGCGTGAATTGAGCTTGAGCGTGGCGGGGTCCTGACAGTTGGCACCCAGCCAGGCCGTGCCCACCACCGACACCGTCTCGGGCATGCCGCTGGCGCGCTCGACGCCCACCTGGAATTCGTTCTTCAGGCCTCGCGAGAGCGTCACGCCGGCCAGTTCGGTGGTGCCGTCGGTGAGCGAGACCCGCACGCAATCGGCCACCAGCGTCGGCGCCACGTGCACCTTCACGTCGAGCGCACCCTCGAGCTTCTGCGGGCAACCGGTGAGGACGACGGTGAGGACGACGCCGGCAGCCAGCCGGTGCGAGAGGGCGCTCATGATCACGAAGGTACCCGACAACCCGCTCGACGCGAGAACCATGACCCGGTGCGCCATGACCGCGGCCAGTCGAACGCTGGGCGCTGGGCGCGGGTTCGTGTATGGGCCACCGCTCACCTGCACCGGACGTTCAAGGGGGCGCACATGCGGCTGTTGGCGATGGCACTGCTCGTGTTGGCTGGCAACGCGAAGGCGTCGGGGTTCTTCTTTGGCGACAACGGCACCAAGTCGCTCTTGCAGGGCGGCGCCTTCGTCGCCCAGGCCGACGACGTGACCGCGTTCGTGCTCAACCCCGCGGGGCTCGCGCAGCTCGACGGGCTGCACTTCGCGTTCGACTCGCAGTTCATGAGCCAGCAGGTGACCTTCCTGCGGCAGGACCCCGGGTTCGACCCGGCCAACCCGTCGACGTTGATCAACAGCGTCTCGAACAAGGGCGGCCTCTTCTACCTGCCGCTGCTGGGCATCTCGTACGGCTTCCCCATCGCGGGGCGGACGTTCACCGTCGCCGTCGCGGCCGACGCGCCGCCCTCGGTCGGCCGCTATGACTTCGGCGCCAACTACACCACCGACGCCGCCGGCCACTTCGTCGAGACGCCCAAGAAGTTCGCGCCGCAGCGCTACGCGCTCATTCGCGACGACATTCTGGTGCTCTACCCCACCCTGTCCATCGCGTACGCCATCGCGCCCTGGCTGCAGCTGGGCATCTCGGGGCAGGTGGTCATCACCAACTTCAGCTTCACCCAGTCGCTCTACGCGGGCGACTCGCTGGGCATGAACCCGATGAACCAGACCGCCGAAGACCCCAACTTCGACGCCCAGGTCGCGGTGAACCTGCCGGGCAAGCTCACCTACACCGCCATCTTCGGCGTGCTGTCCAAGCCCACCAACTGGCTGTCCATCGGCGCGTCGTACCGCCCGCCGATTCCGGTGAGCGCGACCGGCGAAAAGAACGCGAACGACCCGAAGTCGACCGAGGGCGTCAGCATCGTGCTCTCGCCCCTGCTGGCGAAGACCGCGTCGGTCGAGGGCAGCAAGGCCACGCTCGCGCTCACCTTGCCCATGGAGCTGCGCGCTGGCGTGCGCATCACGCCCACCTCGCGCCTGGGCATCAACGCCGACTTCGTCTACCAGGGCTGGCAGTCGGTCGACGCGCTGCGCCTGACGCCCAGCGACATGTACCTGGTGGTCAACGGCGTGCGCACCGCGGTGGCGCCGGTGACCATTCAGAAGAACTGGCAGGCCTCGTTCTCGGGCCGCCTCGGTGCGGGGTTCGAGCTGTTCCGCGAGCTGACCCTGCACGCCGGTGTGTTCTACGAGACCGGCGCCAGCCCCAACTCGTTCTATTCGATCGACTTCGCCAACCCGAGCCGCGTCTTCGTCACCGGCGGCGCCAGCGTGCACCTGGGGCCCATCGACCTGGTGGGCGGCGTCTCGGTCTCGCCGGTGGTCACCACGGTGGTGCAGAACGGCGAGCTGCGCCGTGGGCAGACCGACCCCACCATCACCGCGGGGGTCATCAACTCGGGCATCTACACCTCGGGTGGCATCAGCGGCACCATCGGCATTCGTGGGCACTTCCTGGAACATGGCGCGCGGCCCCAGGGTGATGCGCCCTCGTTGCTCTCGATGTTCTCGAAGAAGGCGGAATGACCATGACCAGAGTGATGGTGGTGACGACGGCGTGTGTCCTCGCGGCGTGCAGCGCGACGCCCACGGGGAATGATGCGGGCGTCGACGCGGGCCCCGAGCTGCCCACGACCGTGAAGGTCTCGGGCAACGTGGTGCTCGTCCCCGACGCCGTGGCGGTGCTGGCCGACGCGGGCGTCAGCTTCACCACCCAGGGGCTGACGGTGCGCACCGAGGAGCCCTTCAAGGTGGCCATCAACGACCCGGCCGGCATCTTCGCCACCGCCACGCTCGACGCGACGGGCACGTTCTCGACGGCCTCGGTGCCGGTCGACCTGGTGACGCTGGGCATCGCCATCGGCGTGCGCGACGACACGAGCACCGGCGCGCCGCGCGTGGTGCGTTCGGCGACCAGCGTCTATGACGTGGCGCTGATGGACGGCGCGAAGCCCGCGGCCGACGTCACCAGCGTGAAGGGCTACGCGGTGCCGCTGCAGCTGCACGACGCGCTCACCGCGCTCATCACCCCGGCGACGATTCACGGCATCACTGGCCTCACCGACGCCGGCACGCTCATCGACTCGGGGTTCGTGCTGGGCCGCATCGTCGACGCCAGCGGGGTGCCGGTGGCAGGCCTGACCATCACCCCGCTAGGCGCGACCGCGACCGCGGCGGCCCGCACGGCGCGGCTGTTCTACCCGTCGGCTGACTTGAAGGCCCTGGGCAGCGCGACCTCGAGCAACGGCTTGTTCGTGTACGTGCACACCGGTGGTGACGTCGACACGTTCCAGTTCACCGTCGCCGGCCACGGAGAATACAAGCAGCGCAACGCCGGCGCCGCGAAGGACGCGTGCCTGGTCTTGCCCGTCTTCCCGGGGCTGGTCGCACCCTGAGCGCACGACGCCTGGTGATGGCGCTCGGGGCGCTCGCGCTGGTCCTCGCGGCGGGGTCGGAGGTCGACACCGTCTTCTTGCGGGTCACGCCGACCGACCACGTGTTGGCCCTGGCCGAGCGATTGGCCGAGCTGGGCAAGGTCGAGCGCCTCGAGGCCATCGCCGATTCCGCGCCCGCTTCACCCCTGGGGCGAATGATGAAGGTCGGCCTGGTGGCGAGCCGAGCGCGCCCCTCGCTGAGTGAACTCGACGAGCAGATGAAGGCCGCGGGTGAGGTGGGAGCCGGCTGGCGGCGCGCGGTCTTCGGCGTGGCAGGCCTGCTGGGTCTGGGGTGTTGGGCGTCGCTCGTCGTCCTCGCCCGCGCTCGCTCGGGTGTCGGCATCGCCCTGACCGTGAGCGCGACGTTGCTCGCCGGGCTCGCTGCCAGCAGCGCGGTGGGCGTCGAGCGCGACCTTGCGCGAGCGCGTGCGGTGCTGGCGCCACTCCTTCTCGCTGCTCAGGCCAGCGCGTCGACGCAGCGCTGACAGTACCGTTGCGTGTCGACCTCCGGCGCGTGCAGCCCACAGCGGGGACACGGCTTCCCCGTGGCGAGCGCGACGTCGGCCTTCACGCCCGGCGCGAGTTGGTGGGCGGCGTCGTCGACCAGCAGCACCTGACTGACGCCGAAGAACTCCGGCAGGTCCACCTGCCAGCGCTCGAGCAGCGCCCGCAGCTCGCCCGTGGCGCTCAGCCGCACGCAGGCCTCTTCTGCGCGAGCCCGCGCCTTCTCGAGGAGCGGCAGGACAGCCGCACGGAGTGACACGAGTCGCTGGACCTCTTCGACCGCATTCGCGTCACCTGGGCCGCGCGCCATTGGGAAGTCCGCGAGGAAGACCGATGCGGGCTTCGTGCCCGGCAGGAAGGAGAACGCCTCTTCACTCAGGAAACTGGTGATGGGCGCCAGCATCACCGCCAGGTCGTGCGCGATTCGGTACAGCGCGGTCTGCGCACTTCGACGTGCGGGCCCATCGGCTCGCCGGGTCTGCAGGGCCCGACCTCGAATGGCGAAGTACTCGGTGGAACAGAAGTCGAGCACCGCGTGCACCACGCGGGGGAAGTCGAGCCCGTCGAAGGCGTCGCGCGCGGTGGCGATGAGGTCGTCGAACCGCCCCAGAATCCACCGCTCCAGGGGCTCGAGCCGGGCCGCGTCGACCGTGTGCAAGCCGGGGTCGAAGTCGAAGAGATTCGAGAGCGCGAAGTGCAAGGCGCGGCGCAGCGTCACCACCTGCCCGGCGGCGTTCTCGACGATTGCCGAGGTGAACCTTTCGTCGGGGCGGCAGTCACTGGCCGCGGCCCACAGTCGCAGCGCGTCGGCCCCTGCGCGCTCGATGAGCTCGTCGGGCAACGCCCCTTCACCTGCCACCGCTCCATGCGTCAGGCTGGCGCGGACGGGCGGGACGCCGCGGCTGGCCAGGCTCACGACGAGCGAGTCGACGAGCCACGTGCGGTACGGCGCTCCGGCGCCCATGGCGAGGTCGAACGGCAGTGCGCGCCCCAGACGGCTCGAGGTCACGGCGAAACTGCAGGCCGCCAGAAAGGCCGGGTCGAGCACGTCGGCTTCTTTCCGAAAGCGTGGGCCGTCGCACGCCGGGCAGCGAACGGGCCCCCGCGCCCCCTGGCGCAAGACTTCAGCGTGGCCGCAGTCTTCACAGGTGACCGCGGGAAAGGGCACGCCGCTCGGGTGCGGCCCCGACACGCGCCAGTCCGTACGGGTCTCGAGCAGTTCACGCGAACGCGCTCTCTCGGCGCTCGGCGTCCATTCGATGGCCTGGTCGATCGCCTCGAGCGCCTGGGCGCGAAGGCCTTCCATCGAGATCAGCCACTGCGGCATCAACCTCGAGAGGAGTGGCGCGGCGCAGCGCGAGCACGTCGGCTGCGGGGTGACGACGGTCTCGCCCAGCGGGTTGAGCAACGCGCCGACCTCGACGAGCCACTGCAGCACGACCGGGGTGGCCTGCGCCGTCGTCAGCCCCCGCAGTCGCTCGGGTGCGCGCTGGTCGTACCGACCGTCGGGCGTCGTCACCTCCAGCGGGTCGAGCCCGTGGGCCTGGCCCACCGCGAAGTCTTCGCGCTCGAGTCCAGGCGCGAGCGGCGAGAGCCCCGTACCGGACTCGAGGTCGACGTGCGTGCCCGTGACGACGAGGCCGCCGCGCTCGAGGAAGGGGTGGCGCGAGACCAGGCCCTCGAGGTCGCTGCCCAGGGCGTACGCCAGCACGCGGGTCTTGTCGGTGAGCGCGGTGGCGTCGAAGGTGCCTTCGCCCAACTTCACGCTGCTGGTCTTCAGGTGCCCCGGCGCGATGGTCGACAGCGTGGGCAACAGCAGGTCCTTCGCCACCACCACGGCTCGGACGTCGTCGAGGGCGTAGAAGACGTATTCGAGGTCGGGGTGCACCGCGATGCCGACGGTGGCGGGCAGCGTCCACGGCGCGCAGGTCCACGTCGCCAGAGACACCCGACGGTGGGTGAGCATCGACGAGAGGTGGCTCAGGTCGGCAGTCACCTCGAACGCGACGAAGGCCGAAGGCGAGGTCTGCTCGGTGAATTGGACTTCGGGGTCGGCGAGGGGCTGCTGCTCGCGGGGGCACCACCAGGTCGGGCGACGGGCGTGTACGAGCAGACCCTTCTGGGCAAGGTCGGCCAGCACGAGCAGTTCGGGTGCTCCGGGCTGGGACGGTGGCGAGGCGGTCGACGGGCGGCCCAGCACACCCAGCCGAGCGAACTGCTCGGAGGGCACCGCGTCGACCTGGTACCCGCAGAGTGCGCGGTACTTCACCACCAGGTCTTCGAGCAGGGCGTGCAGGGCGAAATCTGCGCGGCGCTGACCATTCCCCTGCGACTCGGCGTGCAGCACGAAGGCGGGCCCCGCAGCGTTCCTGGCCCGCATCGCTTCGAAGGTCCGTTGGTGCCGCCACTTCGAGACCGCCACCGGCTCGAGGGTCGAGGGCCTGGCGTCCATGGGAAAATCGGTCTTCGTTGGCGTGAGCGTCGACGGGTCGGCTTTCGGGGTCGGCTCAGGCATGGGCGACCGGCGTAGTCTGCCGCACCGGCGCAGGCAACGCGGCCCGGTCGACGGTCAGGGAAGGCCTTTGCTACCGTCTGCACCATCGCGGCTCGCCGCGAACGGCATGCACTCCTGAGTCGACCATCGCTCCTCGAGTTCCTTCGTCCCTGGCATCGCCGGGTGCGTTCGAACTCGCGCGTCAACGCCTCTCGTGTCGGTGCCCTCATGCCCTCGGTTCGCCTCCAGCAGGTGTCGTTCGCTTTTGGTGAGGTTCCGCTCTTCGAAGACCTCTCGCTCCATTTCCCCCCGGGGTGGACGGGCGTGGTCGGTGCCAACGGCGCCGGCAAGTCGACGTTGCTGTCTCTGGTGTCCGGAGGGCTCAGCCCTGACGGTGGGGCGGTGGTGCTCGAGCCCAGGCCCGCGGTGCTGCGCTGCTGCGCCCAGCGAACCGAGGAACTGGAGCCGGACGTGCGGGCCTTCGCCGCAGACGCGTCGGGCGCGCGCTGGCGTGGCCGCCTGGGGCTGACCGACGGTGCGCTCGGGCGCTGGCCCACGTTGTCTGCGGGTGAGCGCAAACGGTGGCAGGTGGGCGCCGCGCTGCACGCCAACGCCGACGTGCTGTTGCTGGACGAGCCCACCAACCACCTCGACGCCGAGGCCGCCCGGCTGCTGCTCCAGGCCCTCGGGCGCTTTCGCGGCGTGGGCCTCATCGTGTCGCACGACCGCGCCTTCCTCGACGCGCTCACCACCCGCACCGCGCGGGTCCGCTCGGGGAAGGCCGAGCTGCTCGAGCTGCCCTTCACCCAGGCCGCCGAGACCTGGCAGCGGCTCGATGCGCAGGCTCGCGACGAGGTGTTGGCGCGGCGCGACGAGCTGTCGAAGCACTTGCGGCGCCTCGACGACGACCGACGTCGAATCACCTCGGCCACGAAGCAGCGCAACGCCGGCGCCCGCCTGCGCAACCGGCACGACTCCGATGCGCGGGGCCTGGGGCCTGATTTCCGCGCCGAGCACGCCCAGCGCGCCCACAGCCAGCGCGCCCGCCGCACCGCCCAGCGCGCGAGCCGGGTCGCCGACGAACTCGACGCACTCGAGGCCCACTTCGACGACGAGCGCGCCCTCTTCGTGCGCCACGAGCGCTGCCCCAAACCGACGGTGTGCACGCTCGAAGGCCCCCTCACCGTCGGTGCGCGGGTGCTGGTCGATTCGCTGTCGGTCCACCTGGCTCGCGACACCCGCGTGGTGCTGCGCGGCCGCAACGGTGCCGGCAAGTCGACGCTGCTGCGCGCGCTGCTGGCGAGCGCCACGATTCCCGGCGAGCGGGTGCTCGACCTGCCGCAAGAACTGACGGTCGCCGACACCGAGCACGACCTGGCCCTGGTCTCACGGGTGGACCCCGCGGTGCGGGGCCGCGTGTTGCAGTTGGTCGATGCCCTGGGCGTGGACCCCGACGTGCTGCTGGCCACCGAGCACCCGAGCCCCGGAGAAGCGCGCAAGCTGCGCCTGGCGCTGGGCCTGATGCGTGACGCCTGGTTGTTGGTGCTCGACGAGCCGACCAATCACCTCGACCTGCCCCCCATCGAGAAGCTGGAGCGCGCGCTGGTGGCCTGGCCCGGGGCGCTGGTGGTGGTGACCCACGACGAGCGGTTGGCCGCGACCCTGGCGGCGACCGCCCAGACCTGGTGGCTGGAGGGCGGCAGGCTTCGAACCACGTGACGTGCCGAAACCACGGGAGCCCCTGCACCGCGTCATCAGTTCGCTTCAGGCCGCCATCGACGCAACTGCTGCATGATTTGCGTCGGTTCGACGGCGCCGCCGAGCGGGACGACACTCGAGTCAGTTCAACAGGGAGGTCTTCATGCGTCGGACACTCGCTCGGGTTCCCTTCGTCGTCTTCGTCGTCTCGGTGGCTGCCTGGGCCGGGACCCCGTCGCTCATCCTCTCTCCGGGGTTCGAGCGGGCCTGCCTGCTGGTGTTGAGCTTCGCCGACCTGATGGTGCTGCCCACCGTCTTCGGTGCGCTGGTGCTCTGCCTGCGTCGTCGCCGCACCCGCATGCCGCTGCTGCCGCCGGGCGTCGCGGCGTTGGTGGTCGGTTCCATCGGGCTCGCGTGGGCCGCGCTGCCGCACGAACTGCTCGGTGACGCGGTGGTGCCCTTCGGCGTGGCCAACGCGCTGCTGGCGCTGGCGGGTGCGGTGGTGGTGGTGCGTACCCGCGGCCCGCTCGCCCACTGACGGTTCGCTACTTCGCGCGCGGCACCTGGCCCGGCTTCGCGGCCGGCTTGCTGGTCTTCTGCTCGGGGCCCAGCACCAGTTCGTCGTCGAGCAGCCGCACCATGTCGTCCAGCTTCGCGCGGTAGGTCGGGTAGTCTTCGACCGAGACCCGCTCGCAGGTGGTGCGGTAGCGCTGCACCGACTTCACCACCCGGCCGCTGGCCGACACCTCACGGCTCAGGGTCAGGCAGGGCAGCGACACGCTCGAGGCCTGGGGCAGCTTGCGCGCTTCCCACCCCCTGGGCAGCGTGAGCGAGACCTCCATCTGCGCCAACTGCGGCACGCCGAGCACCAGCGGGTACTTGCGGGTGGCCAGGGTGAAGGTGGTGCGCGGGTTGGCGTCGCTGGGCAGCTTGATGCGCAGGGTGTCGCCCTCGGGGCGGGCGAAGGTGCCCGAGGTGACGGCCATGCGCAGCCGGGCGGGCACCCGCAGGTCTTCGGCCTCGACGGCGCGCGGGTCGCTGGCGGTGGCGTTGGGCACGAAGAGCGAGGCGATGCGCTGGCTGGCCTGCTTGAGCACCTCGGCGTTGCGCGCGGTGCGGCGCAGAATCGACCCGCTGCGGCCGACCGCGTCGAGCGTGAGCGTGCCGGTGGCGCCGCCCTTCTCGTCGAGCTCGAGCTCGACCTGGGTCACCTCGCGGTTGAATTCGGGGCTCTGCCACGGAATCTCGCGCCAGGTGTGCTCGCCCGTCTTCGGGTCGAACACCAACGAGCGGGTGCCCACGTCGTCGCTGCGCATCGAATCGACGTCGAGCAGCTCGGCGGTGGGGTCGAAGAAGCGCGCCTCGACGCCGGGTTGCTCGGGCACGTAGACGATGGCGTGGTTGAACTGCTGCATGGGCACGTCGGGCTGGGTGGTGCCGGTGTCGCGGGTGCGCACCAGCGCGAACTGCGCGTCGACGCCCAGCTTCTTCGCCAGCTCGATGAAGAGCACCGCCTTGTCCTTGCAGTCGCCGTAGCGGCGCTCGAGCACCATGGGGGCGGGGTGCGGCTTCACGCCGGCGATGAAGGTCTCGTAGTCCTGCTGGTAGCGAATCTCTTCCATCACGAAGGTGTGCACGCGCTTGAGCTTCTCGTCGGGTGATGGGTCGCCCTTGCCCAGCGTGCGGGCCACGGCGTCGAGCTCGGGGCTGTCGCGGAAGGCGCCTTCGAGCAGCGCCTGTTCCCACGACAGCCAGGTGCGCCAGTCGGGCACCGTCGACAGCCGCAGGTTCACCGCCAGCTCACCGACGGTGGGCATGGCCGGCTCGGCCACCAGCGGCGGCACGTCGGCGGCCGACCACTGTACGCGCACCTGGTCGCCGCGCCGGTCTTCGGTGCGCTCGAGTTGCCCCACCACCGCTTCGTGCAGTTTGGTGTCGCCGGGCGCCCACAGCACGTAGGTCGAGCGCAACCGTTGCTCGCCCGGGCCCTGGAACGACCAGCTCTCGGTGTGGTGGCGCGCCAGGTAGCCATGCGGCGGCGCGTCGAGCCGGTACTGCATCACCAGGGTTGAGCCGGGCTGCATGCCGCGGAAGAAGATCTGCCGGTTCCGCTCGCTCGAGGCCTCGCTGCGCTGCCCGTGCTCGTCGACCGCGTACGCCTGCAACACCCGCAGCCGCCCCTGCCCGACCGACTGACGAATGAGCCGGTCTCGCCCCTGCGCATTCCAGGCGTGCGCCACCAGGGTGATGACGTTCGAGGTGCTGCCGTCGGTGTTCAATTGCGAGACCTCGTGGTCGAGCAGGTAGGCCACGTCGGCGCCCGAGATCTGCTTCAAGCCCTCGCGCTGCTTGACCAGCGCCGCCAGCGAGGCCTCGTCGGGCACGTCGGCCATCCACGGGCCGCGGGCCTCGGGCGCGAGGTAGTCGACGCGGTTGGCCAGCGCTTCGTTCTCGGGGTTGAGCTCGACCGCACGCTTCCATTCCTTCACCGCGGTCGCGGTGTCGCCCGCTTCGTAGGCCAGCGCGCCGCGTCGCTCGGGAGGCGCCGACGAATCAGGCGTCAGCTTCTCGGCACGGTCGAGCGCCAGCTTCGCACCCGCGGGGTCGCCTGCCCGTCGGCGGGCCTCGGCCAGTTGCAGCCACGCCCAGGTGTCGGTGGGCCACGAATCGAGTCGCGCCTGCAGCCGCTTCTGCGCGCCGGCGAGGTCCCCTGCCTCGAGCGAGAGCTCGGCGAGTCGGCGCAGCGCTTCGGCGTGGTAGGGCAGTTCGTCGACCACCTGCTCGTACAGTTCGATGGCCTCGGCGCGCTTGCCCAGCCGCTGCGCGGCGCGGGCCAGGTCGAGCAGGTCGTCGGCCGAGGTCCCGAAGCGCGCGCGCCGGCTGCCGATGACGGCCTGCTCGTCTTCGATCCACCCTTCGGCGCGCCAGAGGTCGGCCAGCTGGTCAAAAGCGTCGCGCAGCCAGGGCTTGTTCCTGGTCAGCTCGAGCAGTCGCTCGCGCGCCCGTTGCTTGAGCCCCTGTTGCGAGAGGAAGCGGGTCTGCCGCAGCCTGATGAAGGGCAACGCTTCGCCCACCTCGCCGTCGAGCGCCGAGAGCAGGTCGGCCGTGCGGCCGCGCTCCTGGTTGAACCACAGCGCGTCGATGAGCCAGGCGCGCGCGACCAGGCTCTTCGGCTTCACCCGCGCGAAGCCGTCGGCCAGCTTCACCGTCGTCACCCCGCCCACGGCCAGGTGCGACCAGTTCACCAACTGCGCCATCGAACGCACGGGCTGGGCCGCGTGGTCGGGCAGTCGGCTCATCAGCGCGTGTTCGACGTCGCGCACCGGGCCGCCGGCGGCCGCTCCCGCCTCGAAGCGCGCGAGGAAGAACCAACTGCCTTCGCGGTGGGCGCTCTTGACGAAGAAGCGGTGGGTGCCGGCCTTGAGCTTCAGGGGAATGACCACCTGGTCGAGCACGCTGCGCTCGAGCTGCGGCGCGGCGAAGACCTGCTGGCCGTCGACCCACACTTTGAGCGGGTCGCTGGTGGTGAGCTTGAGCAGGTAGCTGCCGTCGGCGGGCACGGTGAGCGGCCCCTGGCCGTACGCCACGGCCCAGCGGGTGGGCGTCATCAACTGCGAGAGGTCGTAGCGCCCGCGCGGGTCGGTGGGTACGCCGCGCCAGGTCAGCGAGCCCACGCGGCCGTCGTACTTCTGGTCGAGGTCGGGGCGAACTTCGGGCGCCAATTCGAGGTCGAAGCCCTTGCCCTGGTCGTTGTCCCACGTGCCGACCCACGCCAGGGGCACGCGGTTGGCGACGGCGGCGACGGCGGCGGTGCGGCCCTCGAAGTCACCCTCGGCGGTCAGCAGCGACGCCAGTTGGAAGGCGGCCGCGGCGCGCACGTCGGGCGAGGGGTGCGAGGTCATCAGCGCCTTGAGCGTCTCGCGCACCAGCGTGCGCTCGGTGAAGGTGAAGTCGAGCGACATCAACGAGTGCAGGTGCAGCAGCGGCTGGTCGTCGGTGGTGTCCTGGAGCGCGGCGACCCAGTGCAGCAGCACGTCGGCGTCGCGGCCTTCGAGCTGGGCGAAGGTGGCGGCCAGCTCGTGGAAGAGCGCGGTGTCGGGGCCCGCGCGCGAAGCGTCGTCGACGGCGGCGCGCAGTTGCTCGACGGTGGTGGCCGAATAGAAGGCCTCTGACGCCGCGTGCAGCGCCGTCGCGTCCTTCGCGCTGGCCGCTCCCAGCGTCACCGGCGCGAGCGTCGCGCACGAGAAAGCCAACGACATCACCGCCACGAGCACGTGCTTCATGGTGCAGTTTCTAACCCAGCTTGTGCGATTGTCGTGGGCGTGACGCCCAACCCGTTCGACGCCGCGTACCAGGGCGGGTCCCCGCCGTGGGACCTCGGCCGCGCACAGAAGGCCTTCGGGCCCCTGCTGGACGAGGTGCGGGGTCGGGTGCTCGACGTGGGGTGCGGTACCGGCGACCTGGCCATCGAGCTGGCCGAACGGGGAGCCGACGTGTGGGGCGTCGACGCGTCGATGCTGGCGTTGCGCACCGCCGCCCAGCGCGCGCAGGCCCGGGGGCAGTTGGCGCTCATCGACGCCGACCGGCCGGCCCCGGGTCAGCCGCCGAAGGGGCCGACGGCCGCGCTGCGCTTGTTCCTGGCCGACGCCCTGGACCTGGGAAAGCTGCGCGCGTCGTTCGACGTCATCGTGGACTGCGGCTTCTTCCACACGCTCTCGGACCGCGGGCGCGAGCGCTACCTGACGAGTCTGGGCACCGTGTCCCGCCCGGGCACGCGGCTCTCGCTGTTGTGCTTTTCGGACCTCGAGCCGATGTGGGGCGGGCCGCGCCGGGTGCGCCGCAAGGAACTCGAGTCGGCCTTCTCGCGGGAATGGGGCGTCGAGCGCATCGAGCCGGCGGTGTTCGAGCACCGTGGCAACGAAGAGGGCGCAGCGGGGTGGTTGATGACGGCGGCGTATTTTGGAAAGCCGCTGCCGGGTCTGAACTGATCACCTGGGCATCACGGTGAAGACCGTGACCCCGCCATCACGCCCAGGCACCGTCAGCGCGAAGGCCGCCGCGGCGAAGCCTCCCAGGCGCGGGCACACCGCGCTGGCGAAGAAATCATCTCCCGCCAGACACGAGCCGAAGGCCAGGGGGCTCCACGCCCCGGTGACGAAGTCGACCCCGTACCCCGCACACGGGAACGCGAGCGTCGCGGCGACCGGCGTCACCCCAAAGCCCGGGTGGAAGCTCACGCAGTTCGCCGGGTCGGCCCACTGGGTCGGCACGCGGAAGTCGAAGTTCGCCGAAGTGACGCCACCGTCAGACTGCGCGACGAGGAGCGCGAAGTCGGCGTTGCCTGGCTCGGCGACCCACCCGCACTGCGGCGCGGTGGTGGACAGCGCTGGCGTCCAACAACAGTCCGCCAGCGGCCCCACCTGGCTGCCGTCGCACCCGCCGTCGGTCGCGGGCACGAAGCCGGGCGCGGTCTCGACCACCTGCACCACGGTCGACGCGAAGACGTGCGCGCCGTGCGAATCGACCGTGTCGGCGCTGAGCACCGCCTGGCCCAGACACGTGGGCAGGCTCGCCAGGTCGCACGAGAACGCAACCGTCTGCGCGGCGTGCGCCGCGAGCGGGAACGCCGAGGGCGTGACGATGCCGAGACTGGCCCGGAGCGTCAGGGTGCCAGCGCCTCCGTCATTCACCACGTCGATGGCCAGGGGCTTCCCGTCATTGGTGACCGACCGGCTACGCGGCACCAGTTGCACCGACGGCGCCTCAGCGACCGGCCCGGCACAGGCCAGCATCGACACCACCGCCCACACGCCACGCGTCGGCCTCACGGCTGGAAGACGAGGAAGGCGCCGGTGGTGGGCGCGGTCACGCCGACGCCGCCGACGGACAGGTCGGTCATCACGTACGCAGCGTTGGCGAAGTTGCCCTGGGACAGCAGGGGGCAGAGGTTCTGGGCGACGAAGCCGTCGCCCTGGGTGCAGGTGCGGTCGGCCAGCAAGCGCCAGACGCCGGTGTTGGAGTCGATGCCGTAGCCGCGGCACGACCACGAGACGACGCCGCCGTCACCGACGTTCACCAGCGGCGCCGACGCGCAGGTGCCGACCGGCGCGAGGTTCACGGTGACCTGACTCGAGGCGGTGCCACCGTCCGAGGTGATGAGCGGCATCGCGAAGGGCAGCCCCGGCTGGGCGCTCGTCCACCCGCAGCCGGGCGCATCGTTGGTCGCCGGGTCGAAGCAGCACGTCACCTGCGAACCCGGGAAGACGCCGCCACCGCACAGGCCTCCGTCGAATTGCCGCACCGAGCCGTCGTCGGGCTCGAGAATCTGCACGGTGGTGGAAGCGACCGCGACCTCCTGCCCGGCCTGCAGTTCCGCCGTCAGCACCGCCTGCCCCAGACACCCGGCGTTGGTCGCGACGTCGCACGAATACGTCACCTGCTGAAAGTCGTTCGTCGCCAGCGTGGCCTGGGTGGGAGTGACGACGCCCAGCGACGTGCTCAAGGTCAAGTGGGCCTGGTTCAGGTCCAGGGGGTTCTGGTGGGTGAAGGACACGGTGCCAGAAATCAGGGACCCGTCGTTGACCACCGAGTGGTCCAACTGGAAGGTCAGCAGCAGGCCGCCGCCGTTCGTCGTGGGCGGGCACGCCAGGAACAGCAGGCTGCACGCGAGCAGGGGTCGACGCATGGCGGCAGGTTGTCATTCTTCGCCCTCGGGCGCGACCCGTGACAACGTCGGGTCATGGCCACCGTCAAGCCGAAGCCTCGGCCCAGACCGAAACCGAAACCGAAGCCAGCGCCCCGTCCCTCGTCGGAAGAGGAGTGAAGGCCCGGGCGGCGAGCGCTATGGTTCGCGCCGTTCAACTCGTGCCTTGAAGTGGGGGTCACCGTGGCCGCAAAGAAAATCGCAGCGAAGTCGAAGCCCGTGAAGTCGAAGCCCGTCAAGCCGGCGAAGGCGCCCGCGCCGAAGAAGGCGGCGGCCGTGGCGAAGCCGAAGGACTCGGTGGCGGTGAAGGCGCTCGCCGAGCTGCCTCCGCTCAACGAGCTGCGCCGCCGGGTGTACCTGGCCACGTTCACCGAGGCCCAGTGCGAAGCGTGGGGCGAGCGCACCAAGGCGACCGACGTGGCCGCCGAAGCCAGCAAGGCCATCGGCGTCTTCCTGGGCGCGGCGAAGAAGGGCATCGACGGGTACGCGGTCGAGCGCTTCGCCTGGCTGTGCACCCAGGTCGCCGAGCTGGAAGACGCCATCGTGCGCCAGTCGGGCGACGCGAACGACGGGCTGACGGCGCGCTCGGGTCGCGACGCGGCGGTGAAGGTCGCGCGGCGCATTCGCATGAAGCTGGCGCACGGCCTGCTCAACGTGGCGGGCGGCAACGAGACCTTCGCGGCGCACGTGCACGAGCGGAATGATCAGAGCGATTCGCCCTCGGCGCTCGAGACCACCATCACCGGTCTGTTGCAGATGGCGCTCGCGGCGCGGCGCACCCCCGAAGGCGAGCTGCTGGCCAACGACGCGGGCCTGACCGAAGAGTTCCTCTCGAGCGCGTCGGCCGTCGCCGAGTCGCTCAACGCCGCGAACCAGAAGACGTGGACCGCGTCGACCGGCAAGGACACCCAGGAAACCAACCGCGTCGAGGGCCGCGTGCTGCGCGAGCTGTCGCTGCTGCGCAACGCCGTGCACCAGGCGAAGGTCACCGGTCAGGTGCTGCCCACCTTCCCCACGCTCGGGGTGCTCACCCACGCCGCCAAGGGCGCTGCGCCTGCCGCGGGGACGCCCTCGTAGTCGACGCGTCGAGCAGGTCGCCATGGGCACTCGGCCACCACGGGTGCTCGTCTGACCCGTTCAGCGGCCGCACCCTCGCGACCCTGGCCTACGAGCTCGAGGGCTATGCGCAGACGAAGTCGGCGCTGCACTTCGCGGCGAACCGCCGGTTGCCGGTGGCGTTGGTCAGGAAGCTCCTCGCGACGCGCATCGCCGAGGTGAAGAAGCCGGCGGCGTCGAAGCGGGCGCGCACGGCTTCACGGCGGTGACCCCGGGCTCGAGGGCGCCTGCCCGGGCGTCGGCCGCCGTTCCCCGTGCACCTGGAGCGCTTACCCGGGGCTCTGGCGCAGTTCCCCGCGAACCCGCATGCGTTCCCCGAGGCTCCGGGGCCATTGCCCGGGCCTCCGACGAACTCCCCGCGCCGGCGCAAGTGCCTGCCTGCGACCTCGCACCGCCCCCGGGCATGGTGTAAGCCCCGCGAACCGTGAAGAGCCTCCTGCCGGTCGGCATCGCGATGCTGGTGCTCGGGTTGTTGCAGCTCCTGCTCGGGGGCTCGCCCTACGTCGTGTACTTGTCGCTGCTGGTGGGGGTGAACGTCATCCTCGCGGTGAGCCTCAACATCGTGAACGGGCTGACCGGCCAGTTTTCCATCGGGCACGCGGGCTTCATGGCGGTGGGCGCGTACCTGTCGGCGGCGCTGTCGCTGACCCTGAAGGACTACAAGGTCGGCTTCCTGCCTGGCGCCGTGTCTGATCAGCTCTTCTTCATCGTCTCGCTGCTCGCGGGCGGCACCGGCGCGGCGCTCTGCGGCTTCCTGGTCGGCCTGCCGTCGCTGCGGCTCAAGGGCGATTACCTGGCCATCGTGACCCTGGGCTTCGGCGAAATCATCCTGGTGGCGCTGCGCAACACCGAAGGCCTGGGCGGCGCGCTCGGCCTGTCGGGCACGCCCCAATACACCTCGTTCTTCATGGTCTGGTTCTGGGTCTTCCTGGTGGTGCTCTTCGCGCGGCGCCTGCTGGCCAGCCCGCATGGCCGCAGCCTGGTCGCCATTCGCGAAGACGAGGTCGCCGCCGAGTCGATGGGCGTCGACACCACCGCGTACAAGGTGCGGGCCTTCGTGGTCTCGAGCTTCTTCGCGGGCGTGGCCGGCGCGCTCTTCAGCCACTTCCAGAGCATCATCACCCCGGGCGATTCGTTCAGCTTCGTCAAGTCGATGGAAATCGTGGTGATGGTGGTCGCCGGCGGCCTGGGCTCGACGACGGGCGCGGTCATCGCTGCGGTGGTGCTCACGCTCTTGCCCGAAGGCATGCGGGCGCTCTTCATCTCGCTCGGCGGCGACAACGCGGCGCTCGCGCAGTCCATCGACCAACTGCGCAAGCCCATCTTCGGCCTGTTGCTGGTGCTGATGATGCTGACCCGCCCCCAGGGCCTGTTCGGCACCCACGAGGTGTGGGACCTGCTCAAGCGCAAGAAGGGAGCGACCGCGTGAGCGAGGTGCTGCTCGAGGCGAAGAACGTCTCCATCCGCTTCGGCGGCCTGAAGGCGCTCTCGGCGTTCAACCTGAGCATCGCGCGCGGCGACCTGCAGGGCCTCATCGGCCCCAACGGCGCGGGCAAGACCACCGCCTTCAACGTGCTGACCGGCGTGTACCAGGCCAGCGAAGGCGACGTGGTGGTGGGCGGCGAGCGGGTCAACGGCCTGCGCCCCTTCCAGTTGAATCGGCTGGGGCTGGCCCGCACCTTCCAGAACATTCGGCTCTTCAAGCAGCTCTCGGTGCTCGACAACGTGCGCATCGCGATTCTGCCCGAGACCCACCCGCTCTTCGACCGCGCCCGGGTGCAGAAGCTGCAGCGCGACGGTGGCCTGGGCCGGGCGGTCGGCTCGGCGATGGACGCGCTCGACAACTACCGCGACTGGTGGCGCGCCCCGCTGCGCACGCCCGGCTTCCTGCGCGAAGAGGCGACGCTGACCGCCAAGGCCGACGAGCTGCTCGAGGTGATGGGGCTGACCCACCGCCGTGACGAGGTGGCCTCGAGCCTGCCGTACGGCGAGCAGCGCCGGCTCGAGATTGCGCGCGCGCTGGGCACCAAACCGCGCGTGCTGTTGCTCGACGAGCCCGCCGCCGGCATGAACACCCGCGAGAAGGCCGACCTGATGGTGCTCATTCGCCAACTGCGCGACCGCTTCGCCATCGGCATCCTGCTCATCGAGCACGACATGAAGCTGGTGATGGGCATCTGCGAGAAGCTGACCGTGCTCGACCACGGCGAGACCATCGCCACCGGGCTGCCGGCTGCGGTGCGCGCCGACCCCAAGGTCATCGAGGCCTACCTCGGAGAGGCACCCGCCCATGTCTGAGCCCGTGACCCTCGGCGAGCGCGTCGCCCGCGAGCCGATGCTGGTGGTGAAGGACCTCGAGGTCTCGTACGGCGCCATCAAGGCGCTGCGTGGCATTTCGCTCACCGTGGGTCAGGGCGAGGTGGTCGCGCTCATCGGGGCCAACGGCGCGGGCAAGACCAGCACTCTGCGCGCGGTGTCGGGCATGGTGACGCCGGCGAAGGGCACGGTCACGCTGCGGGGTGAGAACGTCACCGGGGTCAAGGCGCACCAGATGGTGCCGCGCGGCATGGCGCACGCGCCGGAAGGCCGCGGCATCTTCCCCAACCTCACCGTGCAGGAAAACCTGGACCTCGGCGCCTACCTGCGGCGCGACACCCAGGGCATCGCCGACGACGCGAAGCGCTGCTTCTCGTTGTTCCCCCGGTTGCAGGAACGGCGCGAGCAGTTGGCCGGCACGCTCTCGGGTGGCGAGCAGCAGATGCTGGCGATTTCGCGCTCGCTGATGTCGCGGCCGAAGCTGTTGCTGCTCGACGAGCCGTCGCTGGGGCTGGCGCCGCAGGTCACCCAGACCATCTTCCGCATTCTTCGAGAAGTGAACGCCGAGGGCATGTCGATTCTGCTGGTCGAGCAGAACGCGCACCTGGCGCTCGAGCTGGCGAACTGGGCCTACGTGCTCGAGACCGGCGACATCGTGATGCAGGGCACCGGCAAGGCGCTGCTGGCCAGCGAAGAGATCCGCAAGGCCTACCTGGGCGAGTGAGTGGATCGCGCCGGGCGTGCGTTGTAAGCCCTGTGCCCATGAAGCGCCTTCTGCTCGCAGGTCTGCTGGTGCTGTCCTTCACGGTTCGCGCCGAGCTGGTCGACCGCATCGCCGCGGTGGTGAACACCGACATCATCACCTTGTCCGAAGTCGAAGCGCGCGCCATGCCCGAGATTTCGCGGCTGCGGGAAAGCGACCCGGCCCGGCGGCTCGAGGCTCGCAGCGCCATCATCAAGCACACCCTCGACGGGCTCATCGGCGAGAAGCTGATGGAAGCGCAGATCAAAGAGCTCAACATCGAGGTCACCGACTCGGAAATCGAGCTGAGCATCGAAGACGTGAAGAAGCAGAACAACATGAGCGCCGACCAGTTCGAGGCCGCGCTGCTGCAAGAGGGTTACACCATGCCGGTGTACAAGACCTTCCTGCGTCGGCAGTTGGCGCGCATGAAGCTGGTGAACCTGAAGGTTCGCAGCAAGGTGAAGATTTCCGACGAGGACCTGAAGGCCGAGTACGCGAAGTTCGCGCACGACGAAGCGCAGGACGCCGAGGTGCACGCCCGCCACATTCTGGTGCAGGTCGCGCCCAAGGCCACCGCCGAGCAGGTCGAGACCGCGCGCCTGAAGGCCGTCGCCATCGCCACCGAAGCGCGCCTACCCAACGTCGACTTCGCCGAGCTCGCCAGGAAGCGCTCGGAAGGCCCGTCGGCGGCCGACGGTGGTGACCTCGGCTTCTTCCGTCGCGGCATCATGGACCCGGCGTTCGAGAAGCCCTCGTTCAGCCTGCCGCTCAACGGCGTGTCCGACCCGGTGCGCACCAAGCTGGGCTGGCACGTCATCAAGGTGGTCGAGCGCCGTGCGCTGGCGGCGCCGCCCTTCGACGACGTGAAGGACCAGTTGCGCGATCGCATGCTCAAGGGGCAGCTCGAGCACTACACCGAGCAGTACGTCGCAGAGCTGCGCTCGGTCGCGCTGGTCGAAACCAAGCTGTGAGCCTGCCGCGGGTCGGCATCTCGCTGGGTGACCCGTCGGGCATCAGCCTCGAGATTACCCTCGAGGCGCTCGCGCACCGCGAGGTGTCGAGCGTGCTCACGCCCGTGCTCTTCGGCGATGCGTCGATGCCCGAAGGCCCGTGGGAACGGCAGGTGGTCAGCCACCTCGCCTCGCGCGACCGGCAGCCGGGCAAGCCGACGAAGGCCGGAGGCCGCGCGCAGTATGCGTACGTCACGGCCGTCATCGAGGCGGCTCGCCAGGGCACCATCGATGCCATCTGCACCGCGCCGGTGTCGAAGGGCGCCATCACCGCGGCCGGCGTGCACTTCGTGGGGCACACCGAGGTGCTGGCCGAGGCCTTCGACGTCGACGTGTTGATGATGATGGACGGGCCGAAGCTGCGCGTGGCGCTGGCGACCAATCACCTGCCCATCGCCAAGCTGTCCCGGGCGCTCACCATTCCGAAGCTGGTGGCGACGCTGCAGTTGCTGTCGAGCTCGCTGGGCAAGGCGCTCGGGCGCCGGCCGAGCATCGCGGTCTGTGGCCTCAACCCCCACGCAGGAGACGGCGGCGTGCTGGGCCTGGAGGAGCAACAGGTCATCTCGCCGGCCATCGCTCGGGCGCGCAAGAAGGGCGTCGACGCGCACGGCCCCTTCGCGGCCGATGGGCTGTTCGCGCGAGCGAGTTCGAAGTTCCCGTACGACGTGGCGCTGGCCATGTTCCACGACCAGGGCCTGGTGGCGGTGAAGACGCTCGACTTCACCAATACGGTGAACGTCACGCTGGGGCTCCCCGTTCCGCGGACAAGCCCGGACCATGGCGTGGCGTATGACATCGCCGGCAAGGGGCTGGCCGACGAGATGCCGATGGTCGCGGCGTTGCTCAAGGCTGCGGCGTTCGCTACGGCGAGGTGAATTTCGCCGGCCGCCCTTCGTGACTTCTTCCATGCGCGCCATTCGCCTCGTCGCCTCGCTCACCTGCGCCATGTCATGGCTTGCCTCCGCCGCCGCGCCCAGGTGCCTGCCCGACGCGGAGGTCACGCCCGCGGTGGCGCGGGTCGGCACGAACGAGGCCTCACGAATCGACGCCGCGCTCGCGAAGGAGAAGCTCGTGCGGGCCACCCTCGAGTCCGTGGTGCTGTCGAGCGCGTTGGCTCGCGACGTCGAAGTCACGCTCGACGCCGGCAGCCCGGGCCGGGTCGTCTTCATCGGCGAGGCCGAGCCGCTGTTCGCGCGGCGCGGCGCGAAGCTCTTCCGCGTCAGGCGGCCGTCGGCCACCACGGTGGTGAAAATCGCGGCCTGTGGGTGCCCGGTCGTCGAGCCCGCCAGCGGTGAGCGCGGCCCTCCCGAGGCTGCCGCTCCGGCCGCGAGCGTGAAGGGCTGGGTGCTCCCCGAGGGCGTCACCTTCGCAGGTGTCGTCGAGGTCGCGGTGGCCCCCACCAGGGCAGAAGTCGAATGGGGCTCGGCCAACCCCGGAGGCTGCCTCGTGCCCGCCGCGCGGCCCTGAGCTGCACCATCGGCGCGCCCGCCGAAACGTTCTCCACCATCGGTGCGCGGGTCGAACTGCGCTCCACCGCCCGTTTGTGGGCCCAGGCGGCCTGGGCCTGCTTGACCTACGCTCCCCATGAGCATGAGCACCATCGACCCAGGGGCCCAGCTGGCGCTCGCGCGAGCCGCACTCCAGGAACGCGTGCTGCGGTGGAACGAGCGCCGCGCGAGGCAGTTGCTCGCCACGCTCGAGGACCTCGCTCAGGCCAGCCCAGACGGCGAAGTGCTCGCGGCGTTCTCCTGCGGCTGCCTTCATTCCTGCTTCCGCTACCCGGTGCCCGAAGTGCCGCCCTTCGCTGGAACCTTTCCCCGCAGCGAACTCGGCCTGCGCGTCGAACTTCACGCGGAGCACCTCGACGCCGACGGCGACGGCCAGGAGAACGTCGACGCGCGCAACAACGCCATCGAACTGTGGAAAGCCGCCGAGTTGCTGCGCGCCGCGGCCCGGCGCCTGGGGTGACGTCTCGTCAGCGAGGCCGCGAGCAAGCGACGTTCAATCGCGCTCGAGGTGCGAGTGAATGAGCTCGGCCAGCCACACCCGGAACTTCGCGCCGTCGAAGCGCGGGTCGAGCCGACCCTTCTGCTCGAGCGCAGCCAGGGTGAGCAGTGAGAGCGCCGGCAGCAGCACCGAGAAGTACGTGTCGTCGAACACCGGCGGCTTCTTGCGACCCTTCCGACGCTCGACGCGCATCGCGTGCACGAACTCGGCGAGCGGGTAGAGGTTGAGCCCACTGACCCCGCCCGCGAAGCCCGACAGCGCCAGCCACAGGAACGCGCGCGCCCGCCCGCTCTGCTTCATCTGAGCGAAGACCGCGTCGAGAATGGCGGCGATGGTGTCGGTGCGCGCGGGCGCGGCCTGCACCGCCGCCATGACCTGCGCTTGCGTGTCCTGCAGCGCGCGCTCGACCAGCGCGTTGATCAGCCCCTCGCGGCTGCCGAAGTGGTGCAGCACGGTCGGGTGCGAGACCCCCACGTCGGCCGCCACGTCTTGCAGGCGAATGCCGCCCGGCCCGGCGTCGACCAGCCGCTTCTCGGCCGCGTCCAGAATCGCGGCGCGCGCCTCGAGAGAAGACCGACGTTTACGGGGTGTGCGTGCAGGCATCACCTGTGGACTTAGCCGCACTATTGACAAGATTGTAGGCAATAGTTATCTACAACATTGTCAACAACAGGAGCCACCCATGCTGCCGATGCCCCGCTTCGACCTGCCGCGCGCCGCTCGCTCGCTCAACGCGTTGCTCAAGAACCCCGATGACCTGCCCCAGGTCTTCTCGCTCATCGAGGCGCTCTCGGGCACCACGCCCCACCGCATGATGTGGAAGTTCGAGCGCACCGAGGCGGGCCGGGCGATTCTGAACGACCAACCCGACATCGTGCCGGTGCTGGCCGACCGCGAGGCCCTGCGCCGCATGCCGGCTGGTTCGCTCGCGCACGCCTACCTGGCCTTCGTGGAGTCCGAAGGCATCTCGGCCGAGGGCATCGTGGCCGCGGCGAAGGCTGGTCAGCAGCGCACCGACGGCCCCTTCGCGTACATGCGCAGCCGCATGCGCGACACGCACGACCTGTGGCACGCGGTGACGGGCTACCAGGGCGACGTGCTGGGTGAGCTCTCGCTGCTGGCCTTCCTGCTGGGCCAGCACTGGAACAGCGCCATCGCCGCCATCGTCAGCGCGGGCCTGCTCAAGGGCTTCGCCGCCAACCACGACCCGAAGCTGGTGCTCGAGGGCTACCGCCGCGGCCGCAACGCCGAGTGGCTGCCCTCGCAGCCGTGGGAGTCGATGCTGGCCCTGCCCGTGAGCGAAGTGCGCGAGCGCCTCAAGGTCGGCCCGCTGCCCGAGTACACGCCGGTGCGCTCGAGTCAGCTGCGCGAGGCTGGCATCGTCACCGGGTGAAGATGAGCAGGAACTGCTCGGGCAAGATCGTGCTCCGCGTGGTGAGTGACCAGCCCGCGGGCCTGAGTTCGGCGGTCACTTCGTCGGGAGTGCTCTTCATCGTTGCGATGGGGCCCATCGACGACTCGCGGGTGAATTCGATGATCACCAGTCGCCCGCCAGGCCGCACGCTTTCACGAAGGCGCTTGAAGTAGTTGATGCGGTCGTCGAGGTGATGCCAGGTATTGACGACCAACACCACGTCTACCGGCTCGGGCAGCTTCGCGTCATCGACGCTCGCCAGCACCGTGGTGAGGTTCTTGAGCTCCTCCCGCTCGGCGCGCGCCTTCAGGTAGTCGACCATCGCCGACTCGACGTCGATGCCGTACACGTGGCCCTTCGGCACCAGCTTCGAGGCGCGCACCGCGAAGTAGCCGGTCGCTGCGCCGATGTCGGCCACCTTCGCGTCGGGCGGCAGCGCGAGCAGCGCCAACACCTGGTCGGGCTTCTGCCACGCGTCTCGCGACGGGTCCTCGAACGCCTGGGCCCAGTCTTCGGCGTTGGCGAACGAGTGGTGCGCGGCCTGGTGGGTTCCAGCGCAGGCGATCGAGAGCAGGAGCGGCAGGTATTTCACGCTGCCGCGTATACCCCGGTTCTTCAGCGCCGCGTGGCGATGACGCGCACGCCACCCTTCGGCCGCAGGGTGATGACCGGCTCGGGCTCGAAGGTCTGCCCCGGCAGCAGCGACAGGTGTACCCGCTGCAGCACGGTGGAGAGGATGAGCTGCCCTTCCATCATCGCGAACGAGTCGCCGATGCACTTTCGCTGCCCCATGCTGAAGGGCAGGTAGCTGCCGCGCGCGCGCCGTGGGTCCTCTTCGGCCCAGCGCTCGGGGTCGAAGGCCTGCGGGTCCTTCCAGAACTCGGGCAGACGGTGAATGACCCAGGGGCTGACGAAGACCAGCGCACCCTTCGGCAGGTGGTAGCCCATCACCTCGTCGTCGGCCTGCACCAGTCGCCCCAGGGTCCACACCGGGGGGAACAGGCGCATCGACTCCTTGAGCACCATCGACGAATAGGTCAGCTGCGGCACGTCGGCGAAGCCGGGAGGCCGACCGCCGAAGGGCGCGAGCTCCTCGAGCAGCTTGCGCTCGACCCCCGGGGCGCGGCCCAGCAAGACGGTCGTCCACGAGAGCAGGTTCGCGGTCGTCTCGTGCCCCGCGAGGAAGATGGTCATCACCTCGTCGCGCAGCTGCGCGTCATCCATGCCCTCGCCGGTCTCGGGGTCCTTCATGTTCATCAGCATGGCGAGCAGGTCGCCGTCGGGACCGTTCCCCGCGCGCCGCCTGGCGATGACGTCGAGCACCACCGCGTCGAGGCGCTCGAGCGCGCGGTTGAACTCCTGGTTGGCGGGCGTCGGCACCCACTCGGGCAGCGACAGCGGGTGGGTGGTGCGGTGAATGAGGTGCTCGAGCAGGGTGGTGAGCGCCGGGCCCACGGTGTCGGCCTCGCTGGTGACGTCGGTCGAGAGCAGGGTCTCGCCCACCACGCGCAGCGTGCAGCGCATGAATTCGTGCGCCACGTCGATGGGCTGCCCGGGCGCCCAGCCGTCGACCATCTCGCTGGCGGCGCGGGTCATCGACTGCGCGAAGCTGCTCATGCGCTCTCGGTGGAAGGCGGGCTGGGCGATGCGGCGCTGCCGCTTCCAGAACGTGCCCTCGCTGGTGACCAGGCCGTTGCCCAGCACCAGGCGCAGCATGTCGTAGCCGCGCGTCTGCTTGGTGTAGTTCTTCACGTTGGTGACCAGCACGTGCTCGGCGGCCTTCGGGTGGGCGAGTGCGAAGGCCTGCACGGTGGGCACCGGCATGCGCACCACCGGCCCGTGCTCGAAGGCCGCGCGCTCCATCATCTCGAGCGGGTTGCGCTGCAGCTCGGGCAGCACGCCCAGCGGCGAGCGGGTCGGAAAGCTGGGAATGACGGGCGGCGCGGCGGTCAGCGTGGCGGTGCTGTTCATGCCCGGTAAAATATGAGCAAATGCTCAGGTTGTAAGCTCGCATCCCCGCGTCGAGGAGGCCTCGTGGCTCGCAGACCCGCGTCATCGCTCCGGAAAAGCCCCACCCAGGACCGCGCGAAGCACACCGTCGACGCCATTTTGCGAGCTTCTGCTCACATTCTGCGCACCCAGGGCTACGAGGCCTGCACCACCAACGCGGTGGCGAAGAAGGCCGGCGTGAGCATCGGGTCGCTCTACCAGTACTTCCCCTCGAAGGAGGCGTTGGTCACGGCGCTGGCGCAGGCGCACGCCGACCGCGGCTATGCGCTGTTGGTCGACTGGGTGCGCGAGGCGGGCGAAAAGGCCCTCAGCCTCGAAGACACGGTGCGCGGGTACATTCGCGCGATGGTGGCGCTTCACGGCGTCGACCCGGCGTTGCACCGGGTGCTGACCGAGCAGGTGCCGCGCATCGGCGCGGGGGTGAAGCTGGTGCGGCAGTTGAGCCAGCGTTCGGCGGCGATGGTGCGGGCGTGGCTCGAGTCGCAGGCCTCGCACTTCCGCGCCGACCTCGACCTCGATCTCGCCACCTACATGCTGGTGACGAGCGTCGAGGCGGTCATCTTCATGGTGGTGCTCGAAGCGCCGAAGAGCCTGCAGGGTGACCGGCTGGTCGACGAGGTCAGCGAGCTGGTGCTGCGGTACCTGGGGGTGCGGCGGCGCTGAGCCTGACCGCTGCGAGTTCGGGTGGCAGCGCCGGGGCCGCACCGTCGAAGCGGTCGGCCGCGAGCAACGACGCTGCGAGACGGCCCGCCTGGAGGCTGGAGTCGGTGCTCGCCGGAATGCGCTCGAAGACCTTGGCGCCGTCGACGACGTCGTAGCCAGTGAAGGTCAACAACGCGGCGGCGTGCTGCGCGGCTTCGTGGTCTTCCCACTGGTCGTAGCCGTCGAGCTCGACCTTCTTCCCGTCGATCGTCACTTCCGCCCGCGCCTCGTCGGGCTTCGCGTCGATGCCAATCTGTTGCCCTGCTCCGCCGAGGCAGAGCATTTGACGGCGCGCGAACTGGTGCACCGCGCCCTGCCGCAGGTCGACTCGCGCGACGCCGATGGCCAGCAGCGCCGCGACCTGGGCTTCATCGTCAGCGAGTGAGAGCGCGCCGCGGCTCACGAAGATGGCGCCTCCGCCGCCGCTGATGAGCGCGACGTCGGGCGAGTCGAGCACCCCGAAGACCCAGGGAATGCCCCAGCGAGAGGAGCCTGCGGCGAGGCCCTTGCCGATGAGGTTCAACGACCGGTCGGCCGCGGCGAGGGCCTCGGGGGCGAGCGGAGGGTTCGCCGCCGTCAGCCGCTTCGCACGCTCGAACACCACCTTCGCGCCGACGCGCTGCTCGTCGGCGAAGGTGATGGCCGCGGTGCTGCTCGCGCTGCACGACTGCAGCTGCCGCATCAACGCGAAGGGGTCGACCGGAGGTGGTGGCGGGGCACAGCCCGCAATCACCGCGAAGGCGAGCAGTCGCCTCACTTGATGGCGGTCTTCACGATGGGCGCCAGCGGAGGAGCCTTCGAGCCCGCAAAGCCTTCG
Organism: uncultured Myxococcales bacterium; assembly: GCA_903911905.1. Lineage (GTDB taxonomy): Bacteria > Myxococcota > Myxococcia > Myxococcales > Myxococcaceae > Xiheilimnobacterium > Xiheilimnobacterium phototrophicum. Next base: position 29,487 of record CAIWFK010000148.1, read on the forward strand.
AGTTCGGCGCGCGTCGCTTTGACGACCTCGATCCGCTCACGGCTGGAGGGGTGCTTGCTCAGGAAACTTCCCTCGGGCAGCTTGGCCAGAATTTTCTCGAACTCGCCGGCATCATAGCCGGCGAGCACCATCAGCTTGGTCGCGGTCGCGTCTGCGTCCTTCTCGAGATCCTTGTAGCCAGCCTGCATGATGACTTCGGCAGAGCCATCGGCCAGCTTGCGAATAAACTCAGCCGTGGCCTTGTCGGGGTCGAATCCGAGCGCGCTCATGTATCCGCGGAGCTCTGTCAAAATCGGAGGAGGACGCACCACGGCACCCCCGACTTCCGCCGCCGTCTGGGCCTTGTTCAGATCCGAGCAGGTCTTGCCCTTCGCCTGCTGATAAGAGGTCAGTGCGTGCCGTCCGGTGATGTGACCGATTTCATGGCCGAGCACCGCAGCCAGTTGCGCTTCATTCTCGAGCTGCTTGAGCATTCCCGTCGTAACGAACACGTAACCACCCGGCGCCGAGAACGCGTTCGGGGTCGAGCTGTCGAGCACCGCAAAGGTCCAGTCGATCGATGGCCGGCTCGAGAAGGACGCCAATCCTTTGCCGACCAGGTTCACGTACCGATTGAGGTCCGTTCGTTGGCCGCTGCCGGGAGCAACCTTCTTTCCAGCGAGCGAAGGGCTGATGGGCCCGGCCGCAGCGACTTCGGGGCTGAGCTCGACGTACACGCCGCCTTTGGTGTTCTTGGCCAGAGCCAACGCGATCGCGCCACCGATGGACACCTCTTCAGGGTAGGGAACCATCCGCGAGGCGAAGGCCTTGCACTCGGCTTCTCGCCGATCACTTTCTTCCGTCGCCGCTTTGATGTCCCGAAGGGTGCCACTGTTCACAGCGAGGCCGGGGGCCCCGGGCACCACGCCGAGCAGCGCACAGCCAGGAGCGAACGCCAACGCGAGCGTCGCGACCAGAAAGCGCGTCCTCACTTGCCACCTCCGGTCGACTTCGCGACGTACTCAGTTGCTTCCTGGGGCTCGACCTTCGCCGCGATGCCTTCAGCGGTCATGATGCCCTTACTCAAGGTGACCAAGTCGGGGTTTCCCTCGCCGTACTTGAGCCCCGCCTCGGACAACGCCTTGGTCGCGGCGCCGCTGCTCTTGAACGCCTCCTGATCAATCGGCTTGCCGTCGCTGGTCGCGACCTCGGCGCTGGGCTTGTTGGGCGTCAGGTTCTGCTGCACCGTGAACCCGGCCTTCCCCTGCGCTTCGACCTTGTGGAAGGGCTTGTTGGCGTCAGCGCCCTTCCAGGTCACGGTGTCGCCGGGCTTCATCACGCCGATGACCTTGCCCTTGGGCTCGGCTTTGTCGAGCAGCTTGGCGTCCTTCGTCTTCACGTACAGCGTGTCGCCGCTCTTGACGGCCAGCGCCGCGCTCGACCCCAGCAGCGCCATCGACGCCAGCCCGATGATCAACCTTCTCATGTTCGACCCCCTCGTTCGTCGTGTGTGAAACCGTTCACTTCTCGAGCTCGTTGACGCCGTCCCAGTCGGCCGGCGGAGGCGTCACCAGGAACTTCTCGCAGCGGTGCAAGAGCGCATTCGACGGCCCGTCGGCGGGGTCGAGCGACGCATTCTGCGCGAGCACCGCTCTGGCCTGCGCGAAGTCACGCGCGCGGAAACGCTCGAGCGCCCGCGCGTACGTCGCGAGCACCTCGAGCTTCTTCGGCTCGACCGCCCCCAGCCCGTCGACCGCGCCGGCCAGCCCCACCAGCTCGTAGATGCGCGTCGCCAGGTGCTTGCCGGCCACCCGCACCACGTCGACCTCGCGCGCGATGACCTGGTCCTTCACCGCGAGGTACGTGTTCTCGCCCATCAGAATGAGCGAGCCGAACTGCTTGTTCGCCCC
>CAIWFK010000149.1 GCA_903911905.1 uncultured Myxococcales bacterium
GCCCAACGTGACCAGCGTGGGCGGCTGGGCCATCAAGTTCTTCGCGGGCTCGTTCTTCATCTTCATCGGCACCGACGTGTGGAAGCTGGACCGCGCCGCGCTCGACCCGACCCAGCCGCAGCCCACCACGCCGGCCAAGCGGGTGCTGGTCAGCCCGGGCCGCGACATCGTGGGGGCAGGCGTGTCGACCTGTGCGCCGGTGCAGTGACGCTCTCGAGGCACGGCGTTCGCCAGGGCTCAGCCGACCTCGTAGAACTGCAGGCACACCCCCGACGGCACGATGAGGTGGAACTCGCGTCGCCCCCACGCCTTGACCTCGAGCGGCCCGACCCGAATCGGCAGCCCCCGCCACTGCGCGTAGAGCTCGTCGAGCCCGTGCACGCCGATGCTGAAGCTGGCCCGATCGGCCCACTCGCGCATCGCGTTCTGCACCAGGTTGAAGGTCACCTGATCTCGTCGCAGCGCCGCCATGGTGTCGCTCTGCCACTCCACGGTGAACCCCAGGGCGTCACGATAGAACGCGACGGCGTCTGCCAATGGGCCGCCGCTGGGAATCATCGCGGTCACCGCCTGAAAGGTGACCGCCACGCTCAGCCCTCCCAGGTGGCGAGCATGGCCTGCAGCGCGGCGACGCGGGCCTGCAGCTCACCGCGCCTGGTGGTGAAGAGCACCATGAAGGCCACGATGCCCACGCCGAGCGCAGCCAGCAGCACCGCGCCCAGCTTCGGCTCGGACAGCCCCTGCCGAATCAGCGTCGCCAGCACCGAGGCCACCAGGAAGGTGGTGCCCAACATGACGAAGCTGCGAATACGCAGCAGCGCGCCCACCGCCACGCCCGCCACGCACACCACCACGCAGAACCCCAACCCCCACGCGGTGGTGAAGGTCAGCGGGCGCCAGGCGGCCGCGGCATAGACCGCGGTCATCGCCACGCTGCGCAGCCGCACCTGCGCGTCGCGGCCCAGCTCGTCGCGGAAGGCGCTGGTAAGCGCGATGATGGACAGACCCAACGGCAACGCCAGGTCCTGCACGCCGTGCCAGCCAGTGGCGAAGAAGGCCGCCACCATGGCGCCGTTGAAGGCCACCGCCGACAGCGTGGCGCCGGTGCGCCGCAGCCCGGTGCGCGAGAGGAACGCGTAATGCCCGGCCTGCACCAGCAACAGCAACACCAACTGGGACGGCGTGCTCCACGGGGCGCAGACCAGCCCCACCAGCGGCCAGACCACCGCGCCTCCGCGCAGCGCCTGCGAGACCTGGGGCCGCTTTTCCCGGCCCAGGAAGCGCGCCAGCCCCCACAGCACCGGGCCCCAGGTCAGCGCCGCCCACGACTCGAGCACGCCGGGTGCCTCGCCCGCGCCCAGCCGACGCAGCGCCACCACCGTCACCACCACCACGCTCTGCCCCAGCCACGCCGCGGGCCCGTCGTCGTGCAGCACCGCTCGGCGGCCCGAGCCCACCAGCACCAACAGCCCGGCGGCCAGCGCCACGAAGGCCTCGCGCACGTGCGGCGTGTCGAGCAGCGAGAGCGCGACGAAGACCTCGACCATCGCCACCGTGCCCAGCACCAGGCCTGCCTGCCGCGACTGCGGCCCCGAACGCCGCAGCGCCACCAGCCCCAGCACCGAGGACACCAGCCCGAACCAGGGCAGCACCAGTTCCTTCGGAGCGCCCGTCGCCAGCACCAGCCCCACGTGCGCCACCACCACGTGCGAGGCCAGCCACGTGCCGCTCCAGCCAATCCACTCCGCGTCGGGCTGGGCCTTCACCACCGCCCAGCAGGTGACCGCCGCCAGCGACCAGGTCAGCGCCACCGGCAGGTGCGCGAACTGACCACCGACCACCGCCAGGCTCAGCAGACTCATCGCCCAGCCACCGTGGAACCAGGCGCGCGCCACCCGTTCCCGCCCCTCGAGCAGCGCTCCGAGCCACGCGAAGACCGCGCCGGTCGCGCCCAGCGCCAGGCCCGCCTCTTCGTGCGGCACGCTGAGCACCGCGAGCGCAGCGCCCAGGCCAAAGCCCACGCTCACCTCGAGCCGGCTCGGCGTCACGAGCAACAGCGCCACCACCAGCCCCCACCAGGGAGAGACCGGCTGCGCCAGCCCCACCAGCACCAGCGAGGCCGCGCCCCACCACCACGGGGTCGAGGACCGGGTCGGCAGCTCGGGGCCCAGCGCGCGCCACGCGGCAGCAAAGGGCCGCGACACCGCGCCCAGCCGCAGCGCCATCGCCGCCGCCGCCGCGACCAACGCCACCGGCAGCGCCCAGGGCTGCAGCGGCAGGTTCACCTGGGTCACCGCCGCGTGCACGTCGACGCCCGCAGCGAAGACGGCCAGCGAGACCAGCGGCGCGAGCGCCAGCAACAGGCCCGCGACGAGCAACGAGCCCGCCAGCGCGAACTGCAGCGCCAGCCCACCGTGCACCGCCGAGCCGAAGAGCGCGAGCGCCACCGCGCTCAGGCTGCCGACCGAGACCAGGAACTCCATCGACTCGGTGCCCAGCACGCGCCGCGTCTGCTCGGGCGCATGGTGCGCGGCGAGCGAAACCACCAGCAGCCCGACCACGCACGGCACCAGCAAGGCTGGCACGAAGGCCGCGACCAGCGCCGCGCCGAGGAGGTTGAGGCCCGCGGCCGGCCCTCCCAGCAGCACCAGCGCCACCACCCACCCGGCCCCCGCCCCTTCGGCAGGCATGACGGTGCCACCGCGAAGCGCCGCCATGGTGACCAGCGACGAGACCAGGGCGCTGGCGAGCAGGACGCCGTGCGAGCCGCGCCCCCGCAGGCGGAGCCAGGCGGACACCCGCGCGACGCCCAGCACGCCGCGGCCGTAGGCGAGCGCCAGCGCCGGTGCGAGCAGCACCGCGAGCGACATCGCCGCGGTGCCGTCGCCGTCGGGAGCGTGGCCGAGCGCCGAGAGTCCATTGGCAGTGAAGAGCAGCAGGCCCAGCGCCAGTTGGGCGCCTTCACCGGTCGCCCGGGCCCAGACCAAGGCCAGCGCCGCGAGGGCCAGCGCGATGAGCCCGACGTCGCCCTTCGACGCGATGGCCGCGAAGATCAGCGCCGCCGACGACAACGACGCGGCCCAGGCCACGCGCGAGCGGTTGAGCAGCACCTTCCAGGTGACGTCGAACTCCTCGAACAGCGCCACCACCGAGAGCGCCACGGCCGGCACCAGCAGCGAGGTCGGCTGCCCGGCCAGCGCGCCCACCCACAGCGCGGCGGCCAGGGGCACCGTCACCGACGCCAGCAACGCTGCGGTCGAGAGCACCACCGTCACCGACGCCATCGACTCGCCGGTGTGCTCCGAGCCGACGAAGGGCACGCACCCCAGCGCCAGCAGCACGGCGCCCGAGGCCAACCACACGCCCTGCCAGGTGCGCGACTTCCACACCGCGTGTGCCGAGCAGCCCAGGGCCAGCGCCGCGCTCACCCACTGCGCGTGCCAGGGCTGGTACCAGGAGAACTGCCACGACGCCGGCACCAGCGCGCCCAGCACGAAGGTCAGGCCCACGCCTTCCAGCAGCGAGCGCCACCCCCGCCCGAGGTCTGCCGCCAGCAGTCGCCGCGCCGCGCCGACCAGCGCCACCGCGCCCAGCGCCAACGTCAGCGACGGCCACCCGTCGTGCTTCGAGGCTTCCCAGGCCGGCGCCCACAGCGCAGCGAGCGCGAGGACCGGCCAGAGCGCGACCGCCCGCGAGGTGCGCTGGGCCTTCGAGGGCAACAGCGCCAGGCCGGCGATGGCCACCATCGACATCAGCCAGGGCTCGCCGAAGCGCGCCACCAGCACCAGGGGAATGGCGCAGGCCAGAGTGAGCAGCGGGGGCGAGTCGAGGTTGCGGGCGACCAGCACCGCAGCGCCAGTGGCCAGCAGCAGGGCCAGCGCCTGCGAGAGGTGCGGGGCGCCGACACAGGCCGCGGTGATCGACACCACCACCAGCACCACGGCGGCGAAGGAATACGCCTCGCGCTGGGGCTTGCGCGCGGGCACCGACAGCACCGCCGCCCCCAGGGCCAGCAACGCGACCGGCCAGGCCTCGCCCCACGCCTGAAGGAACGA
>CAIWFK010000150.1 GCA_903911905.1 uncultured Myxococcales bacterium
CGGCGACGACCACGGCGAGGCGGGCAGGGCGGGTCATGAGTGGAAGGGCACCATTACCATCGGCTGGGGCTTGGGCTAGGGTGCGCCGCTCGAATGGCCGCTCAAGAAGCCCGCAAGCCCGTCCGGTTTGGCAAGTACACCCTGGTCGACAGGATCGCGGTCGGCGGCATGGCCGAGATCTTCCTGGCCCGGCAAGCCGGCCTCGAGGGCTTCGAGAAGACCATCGTCATCAAGCGCATTCGACCGCACCTGTCGAAGCAGCCGAACTTCGTGAAGATGTTCTTGAACGAAGCGAAGCTGGCCGCGCAGCTGAACCACCCGAACATCGTGCAGATCTACGACCTCGGGAAGATCAGCGAGTCGTACTTCATCGCGATGGAATACATCTTCGGGCGCGACATGCGTCGCATCATCCCGAAGGCCGACGCCCTGGGCATTCCGTTTCCCATGGTCTACGCGCTGAAGATCGCCTCGAGCGTGTGCGAAGGGCTCTATTACGCCCACCAGCGCGCCGACATGTACGGCCAGCCGCTGAACATCGTGCATCGCGACGTGACGCCCGAGAACATCTTCGTGTCGTTCGACGGCACGGTGAAGGTGCTCGACTTCGGCATCGCCAAGGCGGCCAACCAGATCGAGCAGACCCGCGCGGGCGAGATCAAGGGCAAGCTCTCGTACATGTCGCCCGAGCAGTGCATGGGCAAGCAGCTCGACAACCGCAGCGACATCTTCTCGATGGGCACGGTGCTCTACGAGTGGCTGACCGGCTTCAAGCTCTTCACCGGCGACAGCGAGGTCGCGGTGCTCAAGTCGATCACCGAGGGCAAGATCTACGCGCCCTCGTACTTCAAGGCCGACATCCCGAGGCGGTCGAGGCGATTCTGATGAAGGCGCTCGAGAAGGACCGCGAGCGCCGGTACCAGACCGCGTGGGAAATGCAGTACGACCTCGATCAGTTCCTCTCGCAGTACGAGTTCACGCCCAGCAACATCCACCTTTCCAACTTCCTGAAGCAGCTCTTCAACGACGAGCTGGAAGAAGAGAAGGAACGGCTGGCGAACTTCCGGGCCAACGACTCGGGCCCGGCCGAAGTGCTCCAGGAAGAGGCCGAGGAAATCATCAGCTCGATCGAGCCGATTTCCGAGGCGATGGAGATCGGCGGCGGGTCGGACAAGCCGCTGACCATTTCGCTGGGCTCGGCCGAGTTCGAGCAATTGGCCGGCATCGCCCGCAAGCACGGGCTGAGCGTCAATTCGCTGGTGCGCGACGTGCTGGGCTCGTTCCTGAAGTTCCGTTGACGCGTCGCCGCGCTTCGGTTCAGGCGCGGCCGGGCTTCTGCTTCCACGAGCGGCGCGTCGGGTGCGCCACGCCGGCCTGCCCATGCCAGCGCAGGTCGTGCACCGACCCCACGCCGTCACCGTCTCGAACCTGCATGGCGGGCGTGTCCTGCACCGGGGCGGTCTCGAGCGTCACCACCCATTCGTCTCCCTGGGGCCGCAGCGTCATCACCCCCGACAACTGGCCGGTCGAGACGCTGACCGCGCATTCGGGGTTGGGCAGCGGTGGAGGCAACACCGGCTGACGCCGCGGCGGCAGGCAGAACGAGACCTGGCTCTTGCGAAGCGCTTCAGGGTCCGGCTCGGCGGGCGGGTGATCGTCGCTCACGAAGAACATGAGCGAGGCCACGAAGGTCAGACCACTCGAAGCGAGAACCAGGAAGACGTCGGGCGGCATCGGCACCTATGACAACCCAGCCCGCAATCAGGTTCCATGTGGGATACTCACTTCGGCCACGAGGCTGGGGAAAAACGGTCATGCCGCGCGTGAAACTGGTGCTCGAGTACGATGGGACCAACTACGTCGGGTGGCAGATTCAGGACAATGGCCCTTCGGTGCAGGGGCGGCTGCAGCGCGCGCTCGGAGAACTGGTGGGGCACCCCGTCCAGGTGCAGGCCGCCGGGCGCACCGATTCAGGCGTGCATGCCCGTGGGCAGGTGGTGGCCTTCGACGCGCCGCCCCACCTGCCGATGAAGGCCTTCTTCATGGGGCTCAACGGGTCGTTGCCCGACGACATCGCGGTGGTGTCGGCCGAAGAGGTCGCGCCCGACTTCGACCCCCGGCGCTGGTCGCAGGGCAAGCGCTACCGGTACCGGGTCAGCAACCGGCGCAGCCGCTCGCCGCTGCGCCGGCACACCCACTGGGAAGTCTTTCTGCCGCTCAACCGCGAGGCCATGCGCGAGGGGTTGACCCACCTGCTGGGGCGGCACGATTTTTCGGCCTTCCGGGCGTCCGACTGCCAGGCGGCGCACGCCATGCGCGAGCTGCGGCGGGCCGAGCTGCTCGAGCACGCCGACGACGAGCTCGAGGTGGTGATCGAAGGCACCGCGTTCTTGAAGCACATGGTGCGCAACCTCGTGGGCTCGGTGGTCGAGGTGGGGCGCAACCGGCAGAAGCCCGACTGGCTGCGCACGGTGCTCGAAGGGCGAGATCGCACGAAAGCCGGGCCCACCGCGCCGGCCCATGGTCTGATGCTCGACGAGGTATTCTACGGCGCCGGCCCCCGGCGTGACGGAGACGACGATGACTGAGCAGGCCCTGCCGCAGGAAAGCGCCTACCAGCGGGCCGAAGCCGGCGCCCGCACGGTGGTGTTGTCGGCCGGCCTGGGGGTGATGGCGTTCTTCGTGGGCGGCATTCTGATGAGCGGGCTGTCGGTGACGGTGGCCGAGCGCTTCGGCGCGGTGCATTCGACCACGCTCGCCTTCATCGCCGGGTGGGTCTACCAGCGGCTGTGGCTCTGGCTGGTGCTGCCGGGGTTCGCGTGGGCGGTGGCGCGGTTTCGCCCGGTTCGACCGTTGCTCTTCGCCATCGGCGCGGCGGCGTGCGGCGAGGCCTTCGACGTGGTGATGGCGCTGGCCATGGGCGATGCCGAGCTGGTGTTCGCCGACAACGTCGACGTGGTGGCGCGGGTGGTGACCTTCGTGTTCGGGGTGTGGGTGGTGACGCGCGCCATCGACGCCGGCCAGGCCGATGCGGCGCTCGCGCAGGTCGAGGCCGACGCCTTCGCGGCGAAGCAGCGGGCCGAATACGCCGAGTTCCTGGCCCGCGCCGAGGCCGGGCCGCAGGTCAGCTCGCCACCGCCGCCAGCACCGCCGCCTTCTTCGTCAGCTTCATGACGTCGGCCATCACGTCGATCATCACCGTGTCGCCGGGAGCGAAGTCGCCCGAGAGGATCTTGAGGGCCAGCGGGTCCTGCAGGTACTTCTGCATGGCGCGCTTGAGCGGCCGGGCTCCGTAGGTCGGGTCGTAGCCCTCGGAAGCGAGGAAGGCGCGGGCCCCAGCCGACAATTCCAGGCTCAGTCGCTTGTCGCCGGCCAGCTTCTGCAGGCGGGCGAACTGCAGGTCGACCACCTGGGCGATGTC
>CAIWFK010000151.1 GCA_903911905.1 uncultured Myxococcales bacterium
CATGAACAACCAGATCGTCGCCTTCTACCCGGGCGCGGTGGTGCACGCGCGCGAGGTGACGCTGGCCTCGCTGGGGCTGAAGAAGGACGACTGGGTGATCATCTCGCCCACCGACCCCGAGTCGATGCTGCGCCACACGCAGGAATGCAAGAAGGCCGGCGTCTCGTACATCTTCGACCCGGGCAAGCAGACCCCACGACTCGACAAGGCGCAGATTCTGGGCGGGCTCGACGGCTGCGCAGCGATGATCGGCAACGACTACGAGTTCGGCATGATGGCCAAGGCCACCGGCCTGACCGAGCAGCAGTTGATCGACATGACGCCGCTGGCGATCATGACCCGCGGCGAAGAAGGCTCGCGCATCTACGCGCGGGGCCAGGCGCCGCTCGACCTGCCGGTGGCCAAGCCCACCACCATGGTCGACCCCACCGGCGCGGGTGACGCGTACCTGGGCGGCCTCGCGTTCGGCCTCTCGAAGGGCCTGCCGATGGCGGTCACCGGCCGCATCGCGGCGCTGGCGGCGACGTACTGCATCGAGCTCAAGGGCTGCCAGGAGCACCGATACAGCCGCCCCGACTTCGCCACGCGGTACCAGGCGGCGTTCGGTCAGGCGTTGCCGGCCGGCGTGCTCTGAGGTCCAGCCACCGGAAGCAACGGCGCGTCAGGTCTTCGGGACCTGGCGCGTTTTTGTTTTCAACCCAGAGAACTGCCCAGCCAGCGTCTCGAGCATGCGGGCGCTGTCGGCCACGAACATCTCGTAGTGCTTCCGGGTGAGGTTCACGACCTGGAGCGCGCGGTCGACCTCATCGGCCGAAGGCACTTCGCGGCCCGCCGAGAAGGCCATGTCGTCGTCTTCGCGGTGCAGCGTGGGCGTCACGCCCCACCCCACGTCGTGAGCGATCTGCTCGGCGATCATCAGAATGGCGATGCTGGGGTGCATCATGCCGCCGACCTTGAGGGTGTGATGGTTCTTCACCACGATCAGGATCTGCGGAGGCAGCCCCCAGCTGGCCAGCACCTGCCCCGAGAGCTGCTCGTGCACGCCATCGACGGCCAGCCACCGCCAGGGCGTGAGCACTGGCTTGACGCGCTCGCGCTTGCAGAACTCGGTCAGCCCGACCAGGCCCACCGAGAGGCCGACGTCGTGCAGCAGCCCGACCAGGAAGGCGTTCTCGGCGTCGATCGAGGTGTTGCGCGCGATGAAGCGCGAGAGCCACGCGACCGCGGTGCTGTGGCGGCGGATGGCCTCGAGGGTGTCGGTGAAGTCCTCGGTGCGAATCACCGTCATGTGGAACGCGGCTTCCATCACCACGTCGCGCACTGTGGCCAGGCCCATGCGAATGAGCGCCATCTTGAGCGTGGTGACAGGAGTCGTCGCGCCGTAGAGCGCCGAGTTCGCCAGCTTCAGCACCCGCCCGGCGAGCAAGGGTTCGCGCTCGAGCAGGCGGCCGATGTCTTCGATGCGGGCGCTGGGCTTCTGGCTGAGCTCGAGAATCTCGAGGGCCACCTTCGGCGGGCGCGGCAGGTCGACTCCGGGCTGGGCGAGGAACCCGTCGAGCCACGACTTGAGCCGCTCTTCTTCGTCGACCAGGGTCGGGGTGTCGTCGTCGATGGTCGCGTGACCGTTGCCGTAGTTCGGTTTGGTGAAGGCGGCGCGAGACGACATGCCAGCACCTGTTGCAACGGGCATGCGCCCGAAGTTCCCCGAGCGGTTTCGCGGGCCTGCCTGCCCGGGGCGAGGTCGACCCGACCGCCAGCGGGTGTGGAATGCCCCAGGCGACCCTGACGGCACTCAGCCCAGGCCCAGGTGTCGCCGCACCACCGCCTCGAGCTCGGAGGTCGGCTTCTCGACGTCCATCGCCCGCAGCACGAGCACCGCGTGAGGCGCCCCCGGCAGCGGGTGGCCCGACAGGGCCGGCGTGAAGGGCACGCCGATCAGGGGCGAGCGTTCGCGCAGCTCGAGATCGATTGCCGCCTGCACCAGCGCGGGGTCTCGCGACAGACTGGTGGCGATCACCGGCAGCCCCGGCGCGCGCTCGCGCACCCGCGCGAGCACCTCGACGAAGCTCAGCGGCATGCGGGAGGTGACGGCCAGCGAGATCACCGCGCCAACCACGTCATCGAGCGGCACGCTGGCCAGCGCCTCAGGGGTGACCACCGGCACCGGGGGCAGGTCGAGCCGGGCAAAGAGACTCGAGATCGCCCCCACGATGAAGTCATTCGGCCTGGCGATGAGTACCCGCGACACCGAGTGAGCACGCCACCGCGAAGGCCGGGCGTCAAGCTCGCCCGGCAGACAACAGCTCATCGAGCAGGCTGATCACCTGGCCAGACGCCCGCTCGAGTTCTCTGAAGTGCGCCCAGCCCTGCTCGTGTTCACGGGCCAGGAAGGCCGCGGCCGCAGCGCGCCCTTCCTCATGCACCCGCTCGTGCGGCCCGGCGAGGCGCCGCAGAATGTCGCTTGGGGCTTGCCCGGCGAGCCACTTCCCCAGCCGACAGTCGGCGGGTGACGAGAGCACCGAGATGTCGCTGGCGCGGCCCTGCACGAAGCTCATCACCTTCGACTTCCAGAGCATGTGATCGGCCCGCGCCAGGTGCACGTCACGCAGGGGCACGTCTGACGTCGCGTACTGCTCGCGCATCTGCTCGACGGTCTCGAGGCTGTGCTGGCCCAGCTGGTCCATGGCACGAGAGGCGGTGAGGGTCTTGTCGTTCGAGGTCTTGAGGGCGGCCATGTTCCTGGCGAGCGCCTCGACGGCCTCGCGCTGCTGCGAAAGAATCGTGGCCAGCCCGCCGGTCTGTTCGACGATGGCGCGCGAGCCCTCGGCGATGGCGGTGAAGTCGTGCTCGAGCCCACCGACGCTAGCGTCGACCTCGTGCGCGTGAGCGCGGGAAGCGCTCATCATGCTGGTCAGCTCGGCGAAGGCGTTGACCAGCCCCGAGATCTGCTCGTCGATGGTCTGGGTGGCCTTGCGGGTCTGGGTCGAGAGCGCCTTGACCTCGTTGGCGACCACCGCGAAGCCCTTGCCGGCCTCGCC
>CAIWFK010000152.1 GCA_903911905.1 uncultured Myxococcales bacterium
CCGAGTCGGTCATCGGCATGCACTTCATGAACCCGGTGCCGCTCATGGCCCTGGTCGAGATCATTCGCGGCGCCGCCACCAGCGACGAGACCTACGCCGCCACCAAGGCGATGGCCGAGAAGATGGGCAAGACCACCGTGGTCTCGCGCGACTTCCCCGGCTTCATCGTCAACCGCATCTTGATTCCCATGCTCAACGAGGCCTGCTTCGCGCTCACCGAGGGCATCGCCAGCGTCGAAGACATCGACACCGCGATGAAGCTGGGCACCAACGTGCCCATGGGGCCGCTGACGCTCGCCGACTTCATCGGCCTGGACACCGTGCTCTTCATCGCCGAGGTGCTGCACAAGGGCCTGGGCGACGACAAGTACCGGCCTTCGCCGTTGCTGCGCCAGTACGTCGAGGCGGGCTGGCTGGGCAAGAAGTCGGGTCGCGGCTTCTACAAGTACAGCTGAAGCGAAAGGCCACCGCCCATGGAGTTCATCAAGCTGGTCGTCGAAGGTCCCCTCGCCGTCATCACCATCGATCGGCCGAAGGCGCTCAACGCGCTCAACCGGCAGGTGCTCACCGAGCTCGAGCAGGCGGTCGGCCAGGTCGCAGTTGACGGCGCGCTGCGGGCGCTGATCATCACCGGCGGAGGCGAGAAGGCCTTCGTCGCCGGCGCCGACATCGCCGAGATGGCCGCCATGAGCACGGCCGAGGCGCTCTCGTTCGGGGAACTGGGGCACCGCGTGCTCGACTCGCTCGAGGCGCTGTCCATTCCCGTCATCGCCGCGGTCAATGGCTTCGCGCTCGGCGGTGGGTGCGAGCTCGCCCTGGCCTGCGACTTCATCTACGCGTCCGAAAAGGCGAAATTCGGGCTGCCCGAGGTCACGCTCGCGGTGATTCCCGGCTTCGGTGGCACGCAGCGATTGACCCGCATCGTGGGCCGCGCGCGCGCGAAGGAACTGATCTTCACCGGTGACATGATCGACGCGGTCAAGGCGAAGGAGCTGGGTTTGGCGCTCGACGTGCTGCCCGCGGCCGAGCTGCTCGCGCACGCGAAGAAGATCGCCGGCACCATCGCCAAGCGTGGGCCCCTTGCGGTGACCCGTGCCAAGCGCGCCATCGACGGCGGGGCTGACGTGGCGCTCGAGGCCGGAAATCAGCTCGAGCGCGAAGCGTTCGCGGCGCTGTTCGGTACGGCCGATCAGAAGGAAGGCATGGCCGCGTTCCTGGCCAAGCGCCCGGCGGAGTTCAAGAAGGCCTGACGACGGTCGAGTGCATGTCAGCTCGAGACTGAAGCACCTCGAACGGAAAAAGGCGTCAAGCTGAAGCCAGGAGCAACACCATTCGCCGCTCCGTCGCACCAAGTCGCAGACAGTCGATCACCGCTGCCAGCGGTGCGACCGACAGCATCGCCACGTCGCTCAGCCGCCGCCACGCCTCGTCGTCGAGCGCGTCCACCGCCTGCAGCCCCAGCAACCCCACGCTGACCACCACGCCCACCCAGGCGAACGCCGATCGCCGGGTGAACAGCAACAGCGCCGCGCAGGCCACCGGCACCAGCCACACCGACAGCATCGCCGGCGGAGGCATGCCCCGGCTGGTCAGCAACCCCGCCGAGGTCACCGCGAACGCCGGCGCCAGCATCAGCTTCCACACCGCGCCGCGCACCACCGTCGGCAGTCGCTCCTGCATCCGCGCGGCCGCGCAGGGCTCGCAAAGCGTCCGCTCGATTCGGTCGACGCACAACTCGCACCAAAAGCCGCCGCAGCGACCGCACGCCACCTCGGCGGCCCGCGACGGGTGGCTGCCACAGCGCGCTTCGGGCTCGAACCAGGTCGAAAATTCCCGCTCCATTCGAAGGCCGACACCGCAACCAAACTGAAGGTTCCCTTCACGGAAAGGTGGGGCGAGGTGCGCGTGCCGGGTGTGCCCGACCCCGGTCTTTGCTAGGCCCCAACCCCATGAACTTCGAATTGACCGAGGTGCAGCGCGACATCCAGAAGATGACTCGGGAATTCGCTCAGCGCGAGCTGACGCCCAACGCCCGCAGGTGGGACGAGCACCACGAGTGGCCGGCCGACGCCGTGAAGAAGCTGGCCGAGCTGTCGCTGCTGGGCATCGCGGTGCCCGAGAAGTGGGGCGGGGCGGCGCTGGACAACGTCTGCTACGCGCTCGCCATGGAAGAGATCAGCCGCGGCTGTGCCTCGACCGGCGTGATCATGAGCGTGAGCAATTCGCTCTACTGCGACCCCATCAACAAGTTCGGCACCGACGCGCAGAAGGAGAAGTTCCTCAAGCCGTTCGCCTCGGGTGAGAAGCTGGGCTGCTTCGGTCTGACCGAGCCCCAGGCCGGCAGCGACGCCGCCGCGCAGCAGACCGTGGCGGTGAAGAAGGGCGATCGCTACGTCATCAACGGGTCCAAGAACTGGATCACCAATGGCCCGAAGGCCGACGCGATCGTGCTCTTCACGATGACCGACAAGGCGGCGGGCCACAAGGGCATCACGGCGTTCCTGGTGCCCACCGACACCAGGGGCTTCAAGCGCATGCCCCCCGATCGCAAGATGGGCATCACCGCCGCCCACAGTTGCACCATGTACTTCGAGGACATGGAGGTCCCCGAAGAGAACCTGCGGGCAAGGTCGGCGAGGGCTTCAAGGTCGCCATGTCG
>CAIWFK010000153.1 GCA_903911905.1 uncultured Myxococcales bacterium
GCTTCGGCACGGCCTCGGCGTCGCTGGGGCTGACCGGCATCGTGGTACCAGAAGGCGCGTTCGACCTCGGCATCGGGCCCCACGCCGGGTTGTCGCTGGCGCTCGGCGGTGACACCTTCACCGTCGACCTGGGGCTGCAGACGGGCCTCGAGCTCTTCGTGCGACAAGAGACGCCGCGGCTGCCGCAACGGGCGATTCTGGGTCTCAACTTCCACCTGGGCAAGGTGGCGGTCTCGGCCATGGCGCGCATCGGCGCCGACCTCTTCCCCGGCCGGCCTTTCGTGGGCCGCGGCGAGGTCATTCTGTCGCTGGGGTGGCTGGGCCTGCCGCGCTGAAGCGGCGGTCTAGACGGGCAGCAGCGTGGTCAACCGCGCCTGCGAGAGTTCGAAGAGCCCCGAGAGCGAAGGGCGCAGGCCCTTCACGTGCCACTGGTGCACCGTCACCGCCCGTCCGTGAGTCAGCGGCACCAGCGGCACTTCGTCACGCAGCACCTTCGTGACGGCCTCGAGCGCGGCGGCCGTGCGGTGCGCGGTGAAGTCGGCCAACGCGTGGTCCATGGCCGGGCTGCACAGCCGCGAGAAGTTGAAGGCCGTCGAGAGCGTGGCGGCGCTGGGTACCTGGTGTGAGTCGAGAATGGCCCCCAGGAAGTCGGCCGGGTCGGACCCGTCGGCGACGTTGCCGGTCAGGAGCAGCTCGTAGTCTCCTTCGAGCACCGCGCGCTGGTACGACTCGGGAGAGGTCGACGGCACCACGGTCACCGGCAGGTCGAACGAGGACAGTCGCGAGCGAATGGCCTCGGCGGCCGCCAGCGGGTCCGGCAGGTAGGAGCGCGAGGTGAAGATGAGCCGCAGCCGCAGGGGCCGGGTGGGGCGGGCCAGGGTCTCGAGCGCGCGACGGGCGCTCGAGGGGCTGTGGAACTGCACCATGGGCGCGACCGCGAGGTCGGTGGGCAACAGGCTGGTGGCCTGCAGCACGCCGTCACCACCGAAGGCCGCCAGCGCGATGGGCGCCGGGTCGAGCGCGGCAGCCATCACCCGGCGCAGCTCGAGCGGCACGCGCTCGGTGTTGAAGTACAGCGAGCCGGTGGCGTTGACCGGGCGGGTCAGCTTGGTGACGCGGTCGAGCGCAGCCAGCTCGCGCCAGGTCAGCGTCGGTGCCACGTCGACCTCGCGGTTGGCCAGGGCCCGCACCAGCGCCTCGGCGCGGCCGTTGGGCGAGAGCGGGTACGAGCGGAAGGTGATGGTCGAGTTGGGCGGCGAGGGGTGGAACCGGTTGGGCTCGAGCACCACCTCGGCTTCCGACGCGTGCGCCACGCGGTAGCGCGCGGTACCCACGAAGCCGTCGGCGTCGCGCCGGGCCACCAGCGGTGCCAGCGAGAGCGCGAGGTCGAGTCGGGGGTTGGGGCGGGCGAGGGTGAACTCGAGCGCGCCCTGGCTCAAGGTGCAGCGCCCGCGGGCGCCGAAGAGCGAGTCGATGGTGCGGGCCACCTCGGTGGGCTCGAGCGGCGCGCCGTTCGAGAAGCGCAGCTCGCGCAGCGTGCCGCGAAACGAGCACCCGTCGTCCGACGTCGGTTCGAACCGCTCGAAGAGCACCGGGGTGGGGCGCGGGTCGCCCTCGGCTTCCGGAAAGAAGGGTGCGTCGAAGACCTGGCGGGCGATCAACCGGGTGCCGACCTCGAACGCCGCGGTGGGGTCCAGCGGAGGCAGCGTCTGGGCGAGACCGACGACGAGAGGCACCCATTCAGCATAACGTACCGTCGGTCACGCCGGGGGTGTTCGTGGGAGTGCCGTTCGCCATGCGCTGGGAGGTGTCGTCGTTCCTCTGGAACCACGGCTCCTTCGTGGAAGCTGCTCGGGTCAAACCGCTGGGCCGCGACGAACCCGGCGACTGGTGGGTCGAGCGACTGCACCCCGACCTCACCCCCGCGCAGCGAGACCGGGTGCAGCGCCGCTGGCACCTGGCCTCGCAGTTGACCGCGTCGGCCTGGCCGATGCTGGTCGACGCGGGAGACGACGGCGAGCGCCCCTGGGTGGTGGTCGAAGCCTCGAGTCACCGCGCCGACGGCACCTTCCCCTACGCCGACCCGGTGCAGGGGCTGCGCGAGGTGCGCTCGGTGGCCCAGGCGATGGCCGATGCCGAGCAGGTGTTGTTGGCCGCCTGTACCCGGCCGGCGTTGGCGGTGCGGCCGTGGTTGCTCTCGCGCACCACCTCGGGTCGGTTGATGCTGCAGTTGGCGGCGCTCGACCAGGAACTCGACGCGGGGTTCCCCTGCCCCTCGGCGCTCGCGCTCTACACGCCCGAGGAATACCTGGGCCACCCGGCCACCGCGCGCACCAACGCCTTCGTGCTGGGGTGGCTGCTGTGTCTGGCGCTGACAGGCCGCTCACCCTACGACACCCCACCGGGGCTCGACGGTCAGGCGCTGCGCGACGGGCTGCGGCCGCTGGTGCTGGGCGGGCGCGTGCGCGCGCTGGGGTTGCCCGAATCGCTGCGCTCGGCCGAGGTGCTCATTCGTCGCTCGCTGGGGCCGGTCCCGGGCAGTCGACCCACCAGTGCCGCCGCGTTCGCCGAGGCGCTCTCGACCATCGCGCCCTCGCCGCTGCCGCGCTCGCGGGTGATGCCACTGGTGCCGCTGGACGAGCCTCCCGGAGACGTGGCGACCGAGGCCCTGCCGCCGAAGGTCGAGCACGGGGTGTTGCAGCGGCCCGACGAGTCCGAGACGTGGCTGTCGCTGGCGCGCGCGCTGGAAGAGGCCCGGCCGGGCTCGGTGCGGTCGGCCTTCATTCTCGCGCAGGCGGCGCTCGAGGCGGGGGTCGAGGGTGAGCGCAAGCTGCGCGCCGAGGCCGAGGTGCAGCGGGCGCTCTCGACGCCCGGCATTCTGCCCCTGCTCGACGGCGAGCGGCTCGAGCTGCAGTGGCGTTCGGGCTACGTGCGCGCCCTGGCGGTGGCGCCCGAGCGTGCGCCCGAGGGTGGCGAAGACAAGGTGCTCTCGCTGGTGGGGCTGCTGCAGCACCCGTCGTTGCGCTTCGTGCGCGACCTGGTGCTCAAGGGGCCGCGCGCGCACGCCCAGGCGTGGGTCGAGGCCATCGCGAGGCAGCCGCTGCCGGTATTGCGTTCGGTGAGCGTCGAGCAGGTGCCCGAGAGCGACCCCTGGGCGCTCGACGTGGCCTACAAGTCGCCGCGCTTCACCTGGCGCTGGGGCAAGGCCGCGTCGTCGGGCTCGGGCCTGTTCCGCCGGTTGTTCTCGAAGGGCTGACCCGCCCCCGCCAGGGTGGGGGAAAACTGGCCTGCGGGACTGCGCGTGGTTCGCTGGCTTTCCCTCATGAGCCTCTTTCAGTCGAATCCGTCGAGCCCCGGTCTGACCCCCAGCCGCTACTACGGGCGCGCGTTCGGCATCGCCACCACGGCGGTGTTGGGGTTCGCGCTGGTACGGCTGCTGACGCCCTTCGCCACCCCCATCATCTGGGCCTCGCTGCTGGCCTTCATGCTGCACCCGCTGCAGCAGCGGCTGACCACGAAGGTGAAGCGGCCGATGGTGGTCTCGGTGGTCATCACGGCCGGCACCTTCCTGGTGGTGGCGGGCCCGTTGGCGGTCTTCATCTTCGCCTTCCTGCGACAGGCCTCGGACCTGCTGGCCCGCTTCCAGGCCGAGGCCAGCGAGCGCAAGTTGCCGGCGCTGCAGTTGGTGCTCGAGTTCGGGCCGGTGCAGTCGCTGCTGGCGACGCTGGGCTCGTACACCTCGTTGAGCAAGGAGCAGATCATCGCCCAGGCCACCGAGGCGGCGCAGTCAGTGTTGCAGCAGTTGGCCTCGCTGGGCGGCACGGTGGTGCTGGGCGCGTTCTCGGTGGTGACGCAGTTCGGCCTGACCCTGTTCCTGCTCTTCTTCTTCCTGCGTGACGGGCAGGGCATGTTGGGGCGCGGCGTGCGGCTGGTGCCGATGGCGCCGGCCCGCAAGGACGAATTGATGCGCGAGCTGGGTGGGGTGACGCGCGCGGTGGTGCTGGGCACGTTGGCCACCTCGGTGGTGCAGGGCACGCTGCTGGGCATCGGCTTCGCCATCGCGGGCATTCCCTCGCCGCTGGTGTTCGGCGCGGTGGGGGCGTTGGCCGCGCTCATTCCCATCGTGGGCACGGCGCTGGTGTGGGTGCCGGCGGTGGTGACGCTGGTCGCCAACGGCAACGGCGGCTGGTCCATCTTCCTCACGGTGTGGTGCGTGGTGCTGGTCTCGGGGTCGGACAACGTGGTGCGCCCGCTGGTCATCTCGGGGCGCTCGAACGCGTCGACGCTGCTGGTCTTCATCGGCCTGCTGGGCGGCGTGTCGACCTTCGGGTTTGCCGGCATCTTCATGGGGCCGCTGGTGCTGACGCTGGTGGCGGCGCTGCTCAAGTTCGCCGACGAGGGCCTCTCGCCGCCGGTGCCTGACGTGCCGCCTGCACCTGCCGCATGAGCCAGCGCGGGCCTCTCTGGCCCGTGCTAGACCCGATTCGAGATGGTGGCCCGACTCCTCGTCGTCGATGATGACCCGCACGCGCGCGATCTGCTCAAGCGGTTGCTGGGCCCCATGGGCACGGTCGAGACCGCGTCGTCACCCGGCGAGGCCATGGAGCGCATCAAGGCCGGGCCGGCCTTCGACCTGGTGATGACCGACATGGCCATTCCCGACCCGGGAGATGGCCTCAAGGTGCTGCAGTGCTCGAAGGAAAAGCAGCCCGACACCCCGGTCATCGTGGTGACGGCGTACGGCAACATCGAGGGCGCGCTCGATACCATTCAGAGCGGGGCGTTCGACTACCTGTCCAAGCCCTTCGACGTCGACGCCATCGTGCGGCATGCCCGGCGCGCGCTCGAGCAGAAGCGGCTCATCGAAGAGAACCGCTCGCTCAAGCAGCAGGTGCGGCAGGCCTCGCTGGTGGGGCGCTCGACGGCGCTGCTCGAGGTCTTCAAGCAGGTCGCGCGCGCGGCGCAGAGCGACGTGCCGGTGCTCATCACCGGCGAGACGGGCACGGGCAAGGAAATGGTGGCGCGCTCGCTGCACCAGCGCAGCCCGCGCAGCACGGGGCCCTTCATTCCGGTCGACTGCGGCGCCATCGCCGAGTCGCTGATGGAATCAGAGCTCTTCGGTCACGCGCGCGGCGCCTTCACCGGCGCGACCGGGGCGCGGCGCGGCGTCTTCGAAGAGGCCAACGGCGGCACCATCTTCCTCGACGAAATCGGCGACGTCGGGCCCAAGATTCAGTCGCAGCTGCTGCGTACCCTGCAGGAAGGCGAGATTCGGCGGGTCGGTGAATCGAGCCCGGTGAAGGTCGACGTGCGGGTGGTGGCGGCGACCAACAAGGACCTCAAGGTCCTGGTGCGAGAGGGCAAGTTCCGCGAAGACCTGCTCTACCGGTTGGACGTGGTCTCGCTGCACCTGCCTCCGTTGCGCGAGCGCCGAGAGGACATTCCCGCACTGGTCGAGCACTTCGCCGGCGTGCACGTGCGCGGCGGCGCCAGGCCCGTGGTGACGCCCGAGGCCATGCAGCGGCTGCTCAGCTACGACTGGCCGGGCAACGTGCGGCAGCTCGAGAACATCGTGGCGCGCGCGCTGGCGCTCAACGCGACGGGGGTGCTGGCGCCTGGCGATTTTCCCGCGCCCATCGGCGATGCGGTGGCGACGCGTGGGCCCACCGGGCTGTCCGACGACCTGCCGCAGTTGGACGAGCTGAGCAGGCGCTATGCCCAGCAGGTGCTGCAGCACGCGGGCGGCAACAAGTCGGAAGCGGCGCGCATTCTGGGCGTCGACCGCAAGACGCTCTACAAGCTGCTCGGGCCGGTCGGAGACGAGTGATGTTCGAGCGGCTGCGCAGCGCGTACCGCACGCGTCGCCTGGTGCGCTGGGCGGTCGACGGCGGGGTGCTGCTGGCGGTGGTGCTGGTGGTCGGCGCCTGGCAGACCCGCAATCACCTTTCGGGCGCGTGCCCCGACTTCGCCTGGCCGCGGCTCGATTCGGGCGCGACGGTGACGCGGGCGTCGTTGGGCGGCAAGCCGACGCTGCTGGTCTTCTGGGCGCCGTGGTGCGGGGTGTGCAAGGCCGAGTCGCAGAACGTGTCGTGGGTGCAGCGGCTGGTGGGCGCGCACGCGAACGTCGTCAGCGTGGCCAGCAGCTTCCGTTCGGTGGGTGACGTGCAGCAGTACGTGCGCGAGCGCGGCGTCGATTACCCGGTGCTGCTGGCGCCCGAGGGCGTGGGCGGGCAGTTCGGCGTCGAAGCGTTTCCGACCGCCTATTTCCTCGATGGCGAGGGGCGCATTCGGCATTCGGTGGTGGGGTACACGACCACCGCGGGCATGCTGTGGCGACTGTTCGTGCCCTGATCAGCTCAGGCGGCGCGACACGCGGTGGGCCTCGATGCGGAAGACCCAGGCGACGATCTTGTCTTCGAGGTGACGGGGCAGGTTCGTCAGCCGTACCGCGAAGCCGTCGTCGGTGACCCGCACCACCACCGCGCGGGCGCGGATCTCGGTGCTGTCGACGTTGAAGGCACCTTCGCCTTCGACGCCCAGCCCGGGCTTCACGCTGCCCACCACGTGGCGGGTCAGCAGCAGGCCCCCGGCGCTCACGTCGAGGGTGCGGAAGAGTTCGAAGTGCTCACCGCGGTCGTCGGCCCACGCGAAGGTGAAGCGCAGCGTGGCGCGGACTCTCACGAAGCGGCGGCGATTGTCTCCCACGCGGAGGGCAGTCTACTCGCCCCACGGCACCTCGCGCGTCTGAGTGAGCGTCGTGGTCGACCCGGTCGCGACCGGGGTCGGACGACCCCGGGAACGCCAGAGCCAGACGGCAGTCCCCACCAGGACCAGGGGCGGAAGCAGGCGCTTGAGCAGGTGCATGGTGCGAAGGCAAGGCAGGGGCCGTGCCCACGCGGGGTCAGGCGGTTGAGCGGGTGCGGTGCGCCAGGGTGGGGCGGGGCGTGCCGCGAGCGTGCTCCACGTTGGGCTGACGAGGTGATGGCGATCGTCGACGAAGCCATTCGCGACCTGAATGCGCCAGATGGCCGTCGCGGGCGGGCTAGGCTTCCCGCGCCATGCCCCGCCCGCGCGTGCTGCGCTTCTTCTGCGAGCTCGATTCCCCGGCGCTCGGGCCCCTCTTTTCGAACGACGTCGTCGATCGACTCGTGCACCTGCACGCTGGCGTGACGCTGGGCCTGCGCGATGTGACGGACGAGCGAGCCGGGCTGGTTCGTCGCCTTGGCGATCGAGGCGTGCCGGTGGGGCTGTGGGTGCTGCTTCCGGTGGAGCACGGCTACTTCGCCACGCACCACAACGTCGAGCAGGTGTCCGGCCGCTGCGACGAGGTCCTCGAATGGGTGGCGCGGCACGGGCTGCAGGTCGAAACGTTGGGGCTCGACTTCGAACCCGACCTGCGCGAGCTGCAGTCGTTGCTCGAGCGCCCGCTCATCACCTCGAGGCGCTGGGCCACTCGCGCTCGCGCCGCCTCGCTGGGGCCCACGAAGGCCGCGTACGCGGTGCTGGTCAACACCCTGCGCTCGCGTGGCGTCACCGTCGAGAGTTACCAGTTTCCCCTGCTGCTCGAAGACCGCGCCGCGTCGGACGACTGGTGGCAGCGACTGACCGGCTCGCTGGACGTCGAGGTCAACCGCGAAGTGGTGATGCTCTATTCGTCGCTCTTCGGAGCGCTGGGGCCGGGCCTGGTGCCGCACTTCGGCGCCCGTGCGCGCGCCGTCGGGCTGGGCAGCACCGGTGGTGGCGTCGACCCGTTGCCCAAGCTCGACTGGCCGACCTTGCGGCGTGACCTGCTGCTGGCCGCGCGGGTGTGCGACGACCTGTCCATCTTCAGCCTGGAAGGGTGCGTCGAGCAGGGCTTCCTGCCCAGGCTGGCCGAGCTCGACTGGGACGCCGAGGTGAGCGCGCCGTCGACCCTGCCGCTGCGCATGGCGTTGCGCACGACCCGAGCGGTGAGCCGGTTGATCAGCTGACCAACCAGCCCACCGCCGGCTTCAGTCGTTGCCCTTGATGCAGGCGATGGGCTTGAGGCGCTTGTGCACCTTCGCCAGTCCTGCCTGCTCGACCGAACCCAGCACGTCGTCCAGGTTCTTGTAGCAGGGGCCCGATTCGTCGAGCGGCGTGTTGCGGGTGTTCAGCAGCACGCCCAGCTTCGCCATGCGCAGGTCGGTGTCCTTCTGCGAGAGCTCGCGGCGCGCGGCGTTGCGCGAGAGCCGACGACCGGCACCATGGTTGACCGAGTAGATGGACTCGGCCGCTCCCGCCTCGGCGAAGAGAATGGCCGAGCCGGTCTCCATCGAGCCGGGAATCAGAATCGGGTGGCCCGACTGCTTCCACACCGTGCCTTCGAGCGCGGGGTGCGACTTCGGGAACGCGCGGGTCGCGCCCTTGCGGGCCACGAACTTCCCCGCCTCACGCTGAATGAGGTTGTGGGAAATCTCGTAGTACACGCGCGCCTCGCCGCCGAAGACGTCTTCGAGCGCGTCGCACACCGCTTCGCCGATGAGCAGGCGGTTGGCGATGGCGAAGTTCGCCGCCATGTTGTGCAGGTTCCAGTACGCGCGGCCCAGGTCGGAGTCGGCGTCGAACCACACGTGGTCTTCGTCACGGGCGCCCAGCTCGAGGAGCTTCGCGCCAGCCACGAAGAAGGTCTTGGCGATGTTCCAGCCGAAGCCGCGCGAACCGGTGTGCAGCATCACCCACACGTGGCCTTCGTCGTCGACCTGCATCTCGCAGAAGTGTTTGCCGCCGCCGAGGCTGCCGAGCTGGTCGCGCTTGCTCCACGCCTTCTCGGGAATGTCGACCGTGTCGTCCTCGACCGGCACGCAGGCGCGCTCGGCCACGTCGTTGGAACGACCCAGCGCGTGCGCCCCGTGGCGAATGATGTCGGGCAACTGCTTCGACTTCACGCGCGAGGCGCCACGTTGACCCACGCCGATGCCGATGCGCGAGACGACCGCGTCGATCCACCGACGGCGCAGCTCGGGGTCGGCCACGTCGTCCCAGGTCAGCGAGGTCGACAGTTGCACCATGCCGCAGCCGATGTCGTAGCCGGCCGCGGTGGGGAGCAGGGTGCCCTCGGTCTCGATGGCGGTGCCGATGGGTACGCCGTAGCCCAGGTGGCAGTCAGGGGTGAGCGCCACACGGGTCGCGCCGGGGAAGGTGCAGGCGTTGACCACCTGCGAGAACACGTCTTCCTCGAGGCCGCCACCACCGTCCTCGCCGAAGAGCAGCTCATCGGACAGAAAGAGGTGCGCATCGCAGCGCATGGACTTCGTCTTCGGCAGCACCCAGTGCGCGGGCCCGACGTTGGTGAGGGTTTGCTTCCAGCTCATGATGCCCGGGGCGACGCGGCGTGAGGCGACAGTCTGACAGGTTCGTCGAAGTGGAGGGAGCCGGGCGAAGTCGAACCGCCGGTGTGAGCGCAGCGTTCCGCACCGCTGGTGCGTGAGCACCAACCCGCGCACCGCCGGTGCGGACGTGCGGAGGAGGCGCACGCTCCTCGTGCGGCCGCGTGAAGGCGGCGCACGTTCGGTGCCCGGGCCCCCGTCACCGTGGACGTGCGTCGCCGTACGCCAGAATTCCCCGTGTCACCCGTCACGCCTTCTGCGTCATAGTCGCCCCACGATGAGCGCTGCGTACCTCGAGTTCCGCGACGGCCTTCGCCGCGCCTTCCACCGCGCGCTGTCCCAGGCGCTGCCCGCCAAGCCGCGCGTCGCGCGTCACTGGGTCGACCCCTCGAAGCTCTCGTGGCTGGGGCTCTTGTCCGAGCAGACGCGCTTCCACCTCGCGTGGTCGCTGGGCGCGCTGGTCGACGCGCCGCCCGCCGGCCGTCACACCTCGGGCGTCTTCCTGCTCGATGATTCGGTCTTCCCGGGCGTCGAAGCGCCGGTGATCAGCAGCCGACTGCTCTCGCTGGTCCCCACCGACGTCGATGGCGCGACGAAGGCCTTTCTCATTCGGGTCACCGCCCAGTTGGCGCTGGTCGACCTGGCCCGCGACTTTGGACCCTTGCCGTTGCCAGTCACCGACGACTTCCGCATCACCTTGCCCCTCCGGCCCGACGTGCTCGAGACACCCGCGCCGACCCCCCGAATGCCGGCCCACGCCGCCGACCGGGTCAGCGCGGCGCTCGCGCGCATGCCGACCCTGGGCGAGCGCATTCGGGCCACCTTCGAGGCCCCTGGAGAGAGCCTGCTCGACGCGGCGAGATGAGCGCTCGCCCGCCACGGGCCGTTTTGGTACACGGCGCCCATGCGAATCCACTCGGTGCTGGCCGCCCTGGTCGTCGTCGCTGCGCTCACGGGTTGTGACGAGAAGAAGGCGGCGCCCCCGGTGCCCGCCGAGCCGAAGGACGCGGGTGCACCTCCCCGACACGTCAACGTGCTGGTCACCGGCCACGAGACCGGCCACCTGGTGACCGTCGCGCCCCGCTTGCTGGCGCAGTGGAAGAAGCAGGAAAAGTGGCCCGACGCCATCGCGCTGTCCACCGGCGACATGTTCGCGGGCCAGGCCATTTCGTCCCAGTTCCTGGGCGCGTCGACCGCCGAGGTGATGAAGGCGCTGCAGTACCACGCGGGCGCGCTGGGCAACCACGACCTCGACCTGGGCCTCGACACCCTGCAGACCTTCCGCACCGCTTCCGAGGTCACCTTCCTCGCCGCCAACATCAAGGACAAGGACAAGGCCGAGCACCCGCTGAAGATCGACCCGTTCACCGTCATCGCCCGCGAAGGCGTGAAGGTCGGCGTGGTCGGCCTGACCAGCGAGAAGACCATCGCCTCGGGCATGTCGGGCCGCAGCGACGGGCTCGAGTTGATCAGCACCGAGGCCTCGCTGCCCCAGGCCCTTGCCGGCGTGAAGAAGGCCGGCGCCGACGTGGTGGTGGTGGTGGTCGACGACTGCTTCGAGAACCTGAAGAAGCTCTTCGAGGCGCACGGTGACTGGGTGGCCGACCTGGTGGTGGGCAGCCGCTGCGACGGCGCGAACGAAGGCAAGGCCAACGGCGTGCCCTTCTTCTCGGTCGGCGACGACGTCAGCTTCTACGTGTCGGCGTCCATCGACCTCACCGCCGACGGCAAGAAGACGGTGAAGGTGGCCCGCGTCGCGCTCGACGAGAAGGTCGCCGAAGACGCCGACATGGTCGCGCTGCGCTCCCGCTGGCAGGCCAAGCTCGACGAGCACCTGGGCACCGGCATCGGCTTCTCGGTCACCGGCGTGAAGGAAGACTCGCCCCTGCTGCGCACCTGGGTCGCCACCGCGCTGCGCGACGAGACGAAGAGCGACGCCGCCCTGGTCAACCGCAAGGGCATTCGCGCCGAGCTGCCCAAGGGCCGCCTGACCCGCGCGCACGTGTATTCGATGATTCCCTTCGAGAACGCGGTGCTCACGGTGAAGGTGAAGGGCGAGGTGCTCGAGAAGCTCAAGGCCAACCCCGAAGCGGTGCTGCTGATGCCGGCCAGGTTCGACAAGAACAAGGAATACCAACTGGCCACCACCGACTACCTGTACTTCGGCGGCGACGGCCTGGGGCTCGAGGCGATTGCCCCCAACCCCGAGCTGACTGGGCAGGTGTGGCAGACCCCCGTCATCGAGTGGATCACCAAGCAGAAGACCACCGACAAGAAGCCGCTCGAAAAGGTGAAGTGACATGACGCGCTCCCTTCGTCTGTTCGCCGCGGCGCTGGCGCTCACCGGCTGCCCTTCGAAGGACAACGGGCCCGCGAAGGTCGAACACGCCGCGGCGGTGGTCGATGCCGGGCCTCCCACCACGCTCACCTTCGTGGTGACCGGCGCCGAGAACGGCTACCTGTTGGCGACCGCCAGCGCCGAAGCGCCGCACGGTGGCGCGGCCGAGGTGGCGGGGCGCTGGGTGGCCGAAGGGCTGTGCGTGGCCCCCACGAAGGACGACGGCAGCGCGGGCTGTGCCGATTCGGGCACCATTCCGCTCTCGACCGGTGACAATGCGAACGGCGCCAGCATCTCGAGCTATTTCCGCGGCGAATCGACCGCCGAGGTGATGCACCAGCTGGGCTACGTGGCGAGCGCCTTCGGCAACCGCGAGCTCGACTGGTCTCGCGAGCAGTTCGTCGCCAACGGCAAGCGCGGCGGCTTTCCGTACCTCGCCGCGAACCTCGAGGCGACCACCGACGAGGCGCGCGCGTTGGGCCTGCAGTCGTTCCGGGTGATCGAGCGGCGGGGCGTGAAGGTCGGCGTGGTGGGCCTGGCGGCGCGCAAGGCGACGCTCACGCCCATGCCGGGGCGCATGGCCGGCTTCTCGCTGGTCGCCGACGACGTGGCGTTGGCCCGGGCCGTCGCCGGGGCGCGCGCGGCCGGCGCGCAGGTGCTGGGCGTGGTGACCGACGGCTGTCTGCACGAAGTACCCGAAGTGCTGACGGCGCATGCCGACTGGGGCCTGGCCTTCGTCGCCGGTCGCGACTGTGAAGCGCCGTGGCCGCCGATGGTGGGCGCGACCGCGTTGGTCTACCCGGGGCGACACTTCAACGCGTACGCGCGGGTGACGGTGACGGTGGTGGGCGGCAAGGTCGCCGGCGTGACCTCGGCGCTGGTCGACGTGACGTCGCCTGCCGGCAGTCCTCCGCCCGCTCCCGAGGTGAAGGCCGTCATCGACGGGTGGAAGAAGAAGCACGACGACGCGCTGGGCGAGCGCATCGGCTTCACCGCCTCGGGGCTCGAGCAGGAAGGCGGGCGCATGTCGGCCTGGCTGACCGGCGCGCTCAAGGAGCGCTTCAAGACCGACGTGGCGCTGCTCAACCGCAAGACCGTGCGCCAGGCGCTGCCTGCGGGCCCGGTCACCAAGGCCTCCATCTGGGACCTGGTGCCCTTCGAGAACGAGGTGGTGGTCATCAAGATCACCGGAGCGCAGCTCAAGGCGGCGCTCAGCAACATCGAAGCCCGCGAGGCCGGCGTGAAATCGAAGGACGAGCAGGTCTTCGACCTCAAGGGCGCCCCCATCGACGACGCGAAGACCTACACCGTGGCCACCACCGACTACCTGTACCTCGGCGGTGATGGCTTCAAGCTGCGTGACGCCGACCCGGCGCCCACCCAGACGAAGGTCTCGATTCAGGCCGCCATCATCGAGTGGACGGCGGGTCGCAAGAGCGACGAGAAGAAGCCGCTCGAGACCGGGCTCAAGTAGTCAGGCCGCGCGGCGGGTGACCACGCCCGCGGCGAGCAAGGCGTTCGCCACGCGGCGAAAGACCACCGAACTCTCGTCCTGCGGGTGGGTGACGAGCACCGGCCGTCGGTGGTTGACCGATTCGTGCACCGCGCGCATCGAGCGGGCCGCGCCCAGCACCGGCACCTCGAGCGAGAGGAAGTCGCGCATCATGCGTGAGACGCCCTGGAACACCTGGGCCTCGCGCGGCTCGTGCATCAGGTTGCCGAAGAGCGAGAGCCCGAAGCCCTGCAGGGCCTCACCGAGCTCGGCGCCCAGCTTGGGGCTGCAGGCGGCGACCTCGGCGATGAAGGCCGGCAACTTCGTGGCCTCGGACCGCGCTGGCCCGTCGAGCACGTCGTCGAAGCCGTGGGCCTTGAGCACCGGAGCGAGCGTGCGGAAGACGGCCGCCTTCACGAAGCCGTAGGCGTTCTCGACGCTGGTCAGTTGCGGGGTGAGCACCACCAGCCGGCGGTCGGCGAGGTCGAAGAGGTCGAGCTGGTTGAAGGCGGTGCCTGCGCCGACGTCGATGACCACCACGTCGGCGTCGAGGGCGGCGACGTGCCGCAGCAGCCGTTGCTTCGAGCCGTGCGTGGGGTTGGCCGCGCCGAAGACGGCGTTCGCTCCGCGCACCAGGGTCAGGCGGCGCACCCCGGTCTCGACCCGGGCCGCTTCGAGCGAATCGAGGTGGTGGTCGACGAAGTCCTGCAGGGTGGGCCCCGGCTGGGTCAGGCCGAAGAGCGTGTGCAGGTTGGCTGCGCCGAGGTCGCCGTCGACCAGCGCGACCCGGTGGCCTTCCTGGGCCATGGCCACGGCGAGGTTGGCGGCGACGACGCTCTTGCCGACGCCTCCCTTGCCGCCTCCGACCGAGACGATGTGCCGTGCCACGCGCTCCATGGACCCGTGCACTGCAAGCGCCTTGCTCGGGTGGATCAACAGCGATTTCCGGCCAGTCGGGGTCGACCCGGGGGGTCAAGGGCCTGACGGTGGGCGCGCTGATCTGACCAAAAAAGCTGCACAGGGGTGGGTGCTCGTGGGTCGTGACCTGCGAACCCCTCACTCGTCGAAGGTCGGCATCATGGGCGCACTGATTCTCGCGTGGTCTGGCTTCGGGCTGCTGGCCCACTTCTCTGCCTCGCAGCGCGTGCCGGTGCGGGTGCGCCACCTGACCCTGGTGGGAGCGCTGGTCGCGACCGGCGCCAGCGCGGCCATTCCCACCGCCACCCTCGACGCGCGCCTCGACGAGCTCAACGACCTGTGCGCCGAGACCTGGTGCAGCGGCGAGGTCGACTACGTCTTCACCGCCCTGCGCTGCCCGAGCGCGAACGCGTGCGTGCTGGGCTTCGAGGCGACCGACGCGCAGGGCCACGCGTTCACCAGCGAGGTGACGGTCAGCGGCTTCAAGGCGCTGATGGATTCGCCGAAGAAGCCCTTCCGCTACGAGGGCAGCTTCGAAGAGGCGGTCAGCACCGCGCTCGCCGCGTGGGAAAAGCACCCGGCCAGCCTCGCGCCCAGGCCCGCGCTTCCCTCGCCCCAGGCGTTGCTCGACCGCGTCACCGAGCTCAACGACCTGTGCGCCGAGACCTGGTGCAGCGGCTCGTTCAGCTACGTCTTCCACGCGGTGCGATGCGCGAGCCCCACCACCTGCGTACTGGCCTTTGCGGCCACCGACGAGCACCACCAGTCGTACGGCAGCGAGGTCGCGCTCAGCGGCTTCCAGGCGCTCGAACAGGACGAGTCGAACGGCTTCACCTGGGAAGGCAGCTTCGAAGAAGCGGTGAGCGCCGCCCTCGCCACGTGGGAAAAGCACCCCAGCGGCGCTGCGCCGAAGGTGCTGGCGACCGCGAAGGTCATCGACCCGCTGGTGGCCCGCGTCGCCGAGCTCAACCAGTTGTGCCCGGAAACGTGGTGCAGCGGCTCGTTCGAGTACCACTTCTCGACGCTCACCTGCTCGGGCGCGAAGACCTGCACGCTCGGCTTCGTCGCCAGCGACGACCAGCAGCACACCTTCACCAGCACCGTGTCACTCGGCGGGTTCCAGGCGCTGACCACCGAGCCCTTCGTCTACGAGGGCAGCTTCGAGGAAGCGGTCAGCGTGGCGCTCGAGGCGTGGGAACGGCACCCCGTCAACGGCGCTCCCGTGGCGGTGGCGACGAAGGCGAAGGCTCCCGTCCTGAACCGGCCGGTGGCCGAGCGCCCGACTCCGAAGCCCACGCCGGTGCAGAAGGTGGCGCCGCCGCTGGCCGCCGCGCCCAGGCCGGCGCCCGTGAAGACCGTCGCGTTGGTCGCTCCCACGCCCGTCGTCAAGGCGGCGAACGTCGCCCCTGCTCCCGCGTCAGCGCCCGCTCCGGCCGCGCACCGCTCGAGCAAGAACCTGCAGGACTGAGCCGTCAGGCCGAGCGCGCACGCCATTCCGCCAGCGCCCAGAGCGGGAAGAGGTGGCGGTAGTTGTCGTAGTTGATGAGGCAGGTGCGGTTGAAGACGCCCACCAGCGGTTCGCGAGCCCAACTGCCGTCGCGCTCCTGCCGACCGGCCAGGAAGCGAGCCGCTCGTGCCATCGCGGCCTCGTCGGTGCAGCCCGCATGCACCAGGGCCGAGAGCGCCCACGAGGTCTGCGCGACCTGCCCGTGCTCGCCCTCGACCCAGCGGCGTTCGCGACAGGTGTCTCCCGCTTCGCTCCAACTGCCGTCAGGGCGCTGCTTGCCCAGCAGGAAGGCGGCCGCGCGCCGCACCGCCGGGTCGTCGTCGCTCGCCCCCGCCGCCCGCAGCGCCTTCACCGCGAACCAGGTGCCGTAGGTGAAGCAGACCGCCCAACTGCCCTCGAAGCTGCCGTCGGGCCGCTGCTGGCTGCGAATGAAGTCGAGGCCGCGCGCGATGCGGGCCTCGAGGTCGAACCTTCCCGGGAAGCGGGCCTTCGCCGCGAGCAGCGCCTGCACGCACGCGCTGGTGCACTCGACGTACGAGTAGTCCACCATGATGTCGCCGAAGACCTGCGAGGGGTTGAGCGACTCGAGCCAGCCGCCCGCGCGCTTCTTTTCGTAGGTGGCCCACCCGCCGTCGTCGTTCTGCCACGACAGCATCAGGCTGACGGCATCACGCAGCAGCGAGGTGGGAATGGCCGGGGTGAAGCGCCCTTCGAGCAACAGCGCGCAGCGCAGCCCTTCGGCGGTGCAGTCGGTGATGGGCCAGCCGTGGGCACGGGTGCTGAAGGGCCAACCGCCCTTGCTGCGGTGACGGTAGTGCCGCTCGGGCTCTGGCACGTCGTCGAGAATCTGGTTGTCGCGCAGGAAGGCGTGCGCCTTCTCGAGCACGGGCGCCAGGAGCGAGTCGGGCACGGCGTTGGTGGCTCGCGTGGCCTCGAGCGCCTGCACCGTGAAGGCGAGGTCCCACAGTTCGCTGCTGTTGTAGCCCTGCATCTTCAGGCCGTCGTGGCCGTCCCACAGGTAGGCCTGGTCGAACTTGGGCCAGCCGCGCTCGAAGTCGGCGCGCCCCGCTTCTCCCCGGAAGTGGTGCACGAACATGTTGAGCACGGCGTTGACCGGGCCGATGTCGAGGTCGCTCGTCACCGCATCTTCGTAGCGAATGTGGTGCAGGCATTCGTCGAGCGCGCGTTGGCGGAAGAGCACCTTGGGCAGCTTCTCGATGACCCGCTGGGCCTGGTTGGCGGCGGCGAGCGCGGCGGTGGCGGGGCGGTAGTCGTCGGCCTTCGACACGGTGTCGCGCTCACGCTTCCAGTCGATGGTGGCGTAGCGGCCGGCGTACAGCTCTTCGCGAAGTGCCGCGAGCAGCGGCGTCAGGGGCACGGTGGCGCGGCTGCCGTAGAGCCACGCCATGGGCAGGTAGACCTGGCGCGCGTGGCACCACAGCTTCGAAGGGTGCAGCGGCGCGTCCCTGGGCAACAGCCACAGCTCGGGTGGCAGGGGGTGCAGCCCGTCCCATTCGGCCAGGCCCAGCAGACACAGCGTGAACTTGCCCCAACTGGCGGCGCCCAGCGGCGTGCCGTGGTCGTGAATCCACCCGCGCATGCGCGTGAGGCCCGCGTCCCCCGGGTCGACGCCGAGCAGCCGCATCGACACGTACGAGAGCGCGGTGGTGAACATGCTGCCGCTGGTCGATTCGGCGTGCAGGCCGATGCTGCCGTCGGCCCGCTGTACCGAGCGGAAATAGGTGAGCAGTCGCTCGGTGCGCGCGGCGTCGGGCAGGCGCTTCGCGGCCCACGCGAGGGCGACCCACATCGGCAGCAGGAACATCGGGCCGCCGTAGTCGGCAGGCCAACTGCCACTCGGCGCTTGCAGGCGCGCGAGGTTGTCGACCGCGCGGCGCAGCGTCTGGGTCACGTCGGGCACCTCGAGCACGGAAGGAGGCAACGTGGTCGACGACGGCGTGCGCGGCTGAACGAACATGCGCTTCGAGCTAGGCCCTTCACGAGCCAAGCTCAAGCCCCCGACGAGCGAGTCGACTGACAACTGTCACGGTGGCTGATGCCGGCGTCCGCGCGAGGGCGGTGGCCGTGTCAGGCTGGCGCGCGTGTGGATGATTCCCGTCAGGAACCTCGCGCTGGTGCTCGGCGTGGCGGTGGTGAGGCCGCTGTGTCTGGGTGGGGCCTGGTGGGGGGGGGGGGTGCTGGCCGCGGGCTCGGTGGTCGCGGCCTTGCTCGCGCCAGACGGGGTGTGGGCTGCCCTGCTGGTGGCGCCGTGGGTCGGGTTGGTGACGTGGCGGCTCGTCGACCGAGCGATCGCGCGTGACGCGCTGGGCGTGGTCAATGTGGGGTTCGGCGTCGTCGCGGCGCTGGCCCTGGTGGCCTCGCGCGCGCAATTCACGGCCTTCGGCATCGTCGAGCCCATCGTGAAGCTGACCGCGCTCCATTTTTCGTACGCCGGCGTGGGCACGTTCTGGCTGGCGCGGAAGCTCCTCGAGCCGGCTCCCTCGTCGACGGTGCGTCAGGTGACCGTGGGCCTGGTCGGGGTGGCGCCGGTGGTGGTGGCGCTGGGGTTCCTGACCCGGCTGGCGACGTTGCAGGTGGGCGGTGCGGTGCTGATGACGCTCGGCGCGTGGGCGGTCGCGGCGCTCGGCTTGCTCGAGGTGAGGGCCCTGCCTGGCTGGCCGCGGGTGCTGCTGGTGGTCAGTTCGTCGTGCCCCTGGGGGTCGATGGTGCTCGCGGTCGGCTGGGCGATGGCGAACTCTTGGCCGTCGGTGCCGGCGCTGACGGTGGTCGACATGGTGCCCACCCACGGGGCGCTCAACGCGTTCGGCTTCGTGGGGTGCGGCGTCGTCGCGCGAACGCTCGCCTCGCGGCGTGCGCAAGGGTAGAGCCCCGTCATGGCCACCCTCCTCACTGGCGTCAGCCGCGGCATCGGTCGCGGCGTCGCGCGCACCCTGGCCTCGAGCGGTGAACCGTTGCTCGTCACCGCCCGCGACCTCGCGGCCGCCCGTACCCTCGCCGACGAGCTCGGGCCCCACGTGCGGCCCTTCGGGCTCGAGGTCACCGACGACGGGCAGCGGCGGGCCCTGGCTTCGCAGTTGGTCGACTCGAAGGTCGCGCTCTCGCGGCTCATTCACAACGCGGCCATCTACGAGCGAACCTCGACTCCCGAGACCGCGGCGCGCACGCTGGCCACCAACGTCTTCGCGCCCATTCGCCTGACCGAGGCGCTCTCGCCGGTGCTCGCGGCCGACGCGCGCATCGTGCTGGTCTCGAGCAGCATGGGGCAGCTGCATTCGTATTCGTCGGCCATGCGGGCCCGGTTCGAAGGGGTCACCACGCAGGCCGAGGTCGAAGTGCTGGCGGCCGAATACCTCGCGGCTGGCGGGCCCGACGGCGCCGAACGCGCGGGCTTCAGCCGTGATGCCTACAGCGTGTCGAAGGCGTTGCTCAATGCGCTGGCCCAGGCGTGGGCACGCCAGTTCCCCAAACGGCTGGTGGTCGCGGCGAGCCCGGGCTGGGTGAAGACCGACATGGGCGGCCCCGGTGCCCCGCGGTCACTCGCGCAGGGCGTGGCGCGCATC
Source organism: uncultured Myxococcales bacterium (assembly GCA_903911905.1). Taxonomy (GTDB): domain Bacteria; phylum Myxococcota; class Myxococcia; order Myxococcales; family Myxococcaceae; genus Xiheilimnobacterium; species Xiheilimnobacterium phototrophicum. The sequence continues at coordinate 19,184 of CAIWFK010000153.1, forward strand.
GTCGAGGCAGCGACCACGACGAACGTCCGCAGCGGCGCGTTCTACGCCGACTCCGACCCCTTCACGCGCTGACCCTTCTGATGCGCGAAGGTGCGCACGGGTTCGGCCTTGCCCTTGACGGGCAGTGGCTCGGTGGCGTTCCAGTTCAACCGCTCGTCGGTCAGCCGGTCCTTCGTGTCGGCCGAGATGAGCAGCTCGGTGCCCACGCTCTTGGTGAGGCTCTCGATGCGGGCGGCCAGGTTCACCGCGTCGCCGATGACGGTGAATTCGCGGCGCTGGTCCGAGCCCACGTCACCCACCGTGGCCCGCCCGGAGTGGATGCCGATGCCGATGGCCAGCGCCGGTTCGCCGCGAGCCACGCGTCGGGCGTTGAGCTGCTCGAGCGCGGTCAGCATCTCGATGCCACAGGCCACGGCGCGAGCGGGGTGGTCGGGCTGGTCGAGAGGCGCTCCGAAGTAGGCCAGAATGCCGTCGCCGATGAACTTGTCGAGCGTGCCACCGTGCTTGAAGACCACGGCCACCATGTCGGTGAGGTATTCGTTGAGCCAACGCACCACGGTGGCGCTGTCGTGCTGTTCGCTCATGCTGGTGAAGCCGCGCACGTCGGAAAAGAGAATCGAGACGTCCTTCGAGACGGGCTTCACGTCGTCCATCGAGGCCAGGCGGGTCGCCACCTGAGGCGAGAAGTACCGGCCCAGGCGCGCCTGCTGCCGGGCTTCGTTGACCAATTGCTGCGCGAGCGCGAACACCAGGCGCACGCCGAAGGTGCCGCTGACCGCGCAGACCATCATCACCAGCACCGTGGCGGGAATGGTGTGTCGCAGCTCTTCGCCCACGTGAACCTGCAGCGCGATGGCCGCGGTGGCGCCCAGAATCGACGCGGCCCAGAGCACGCCGCGACTGAAGGTGAGCACCGAGAGCAGCGCGACGGTGAGGAAGATGCTCAAGGTGAGCGCGGCGGTCAGGCCGGGGCTGGCCTCGCGGGGCATGACGGTCCACTGCGCCCAGAGAATGAAGGGAATGTCGATGAAGGGCAGCGACCACGCCGTGCGCGCGCGCCACGACGGCATGGCCAGCATCATCACCAGCACCGCCGCCGAGGTCAGGGCGTAGAGACCGACCGGCACCATCGCCACCACCCACACCTGGAGCCAGCCGATGATCCACCAGGTGCTGATGGCGCTGACCCGCAGCGCCGAGAGTGGGAGCGCGAGCCGGGCGCGCTGGGCACTGACCGTGGTCTCGAAGGCTTCGGTGTCGGCGCTCATGGGCGGCGAGTGTGCCACGGTCCGACGAGGTTCGTGCGGGCGAAGGAAGTGGGCCGCCGCCGTCACAGCTCGAGGGCGTACGGTCGCTCGACGGGAAGCCGCTCCTCGAGCTCGCCGCCGCCGCGCAGCGCTCCAGCATCCACGTGAACGACGGCTTCACCCACGTCATGCGCTCGAACGAGAATGGCGAGACGAACCGGCCGGCCTTCAGCGCGGCTCGGCAATCGCGGGGTCGTACGCCTGGGAGACGACGATGGTCTGCTCGTCGAAGCGGGCTCGACTCTGTCGCGAATCTGTCGCAACGGGGTCATGACCCGCCGACGAAGGAGTTCGAGCCTTTCTGACTTGAAGTCAAGTCACCGGCAACGTCACGCCGGTCTGCCCCATGTACTTGCCGCCGCGGTCCCGGTAGCTGGTCTCGCAGACCTCGTCGGCGCCGAAGAAGAGCATCTGCGCCACGCCCTCGTTCGCGTAGATGCGCGCCGGCAGGGGGGTGGTGTTCGAGAACTCGAGCGTGACGTGGCCTTCCCATTCGGGCTCGAGCGGGGTCACGTTCACGATGATGCCGCAGCGCGCGTAGGTCGACTTGCCCAGGCACACGACCAGCACGTCACGCGGAATGCGGAAGAACTCGACGGTGCGGGCCAGCGCGAACGAGTTGGGCGGAATGATGCATTCCGAGCCCTTCACGTCGACGAAGCTGCGCGGGTCGAAGCTCTTGGGGTCGACGATGGTGCTGTTGATGTTGGTGAAGACCTTGAACTCGTCGGCGCAGCGCACGTCGTAGCCGTAGCTCGAGGTGCCGAACGACACCGCGCGCGTGCCCTTGTCGGTGGTGCGCACCAGGTGCGGCTCGAAGGGCTCGATCATCTTGTGCTCGAGCGACATGCGACGGATCCACTTGTCGGCCTTGATGCTCATGGGGCGCGACCATGCCGCGTTTCAACGGCGAAATCACATGCTAACCACCCGGTCATGACCGCTCGCATCGGCATCGTCACCATGTCGGACCGCGCCTCGGCCGGCGTCTACGAAGACCTCTCGGGCGCGGCCATTCGCGAGACCCTCACCGCCTGGCTCGCCTCGCCGTGGGAACCCGTGTACCGCCTGATTCCCGACGACCGCGCCACCATCGAGAACACCCTGGTCGAGCTATGCGACGTGCAGCGCTGTGGCCTGGTGGTGACCACCGGCGGCACCGGCCCCGCCCTGCGCGACGTGACCCCCGAGGCCACCGAAGCGGTCTGTCAGAAGATGATGCCCGGCTTCGGCGAGCTGATGCGCGCGGTCTCGCTCACCAAGGTGCCCACTGCCATTCTCTCGCGCCAGACCGCCGGCATTCGCGGCCAGTCGCTCATCGTGAACCTGCCCGGCAAGCCAGCGTCGATTCGCGAATGCCTGACCGCCGTCTTCCCGGCCATTCCCTACTGCGTCGACCTCATCGGAGGCCCGTTCCTCGAGGGCACCGCGGCCGCGCCCGCCGTGTTCCGCCCGAAGGCGAAGTGACGGCGCTTCAGAACACGTACGCGACGCTCAGGCCCGGCACGAGGCTGTAGCCCGGCACGTTGAGCCCGTGAAACAGGCTCACGAAGGGCGAGAGCGTCCACTTGCCCAGCAGCACCGAGACGCCCGGGCCCGCACCGAGGAAGAATTCCGACGAGGCGAACTTCAGCCCCGGCTGGTCGTGAATGGCGGCCACGTTCAGGTCGAGCCCCAGATGCTCGGCGACCTGCCAGTCGAGCGTCGCGGTGAACACCAGCCCGCCGCGGCCCTGGTCGGGGCTCACCTCGAGCGCCACGCCGGTCAGCAGCGAGAGCCGATGGCCCAGGGGAAAACCGAAGCCCACCCCAACGTTCGGGTACAGGCCCGCGTGGGTCACCGAGGGCACCAACACCACCTCGAGCACCCCGAACTGCAACGACACGTCGACCGCGCGCGCGGCCGGTGCCACCGCCAGACAGAGCACGACGAGCAGGCGCTTCATGGTCGAGACGCAGCCTACTTGCTCACGGCCTGGTGCGTGACAGCGTGGAGGCGATGACCGCCGACTCGTTGATGGTGCGCCGGCTCAAGGCCGAGAGCGGCCCCAGGTACCCGAACGAGCGCAGTGCTCTGGGGTCGTCACCCACCGCATCGACGCGGCGCAGGTCGAAGCGCGGGTCGGCGCTGAAGGCATCGGGCCAGCTCGAGGTGTCGACCATGCGCCGGTGCTCGGCGTTGTGGCGCGCGCGGCTGGCCACGTGACAACTGGCGCAGTCGATGGTCTTCGGCGAGCTGCGGTCGGGGTGTTCGATTTGCAGGGCCGAGGTCAGGGCCTTGTCGAGCGTGCGGGTGTCGGTCAACCGCAGGTCGCTTTCCGACAACAGCACGTCGAGGTCGTCGCCCGAGACCGACGGCAGCAACTGCCCCGAGCGGAAGGCGGTGTTGCCGAACTCCTGGAAGCCCTGCACGGTCGCGCCGTCGATGCGGGGAATGGCCGCCGCCACCAGCGCTCCGTCGACCACGTCGAACGCCCCGAACCGCCAGTTGGCGCCCTGCTGCGCCACCGACATGTACGCGACCCGCACCAGGTTCTGCGCCCCGCAGTGGTCGAGCACCAGCGAGCGCACCGCCGAGAAGTACGGCCCGTCGACGCCTTCGCGCTGCATCACCGGGTGCACGTCGAGCGGCTGGTGGTCGGTCGCCGCGCCCACCGAGTCCTTCAGCCGCCACAGCGCGCGGTGCACGTCGTCGAAGTCGGCATCGCTCAGGTCGTAGAAGAGGTGAATGGTCGCGTCTTCGGTGGTGGTGCGAAAGCCCGCGTCCTCGCCTCCTGCAAGGACTGGCTGCGCGACCAGCCGCACATGCTTCACGCACGTCGGCGGCGCCGGCGGCGTGCTGCCCGGAAAACAGGGGTCGACCCGAACGCTGATGACCCGAATGATCGAAGAGAGCGTGGTGACGTCGGCACCGTCCACCACCAGCGGCAGCGCGTCGTAGAGCGGCTTGGGCAGCAACACGCCGTGGCTGGCGCCGTCGGCCAGCGAGAGCAGCCGCGCTTCGTGCCCCGCGGGTGGCAGCGGCAACAAGAACGAGACGTCGTTCAGGTCGAGGCCTCCATCGCCCGGGCTCACCGGGGTTCCACAGGCGACGAGGGTCAGGCAGAGCAGGGCGAGCAGACGCATGGCGGTGGGCAGCGAGAGCAAGGGCCGTTCCTGGGACCGGTACGACGAATTCCAGACGGTTGGGTCAGCCGGCTGAACGGAAAAACCCGCGCGGCCTCAGAATTTCAGCGGTGCCGGCTGCGTCTGGTTCCGCATGCGAGGAATCATCTTCGGGGTGACGTTGCTGCTGGTGGTGGTCAGCCAGGCCAGCCCGGTCGACAGGCCAGCGAGCGACGCGAAGGCCGGTTGCCTCAAGACCTGTGCGGGGGCGCCTCGTGAGGCCGATGGGCAGCGGCTGCTTTCGTGCCTGCGCCAGTGCGACGCCACGCGGTCGATTCCCGATGGAGGCTCGCGCTGATCTACACTGGTGAGCATGCGCTCGTTCGCCGTGCTGCTCTCGCTGGTCGCCTGCGTGGCCCTCGCCGACAACCCGTGCGAGACGAAGTGCAACCAGCAGGCGTCGGACTGCATGAAGACCTGCGCCGGCGACCCCAAAGACGCCTCGAAGCCCGGTGAGAGCAAGCGGTTGATGCAGTGCGTGGGTACCTGCCAGCAGACCACGAAGCAGTGCAAGGCCGCCTGTACGCCGCCTCCGAAGCCGTGAAGGGGCATTCAGGTTTCGCTCGTCGCCGGCGTCGCTGAAGTCACCCATGTCCACGCTCCGCTGGCCCCGTCGCCTGTCCAACGTCATCGGCTTCGACGACGCGCCCTTCGCGCGCACCCATCGCGGCCCGGTGGCGCTGGTGGGCACCGTCTGCTCGGGCACGCGCCTCGACATCGTGGTGCGAGGCGAAGTCACCCGTGACGGCGACGACGCCACCGCAGTGATGGCCAACCTGGTGCGCAACAAGTCACTGGTGCACGTGCGCGGGGTGATGCTCCAGGGCCTCACCACCGCCGGCTTCAACGTCATCGACCTCCATGCGCTGCACGCCATGCTCGAGATGCCGGTGCTGGTGGTGATGCGCCACTTTCCGCGCTTCGATTCGTTCTTCCACGCCCTGGCCCGGGTGCCTGGCGCCGAGGCCCGTCGCGCGTTGGTCGAGCAGGCCGGTACGCCCGAGAAGGTCGGGCCCCTGTACGTGCAACGCGCCGGGCTCTCGCTCGACGAGGCGGCGCGCATGCTCGAGAACACCACCTCGCACGGCGTCATCCCCGAACCGTTGCGCCTGGCCCACCTCATCGCGGGTGGCATGACCACCGGGAAGAGCCGTGGACGCGCGTGAGAAGCCGCTGGGCCGTCGCGCGTACTTCCGCATTCCGCACCTGCCTGGCTCGCGCACCGGCGCGCGCGACCGCCACCTGGGGGCGCTCGCGCGCCAGCCGCAACACGTGGCGCTCCCACCCTGGAGGAAGCCCGCGCGCTCGTACGCCGGCTGACTCGCGCGAAAGCCGGCCGGGGGAGGCGGGGAAAAATGTGACAACCTGCGCCGCATGTTCGTGTCCCTCGTCGTAGCGGCCGTGCTGGCCGTGCCCATGGTGCCCCTGGAAGACGTGTTCCCGAAGGTCGACGACTCGGTGGTGACCATTCGCGTCGCCGAGCGCGTCTCGCAGCAGACCGACGAGCGGCAGGTGGTGGCGGTCAACGTGGGTACCGGCTCGGGCGTGCTGGTGCACGCGCAGGGCTTCGTGGTGACGGCCGCCCACGTGGTGGAAGACGCCGACGGCATCGAAGTGCAGTGGAAAGATGGGTTCAGCAGCGAGGCCACCATCGTCTCGCTCTCGCGCTCGGAAGACGTGGCGTTGCTCAAGGTGGCGAAGCTGCCGCCGAAGGTGGTGGTGGCGAAGGTGGGTGACTCCGACGCGCTCAAGCCCGGGCAGCGGCTCTTCGCCATCGGCGCGCCCTACGGCCTCGAGCACACCGTGACGGCCGGCGTGGTGAGCGCGATGCGTGGCAGTTGGCAGCGGGGGCTGATGCCCCGACACCTGGTACAGACCGACGTGCCCATCAACCAGGGCAATTCGGGCGGGCCGCTCTTCACCGAATCGGGCGAGGTGGTCGGCATCGCCAGCTTCATGCTTTCCCGCTCGGGCGGCAGCGTGGGCCTCAACTTCGCGGTGCCCAGCAACGTGGTGCGCACCCGGCTCTTCGAGCAAGCCCTGCCGTGGATTGGCGTTTCGCTGCGCTACATTCCCCGCGACGTGGCGCAGGTCTTCAACTGGCCGGTCGAGAGCGGTTTCCTCGTCGAGAAGGTGCGGCCCGGCAGCCCGGCCGACCAGGCGGGGCTCAAGGCGGGCGGCGTGCCCAGCAACGTGGGCGGCAACGAGGTGGTGCTGGGCGGAGACCTCATCACCTCGGTCAACGGCGTCGACACCACCAGGCCCGACGAGGTGGCGAAGGCGCTGCGTTCGCTCAAGCCGAAAGCCGCCATCCACTACGAATTGCTGCGGGGCGGCCGGCCGATGGCGGTCGACGTGCCCCTGCCCGAGAGCCCCGTCATTCCCGCACTGCCTGGCGCGAAGGTGACGAAATGATTCGCACCATCGACTGTGACTACCTGGGCCCCGACGTCGCGGCTGCCTACCTGCGCGTCGAGGGCGACGAAGTGGCCTTCATCGAGACCAACACCACCCACGCGGTGCCGAAGTTGCTCGCCGCGCTCGCCGCCGACGGCCGTCGCCCCGAGCAGGTGCGGTGGGTCATCGTCACCCACGCCCACCTGGACCATGCCGGCGGCGCCTCGGCGTTGATGGCCGCCTGCCCGAACGCCACGCTGCTGTGTCACCCGCGCGCCGCGCGCAACCTCATCGACCCCGGCAAGCTCATCGCCAGCGCCCAGCACGTGTACGGGGCGCAGCGCTTCGCCGAACTCTACGGCGCCATCGAGCCCATCGTTGCCGAGCGGGTGCGGGCGCTCGACGACGGCGCGCAGGTCGCGCTCGGCACCTCGACGCTCTCGTTCTTCCACACCGCAGGGCACGCCAAGCATCACTTCGTGGTGCACGACCCGAAGGAAGACGCGGTCTTCACCGGCGACGCGTTCGGGCTGACCTACCCGCGGTTGCAGCGCGCGAAGCGCTTCGCGTTCCCCTCGACCAGCCCCATCGACTTCGACGCGGTCGAGGCGCATCGCGCGGTCGACCGCATCGTGGCGCTGAAGCCACGTGCGGTGTACCCCACGCACTTCGGCCCCTGGACCGAGGTCGCCGACATCGCCGCGCAGGTGCACCAGTGGGTCGACTTCTCGCAGGCCGCCATCGACGACTGCGTGGCGCGAGGTCAGAAGGACTGCGAGGCCCCGCTTCGTCGCGCGCTCGAGCAGGAAATGGTGCGCACTGCCGCCGTCGCCGGGTTGACGCTGACTCGCGAAGACCTGGCGCTGCTCGAGCTCGACCTGCAGCTCAACGCGCAGGGCCTGGCCTTCGTCGTCGGCCGACGCCTCACTTCTTGACGGTGACGGCGATGTCCTGCGTCGTGGTGCCGCGGGTCAGCCGCAGGGTGGCGACCCCGGGCTCTTTGCCCAGCAGCAGCAGGCGCGACTCGCGAATGGTCACGTCGGTGTGGTCCTTCCAGTCGTCCTTCTTCTTCATCGGGTTCCAGTAGACCTCGATGGCCTTGCCGTCGACCTGCAGTTCGGCCGGCACGCTCTCGTCGACCCGTACCTCGAGCACTTCGCCCACCTGAAGCCCCAGTGGCCCGCTCTCGTGCAGCGCGAGCGAACGCCAGCCCGGAGGCGCTTCCCAGATGCGGTTGTTCCCCTGCATCAGGTCTTCTTCCCAGCGGTCCTTGGTGATGACCGTCTGCGGGTCGGTGGCCCCGCGATTGGCCGAGTCGACCCACACCCGCTGCCAGTCACCCCGCTCGACCACGCGGAACCCGGCGCACCCCGACGACATCACGGCTACTGCCAGCAACAGTCGAACCACGGTGAATCTCCCTTCGAGTCTGCCTTCAGAGCGCCAACACGCCCGACGCCTTTTCCATCAACGCCAGTCGCCGCTTCGTCACGGGGCTCGAGCCGTCGATGAGCGAGGCCGTCTCGGTCAGTACCCGGTCGAGCGGAAAGCGCAGCACCGACGAATCGGCGGTGGCCAGCCCTCCCGGCGTCGGTGGCAGCCAGCCCACCATTTCGTCGGTCGCGCCCTCGAGCAACGCCGTCACCGCCGAGAACCCCAGCCGGCCCGCCACGGCGCGGTCCTGGTAGCTGGGCGCGCCGCCGCGCACCACGTGGCCCAGCACGGTGGCGCGAATTTCGACCGTGGGCAGTTCGGGCCGCATGCGCTCTTCGGTCAGCTTCACCAATCGGGTGCAGGGCACGGTGATGCCCTCGGCCTTGATGATGAGAATGCGGCGCTTGCCGCGCGAATAGCCGGTGCTGATGACCCCGGCGATGTCTTCGACCAACTGGGCTTCGGTCTTGCCGCGCTCGCGAATGAGCACCGCGTCGGCGGCCATGGCGATGGCGCTGGCCATGGCCAGGTACCCACAGTCGCGGCCCATCACCTCGACCACGAAGGCCCGGCGGTGGGCGCGTGCGGTGTCCGAGATGCGGTCGCAGGCCTCGACGATGGTGTTGAGCGCGGTGTCGACCCCCAGCGCGGTCGCCGTGCAGCCGATGTCGTTGTCGATGGAGCCGGGAATGCCCATCACCTTCACCCCGAACTCGGTGGCGAAGGCGTGCGCGCCGGTCAGCGAGCCATTGCCGCCGATGACCACCAGCCCCTCGAGGCCCCGGGCCTGCAGTTGGGCGAAGGCCTTCGCGCGGCCTTCCTTCTCGCGGAAGCGCAGCGAGCGCGCCGAGCCGATGAGCGTGCCGCCCTGGTTGCCCGCGGTGTCGACCTCGCCGTCGATGACGATGGCGCCGTCGCTCGAGACGTGGGTCAGTTCGCGAAACGCGCCGTCGATGAGGCCTTCGTACCCCTCGAGCGCGCCGAGCACCTGGGTGCCCTTGGCGGCCGCGAGCTTGGTCACCGCGCGACTGGCGGCGTTCATGCCGGGCGAGTCACCACCCGAGGTCAGCACGGCGATCTTCTTCATGCGAACGCTCTCCCCAGAAGGCCCAATCGCAGCAGGGTCGCAGGTCGTTGTCACTCGCCGTCGAACGAGCGCCTTCGAAATTCAAGGGTCGAGCCTGCTCAGCCCCGGGTCAACACGCCCGCGCGGTAATCGACCCAGGCCTGCGCGAGCTCGTCTTCAGTGTTCATCACGAAGGGCCCCGAGCGTGCGACCGGCTCGTTGAGCGGCCGGCCCGCCAGCAACAGGGCCCGCCCGCCGCCTTCGACGCCGTGGGCCTGCGCCATCGACCCGCCCTGCAGCACCGCCAGGGACCCGGCGCGAACCTCGGTCGTGCCGACGCGTACCGCGCCGTCGATGGCCAGCAGGAAACAGGTGTGGCCGACGGGAATGGGCTGGCGAAGCTCGGCGCCCTTGCCCAGCGTCACGTCGAGGAAGAGCGGGTCGACGTCGATGCCGGTGACCGGCCCCGTGGCCTCGGCGGTCTTGCCTGCCACCACCCGTAGCTGCGAGCCGTCGGCGCGCGTGACTTCGGGAATCGTCTCGGGCGCGAGGTCCTGGTAGCGCGGCGCGATCAACTTGCGGGCGCGGGGCAGGTTGACCCACAACTGGTAACCCCACATCAGCCCGCTTTCCTGCTTCGGCATTTCGGAATGCACGATGCCATGGCCGGCCGTCATCCACTGCGCGCTGCCCGGGCGCAGGCGCCCCGCGTTGCCCACCGAGTCGCGGTGCTCCATCGCGCCGTGCACCATGTAGGTGACCGTCTCGAAGCCGCGGTGCGGGTGCTGGGGGAAACCGGCGAGGTAGTCGGCGGGGTCGTCGCTCTGAAACTCGTCGAAGAGCAGGAACGGGTCGAGCAACGGCAGGGCGCGCGAGCCCAGCGCCCGATGCAGGCGCACGCCCGCGCCGTCGATGGTGGGCATGGCGGGCACCACCTGGCTGACCGCCCGCGCGTCGATGGGGTTCGACCGGGTGGTGCACCCCAGCAGGGTCACCCCACCGACCAGGACGTCTCGCCTGCGCAGCCGCATGGCCACATTGAAGGGCCAGCGTGGGGCCCGGGTCAACCTGGGTGGCGCGGCCACGGTTTGTGACTTGCAGCGTGCCCTCGAAAGGTGAAGAAGAGCGGGCGCGATGCTGAACGTCGGCGACCAGGCCCCGGACTTCGACGCGGTCGACTGCCGCGGGCGACGGGTGGTGCTCTCGAGCTTTCGGGGGCAGCGCCGGGTGGTGCTGTTCTTCTTCCCCCGGGCCTTCACCCCGGCCTGCACGCTCGAGGTTCGCAACTTCCGCGACAACCACCAGCGCATCAACTCGCTCAACGCCGAGCTCATCGGCATCTCGGTCGACCGCACCGAGAAGAATTGCCGCTTCGCCGAAGCCGAGAACCTCGAGTTCTCGCTCATCGGTGACGAGTCGCGCGTCATCTCGGAAAAATACGGCGTGGTGTGGCCGGTGTTGAAGATCGACCGGCGCGCCACCTTCGTCATCGACCCCGAGGGCCGCATCGAGCAGGTCATTCATCACGAAATCCAGGTCTACCGGCACCTGGAAGATGTGCTCGACCGCCTCGCCCGCTGAGCGTGGTTCATGCTTGATTGCGCCGCGTGAACCGCCTCGTCGCCCTCGCCGCACTCTCGCTCGTCGCTTTTTCCTGTGGGTGGTCGGCCGCTCCGGTCACCGCGCGCAGTCACGCCGTGGTCGACAAGACCGAAGGCTACTTCGACGGCCCCTGGCCCGACGACCGCCGGCTGGTCGACGGCAAGGTGCCCACCAGGCGCTTTCCCCGCCCGGGCACCGGCTCGCTCATTCTCAACATGATCGAAACCGGCGATGGCGTGATGAGCGGGTGGGGCGTCTCGTCGCCGGCCTTCGTGCAGTTCGACGGGCCCATCGACGTCGCCACCCTGCCGGCCACCCCCAACGACGCCGAGCTCGCCTCGGCCTCGGTCTTCATCACCGCCGTCGACCCCGCGTCGCCCGCGTACGGCAAGCGCCACCCCGTCGACTTCAACTTCTACGCCGACCCCACGCTCTACCTGAAGGGCAACGTGCTCGCCGTGCGCCCGTACCCCGGCCTGCCGCTCGAACCCAAGACGAAGTACGCGGTGGTCGTCACCCGCGCGCTCCACGACCCCAGCGGCCGGAGCGTGGGCAGCGAACACGACTTCTGGAACGTGCTCCACGGCAAGGCGAAGGACCCGTACTACGACCCGCTCTTCCCCGCGCTCAAGACCCTGGGCGTGAACGTCGACGACGTGGCCGCCGCGTTCCTCTTCACCACTCAGCCCATTCTCGACGAGACTCTGGTGCTGCGTGACTGGCTCGAAGCGCAGAGCGCGCCCGGGCTCGACAACGCGAAGGTCCACGACGACTCGAAGGCCGGCTTCACCGTCTTCGAAGGCACCTACAAGGCGCCCAACATGCAGCACGGCACCGTGCCCTTCTCGTTGGTGGGCGGCGACTTCCAGTTCGACGCCTCGGGCGTGCCGGTGCCGGGCTACGTCGAAGACATGCGGGTGTCGGTGTGCGTGCCCCGCGGCCCGGTGCCGGCGGGCGGCTTTCCGGTGGTGCTCTACAGCCACGGGACCGGCGGCGACTACCTGAGCGTCGTCGACGACATCTGCGCCGAGCTGGCCTCGGTGGGCATCGCGTCGGTCGGCATCGACCAGGTCTTCCACGGCCCGCGCGGCGGCACCGGCGGCGGCTGCTTCGGCATGTCGGTCGAGCTGTGCTTCTTCAACCCCGTCAACGTGGTCGCCGGCCGCAACAACGCCCGCCAGGCCGCGCTCGACAACCTCACCCTGCGCAAGATGCTGGCCGCCGTCACCATTCCGAAGTCGCTCGACCCCGGGCAACGCGACCTCACCTTCGCCGCCGACCAGGTGGGCTTCTTCGGCCACTCGCAGGGCGGCTTGTCGGGAGCGCTCTACACCGCGTTCGACACCCACCTGAAGGCCTCGCTGCTCTCGGGCGCCGGCGGCAACCTCACCACCACCGTGCTGGTGCGCAAGGACCCCTTCGACGTGCGCGCCCTGGCCGAAGGGCCATTGATTCTGGGCATCGACGGCAAGGAGTCGCTCGACCCCTTCCACCCCGCCATGGCCTTCATTCAGGCCCTGGGCGACCTGGCCGACCCCTCGAGCTACGGCCGGTATTACGTGAAGCGGCCGCAGGGCGCGCCCAAGCACCTCTACCTGACCAACGGGCTGCTCGACCCGTACACCTCGGCCTTCACCGCCGAAGTGCTGGCGGCCTCAGCGTCGATTCCGCAGACCAACCCCATCGGTGAAGCCTCCATCCCCGCGGGCATCGCCGGCATCGTTCCGGTCGACACGCCCACCCAGGACAACCTGAGCTCGGACGACGGCCGCACCGTGACCGCGGTGTTCCGCCAGTTCCCCGGGCAGGGGCATTTCCCCGTCTTCTACGACGCCACCGCCCGCAAGCAGTGGACCGCCTTCTTCGACGCCGCGCTCCACGGGCGACCGGTGGTCATCGTCTCGCCCTGACCCCTCTGGCGTGCCCGCGCGCCGAAGAGCAGCATGCCCGGCATGTGGCTCTTCGCGGTGCTGGCCGCAGCACCTCTGCTCGTTCCCCCTTCGGCCTTCGTGGCGCGCGGGCCCTCGGTCCAGGTCAGCGCGAGCACCGCGTGTGAGCAGGGCGCGGCGAAGGTCGAGTCCTCGTCGGCGAAGCTGGCTGGCGCCGTCGTCACCCTTCCACCCGAGGTGAAGGGCCAGCGGGTGCGGGTGGCCTTCACCGTCGACGCGCGGGCGGCCACCACCGGGGCGCCGCTGCGGCCGCCCTTCGCCTTCGCCGACGTCGAATTGGGTTCGCCCGCGCATCGCTTCTCGGGCGAGCGGCTGCGGGTGGAATCGCCGTGTCAGCGCGTCACCTTCGAGTTCGACGTTCCCCTCGAGGCCAGTCGCGTCGTGGTGGGCGCCGAGGCGACTGGAGTGGGGTTCTTCACCCTCTCGGCCGTCGAGGTCTCGCCGGTGGGCCGCGCGAAGCGCGTCGACTGGGCCAGCCAGAGCCGCCTCGGGCGCGTGGGTGACTTCTGGTTCAACGACGGCCTCGTCGTTTCGCGACACGTGGGCGTGGGCGGCGAAGTGCACCTGCAGCCTGACGGCAGCTTTGCCGGCCGCGACGGTGACGGCGTGCGCCCCGGCCCGGACCCCGGCACGTGGGACGTGAAGCTGGGCGCGCGTGAAGGGCACTTCACCTGGTCCTTCGACGGCACCACCCATCGCTTCGAAGGCACCTGGGGCACCCGGTGGAAGTCGTACCCCACCCGCATCGAATGGAGCGCCACACACGTGGCCACCGCCTGGGGCGAGGTTCGCCTGGAACTGACCCGCTTCGACGGCGCGCAGGTCGAAGAAGGGTGCCACCGCTTCTCGTGGTGCGGGCGGGCCGAGAAGTTGCTCGACGTGTGCGGGCTCGACGGTGAGGTGCCACAGCCCCAGGCGCTCGCGGCCTTCCTGCTCGACGGCTTCGAGCGCACGCCGGTGTGCACCGACCCCATTCCCTGAGGCAGACTCACGCGCCGTGACGAACCCGCTCTACTTCGACCACAACGCCACCACGCCGCTGCTGCCCGAGGTGGTCGAGGCGATGCTGCCCTTCCTCAGCACGCACTTCGGCAACCCGTCGAGCGCCCACGTCTTCGGCCGCGTGGCGAAGGACGCCGTCGAGCAGGCGCGCGCGCAGGTGGCGGCGCTGGTGCATGCGCCCGAGCGCTCGGTCATCTTCACCTCGGGTGGCACCGAGGCCACCGCGCTCGCGCTGCGCGGCGTGCTGGCCTGCGCCACGGCTCGGGGGCTGGTCACCTCGACCGTCGAACACCCCGCGACCGCGGCGGTGGTGGCCGACCTCGAGCGGCAGGGCGTCAGCGTGCGTCGGGTGGGGGTCGACGAGCACGGCGTGGTGCGCCGGCCCGCCCTCGAGCACGCGCTCACCGCGCCCACCGCGCTGGTGTCCGTCATTCATGGCCACAACGAGACGGGCGTGCTGCAGCCACCCGCGCCGTTGGCGACGCTCGCCCACCGCGCGCACGCCCGGCTGCACCTCGACGCGTCGCAGTCTGCGGGCAAGGTGCCCCTCGACGTGACCGCCGATGGCATCGACCTGCTCACCCTGGCTGCCCACAAGCTGTACGCCCCCAAGGGCGTGGGCGCGCTCGTCGTCGCTCCCGACGTCGAACTTCGAGCGCAGCAACTCGGCGCGGGCCATGAATCGGGTCGACGGGCCGGCACCGAGAACGTCGCGTCGCTCGTCGGCTTCGGAGTCGCGTGCGCGGCGGCGCAGCGGGACCTCGCGAAACTCACCGAGCGGCTGCGTTCCCAACGCGAGCTGCTCGAAGGGTTGCTGCGGCAGGCGTTTCCCCGGGCCGTCGTCGCCGGAGCCGGCACCGCGCGTTTGCCGAACACCACCTACGTCTGTCTGCCCGGCCACTCGGCGACCGAGGTGCTCTCGCGGGCACCCCTGCTGGCGGCCTCCACCGGCTCGGCCTGTCACGACGGGCACGAGGCGCCCCCCGCGGTGCTGCTCGAGATGGGGTTTTCCCCAGAGGTGGCGCGCGGCGCGGTGCGGTTGACCCTGGGCCGAAGCACCACCGACGACGACGTACGCCGCGCGGTGGCGTTGCTGGCTGACGCGGCGCAGGGCACCAGGACCCTGCTGGGCGCTCCGCGCTGAAAGATCGGGGCCGCGTTACTGCACGTTCACCATCGTCACCGTGAAGACCAGCACCGCGTTCGGTGGAATCGGCCCCTGACCCGACGTGCCGTAGCCAAGCTCGGGTGGAATGACGAGCTGCCGGGTGCCACCCACGCGCATGCCCGCCACGCCGATGTCCCACCCGCTGATGACCTCACCCGCGCCGTAGTGGAACTGAAAGCCCGTGGTCTGGTTCGAGTCGAACTGGGTGCCGTCGGCCAACCAGCCGGTGTACTTCATGGTCACCACCTGGCCGACCTGCGGCGAGACGCCCGCGCCCACCATCAGGTCGCGCACGTACATGCCCGAGGTCTTGGTCGACTGGCTCAAGTCGACGCCCAGCGAAGCCGCGAAGGTGGTCTTTTCGATGGGTACCGCCGGCTGTCCACAGGCGGCGAGCGTGAGACCGAGGGCGAGGCACGACGGACCGAGGCGAAGAGGCGCAGACATGGCGCGCACCAAACCACGGCTCGGGTCGCCGCGCAGCGCTCAGCGTGCCCGACGGGGCGTCGCCGCGAAGAGCAGCCACCACACCCGCGGCCGGGGGTGCACCAACACCGTCTTGCCCGAGCGGGCCAACGCCAGGGCCGGGGCGAACGCCGGTTCCTTCGACAGGTCTTCGTCGCCCTCGACGTACTCGGGCACCAGCAGCTCGACTTCCGTGTAACGACCGCCCACTGCCAGCGAGAGCGAGGGCCCGAATGAGTACGGCGCCCATTGGGCCGGGGGCGCCAGGTCGGCGTGTACCGCGCCGCCGTAGAGCAACAGCAGCTTGCCTTCGACCGCCGCCTCCTCGTCGTCGCGCGCCTGCACCGCCCGGGCTTCGACCTTGCGGCGCACCAGCAGCAGGCTGGCCTCGGGGTCGAGCTCGCCTGCGTCGTCGAGCAGGGCGCGGTAGTCGTCGCAACCGACCACCAGAATGTGGTTCTTCACGCCCATCGCGAAGGTGCGGTCGAGCAAGGTGGTGACCTCGTCTTCGGTGCTCTGTGGGCGCTCGGTGGCCCTGGCGACGGCCGCGGTCGCCGTGCGCTCGACCTGGCCGCAGGTGCCCTTCGTCATCCACGTCTCGACCACCAGCGAGGTGGGTCGCGGGGTGATGACGGGCAGCAGTTCGCGCGTGAAGTGGGCCAGCGCGCTGCGCACCTTCGGCGCTCCGAGGCGCTCGTGGTACTCGCCCACCGCCAGCACGTCGGTGTGGCTCAGGTCGATGGCTGCCCAGGCCTTCGCCGGCGAAGAAAAGGTGGTGATGACGCCCGGCTCGACGCCTCCGTCCAAGGCGGTCAACACCAGCAGCAGGGCGAAGGCGCTCACGTCGGCAACGCTACTCCGGTGACGGCCGGCGGGGGCTCGTCGAGTGCGTCGGTGCGCAGCGTGCATTCCAGCTCGACCACGCTGGCGTGCAGTCGGTGCAGGTGTCGGGTCTGATCAGCCAGTCGCCCCTCGAGCCGCTCGGCCAACGCGTCGAGCTGGTCGCGCAGCGCCACCACCATCGCCTCGAGTCGTTCCTGCTCGTCGCTCATGCACCCACTTCTGCCAACCCTTCGTGTCGATCAGACGGTGCCCGTGCAAACACTGCGTCACGCTTTTCGAAGGCCCCGGAAGTAAGGTCCGCCGCCATGGTCATGGCCTGCCCCCGTGATGGTGCTTCGCTGGTTGCGACCCGTGACGTGCTCGGTGCGGGCACGCCGGGCCAGGTCTGTCCCACCTGCTCGGGAGCGATGGTCGATTGGAAGGCCGCCCAGCCGTTCCTGTGGAAGGCCGGGCTCACCCTCGACTCGCTCCAGGTGCTGGTCACCAAAGGCACGCCGGGCAAGACCGCGCCGGTCACCTGCACCGCCTGCGGCAAGGGGCCCATGAAGGGCTTCGTCTTTCACGGCGTCGAGCTCGACGTGTGCGAACAGTGTGGCTCGCTGTGGTTCGACCGCGGCGAGCTGGCGCGCTTGAGCCATGGCACGCTCGGCACCGCCCCGCCGCCCCCCCGCCCGAAGGTCAAAGGCGAGCGCGAGGAATCGGTCGGTGTCTTCGAAATGTGGTGGGACTGTGGCTATTGCGGCACCGTCGGGCTGCTCGGTGCGTCGAACCGCTTCTGCCCGTCGTGCGGCGCCCAGCAGGACGCCAGCCGCCGCTACTTTCCCCCCGAAGGCAAGGAGTCGGTCGCCAACCTCGCCTTCGACGGCGCCGACCGCACCTGCTCCGCCTGTCAGACGCCCAACGGCGCGAAGGCCAACAACTGCCGAAACTGCGGCAGCCCGCTCGACGGCAGCGCGAAGGTGGCCACCGTGGCCGACCGCTCGAGCGCCGCGCCCACCGGCCGACCCGCGCCTGGCCCCGCAGCGTCGGGGAAGCGCTGGTGGCTGTGGGGGCTGGTGGCCCTCGCCGTCTTCGGCTGCATCACCTGCGGCGTCGGCTTGAGCTGGAAGAAGGACGTCTCGGTCACCGTCACCGGCCACACCTGGTCGCGCGACATCGACGTCGAGCGCCTCACCGCAGTTCACGAGGGCACCTGGTGCGACTCGATGCCCGGCGGCGCGTACGCCGTGACCCGCTCGCGCGAACAGCGCTCGACGAAGCAGGTTCCCGACGGAGAGACCTGCTCGACCCGCGACGTCGACCGGGGCAACGGCACCTTCGAGCGCAAGAAGGAATGCCAACCGAAGTACCGCGACGAGCCCGTCTACGACGAGAAATGCAGCTACACCGTCGACCGCTGGGAAAAAGAACGCACCGTGTCCAACACCGGCCGCGGCACCACGCCTGCGCCCAGTTGGCCCGAGGTGCGGCTGGGGCGCTCGTGCAACAGCCTCGGCTGCGAGCGCGAAGGGTCCCGCCGCGAGACCTATTCGTTGCAGCTGGCCGGAGCCGACGGCAAGTCGTACGGCTGTTCGCTGTCGGCTTCTCGCTGGAATCTGGTCGCCGATGGAGTCAAGAAGCCCATCAAGATTGGCGTTCTCACCGGCACCGCCGACTGCGATGCCTTCTCACCCGCAGTTTCACCCTAAAGGGAGTTTCCCATGCGTTCGTTGATGCTCACCGGCCTCGTCGTCCTCCTCGGCGGCTGCGCCGGCATGTTCCCCACCACCGTTCCCGAGGCCGCTGGCGAGTACAAGCCGACTGGCGAAGTGCACGCCTACGACGCCACCGCGACCTTCGACGCGGTGCGCGTGCGCGCTCCCCGCGCCAACCTGACCAAGCGCACCGACGGCAGTTGGGGTGGCACCCTGGGTGACCGCGGCGTCGACGTGTCGGTCGACGAGACCCACATTCGCGGCGCCGAGCTGTTGCTCAGCCGCGAAGAATCGACCGCCGGGCACACCGTCATCACCGGCCAGTTCCAGGGCCGCATCTTCCGCTTCGAGATGGACGAGGGCAAGGCGCTGGTCCGCACCCCCACCAAGTCGATGACCTACCAGGGTCGCGTCGTCACCGACGGCGTCACCAAGTACGGCCCCCAGGGCGACATGGAACTGCGCGGTGAGGCCAGCCTCGAGAAGGCGCCCTGGCCGCAGATCGCCTTCGCGCTCATCGCCGCGTTCTATTGAGCTCGAGCGACGGACCTTCAGAAGTCGTCGAGGTCCCGCAGCCGCTGTTCGAGGTCGGCCTGCAGGCTCAGGTCACGCTGCCCGTGTGGCGTGCCCAGCGCCGCCTGCCAGGCCGACTTCGCGCCTTCCTTCTTCCCCAGACCGGCGTACGCGTCGCCCAGCGCGACGTGCGCCGCGGCGTAGTGCGGGTCGAGCGTCACCGCTTCCCGCAACGGCGCCACCGCCTCGGCCCAGCGCTTCTCGTCGAGGTACAACCGCCCCAACGAAAAGTGGCCCATCGGCGAGTCCGGGTACTCGGCCACCAGCTTGAGGAACAGGGCTTCCCGTTCTGACGACATGCACACAGGTGTAGCACCTGCGCCGACAACTGGCGGGTCGTTGACGTCGTCTCCATACTGAAGGGGCAGTGTTGAAGGTTCCCTTCCTCGCCAGGTCTCGCCTCTGGGCCGACGTCGTCCAGGCCCATGGTGCGCGCCTCTTCGTCCCCACCACCGAAGCGCTCGCCCTCGGCGAGCGGGTCACCCTCGAGCTGTCGGCTCCCGACCTGGCCTCGCCCGTCGTCGTCGAGGCCGTCGTGCAGCATCACCAGCCGCTCGACGGTCGCACCGCGGCTGGCGTGTACGTCAAGCTCGAGCCCTCGGCCGTCGAGGCCTGTGCCCGCGCGCTCGGCGTCGAGCGTGACGAATCGGCCCGCATCGCCGGGCGCTCCGAGCCCCGCGTGGACTGCGAGCTTCTGGCCCGCGTGCTGCGCCCAGCCCCGATGGAGGCCTCGGCCCGCAGCCTCTCGGTGCACGGCCTGACCCTGAAGACCCCCACGCCGTTGGCTCGAGGCGCTCAGGTCGCGCTCAGCCTGACCCTGCCCGACGGGCATGAAGTGCTGCTCAACACCGAAGTCATGTGGAGCCGCACCGAGCTGCTGCTCGCCGGCGTCAAGGTGGTGGGCGCGCCCGCCGAGGTGGCCACACGACTCGAGGCGGCGGTCGACACCCTGGCCCGATCGACCGGCCCGGCGCGCGCGGTCGCCACCACCTCGAGCTTTGCGGCGGCGAAGTGCGTGCTGGTGGCCGACGACGACCCCTCGATTCTCGAGTTCGCCAGCCGCGTGGTGCTCAAGGAAGGGCTGCGCGTGGTTCGCGCCGAGCGCGGTGACGTGGCCCTCGAGCTGGCCCGCAGGGAACGGCCCTCGCTGTGTCTGCTCGACGTGCTCATGCCCGGGCTCGATGGCCTCGAGGTCTGCAAGGCCATTCGGGCCGACGCGGTGCTCGCGGCCACGCCCCTGGTGCTGCTCTCGGCCATGGGAGAAGCCCAGCTCGCCGACGCCGCCGCACGCGTGGGCGCCAACGCCTGGCTGACCAAGCCGATGCGGCTCGAGGCCCTCCGCTCGCTCATGGGCCGGCTGCTGGCCGGTTCGAAATGACCCGCAGCATCACCGTGCCCAGCCGCACCAGCGCGCCGTGGAAGAGCGGGGCTTCGGTGCCCGGCGCGAGCCGTACGAAGGCCGGCCACCGCGAGGACTGGGTGACCAGCTCGAGCCCGTCGTCGCCCGGCCGCAGCTCGACGTGCAGTTCGTCGAGTTGCTCGTCTTCGGGAAAGCACCACGTGCCTTCGGTGCGGCCCAACGTGAAGCGCGTGCGGAACAGCACGGCCTGACCCGAACGCTCGCCCACCAGCACGTGCTCCACCCGGAAGGCGCGCGGAGGTCGCGGGGCGCCATAGGGCAGCGGCGCCGCCTCGAAGGCCAGCGTGCCGGGCAGGGGCGCGGCGCGCGGCAACTCGCCCAGGTAGCGCAGCACCTGGCGCCCCACCGAGACCACGTGGCCCGGCTCGAGCACGACGAGTGGAGGCAGTGACACGAAGACGCCCGACGCCGAGCCGCCGTCTTCGACCACCAGGTCATCGCCGCGCAGGGAAAAGGAGGCGTGCCCTTCGGCGATGAAGGGCTCGTCGACCAGCAGCCCACCCATCTGCCGACCCACGATGAGGCCGCGGCGCCCCACGTGCACCTCGGTGCCCGCCTGGCCCACCACGTCGAGTGACCAGGGCTCACTGGTCGCCGGCCGCCGAGAGAGTCGGGGCTCGGTCGCCTCCTCGGGCGCCAGCGAGGGCTGCTGGTCGGTGGTCGGCTCCCGCCGAACCAGGTGCGGTGGCGCGGGCGGTCGCTCCGCGGCGCCGTCGTCGGTCACGCGGTCACCCTCGTCGCTGGCTTTTCCTTGCGCACGAAGGAATCGATGATCAGCATCGCCACTCCGGCGCAAATCGCCGAGTCGGCGATGTTGAAGGCCGGCCACGACGCCTTGTCGAACCAGTGCGCTTCGATGAAGTCGATGACGAAGCCCCGCGCCAGGCGGTCGAGGTAGTTGCCCAACGCTCCGCCCAAGACCAGGGGGAGCCCGACCCGCGCCCACTTCTCGTCGGCCGCGCCCGTCAGCCGCGAATAGTAGAAGGCAATCAGCAGCACCGCGCCCACCGAGACCAGGTGGAAGAGCGGCCCGCGCAGCGAGTCGGGCAACTGCCGGAACAGCCCGAAGGCCGCGCCCGGGTTCTCGGCGTAGCGCAGGCGGAAGAAGTCGTCGCTGAGCACCACGTCGCTCGACGGCCGGTAATGGTAGCCGTCGAAGGCCGGCGCCGGGGCCGCGCCCACGTACACCCCCAGCCGATTGCTCGCGCCGGCGAAGGCCGTCGTCAGCCGGTCGAGTACCAGGAACTTGGTGCCCTGGTCCGCCACGATGACGACGCCGGCGATGAGCAGCAGCCAGAGGTACTTGCGCGACATGGGGCGTCTCATTCCACGCGCCCCCTGCGCAGGCAAGGCTTGGCCCGGCGAAACGAGACCTCAGAGCTCGAGCTGCTGGCGCCCGGTGGCGGTGGTGACCGCCGTGCCCCGCACTTCCACGTACGAGCCCAGGTCGGGCGGGGTGCCCAGCGGCACGCCCACCGCCTTGGTCTTCACCACCCGCACGCCCGAATGCCGGCCGCCGGGCGGGTCTTCGATGACGAAGACGTAGCGTCCGCTGGCCTCATGCCGGGCGATGACCACGCCGCGCACGCTCACCGCCGTGGGCGTTTGCGGAAAGGGCCACAGCCGCGTGGCGATGTCGGTGCTGGGTGCCGCACTGGTGGGGCCGCCCCAACTGCCGCCCAGGCCGAGGTCGGCGCACGAGGCGGGCGCCAGCACGAAGGTGGTGACCTGCGAGGGGAAGTCGAAGTGCCGGTCCCACACGCCCACCACCTGCGGCAGGAACACCGGCGGCAACAGGGCCGCGCAGGCCGAGGTCGACGCGCCCAGGTACACCTGGTCGTCCACCACCCCCTCGTCCCACCCGTTGCTCACCGTGAAGCCATCACAGGGCGTGGGGCCCGCGCTCACCGGTAGCGGGCAAGGGGTGTCCCACGCCAGCAGGGTGTCGCGGACCGCCACCCGCGTCGCCACGTGGGCCAGCGCCTCGAGCGAGGGTGCGTCGGTCGACAGCGCCGCGAGCGGGGCGACCCACGGCGGCGGTAGCGTGACGTCGGTGGCCAGCACCGTCCACCCTGGCGTTCCGCCGTCGAGCCCGGCGTCGAACGCCGTGCCCCCGTCGCCAGTGCCCGCATCCACAGGGGCCGGACCCGGTCCCGCGTCGGCACGGCCGCCATCGGCCGGGTCCGGTCGCTCGGTGCAGGTGCTCTCTGGCACCGCCAGCCGCACCCGCGGCAGCGAGCGCAGGTACGCCACCAGGGCCCTCGCCTCGGCGTCCTGCAGCGCGGTGAAGCGGGGCATGGCCGCGCACAGCGTCGCTCCCTGGTCGTCGAGGCCCTCGCGCACCGCCCGAATCACCTGGTCGTCGCGCCAGTCACCCAGCCCGGTGTCCGGGTCCCAGGTGAGGTTCGGAGCGAACAGGTGTGCGCCCAGCAGCGGCGAGGGGTTGCCTCCCAGCGTCGGCCCATTCTTCGCCGTGTGGCAACTCTCGCAGCCCAGTCGCCCCACCACGTCGCGCCCCTGGGACACCAGCGTGGCCTGCGCGCAGGTGCCCTGCGGCGTCTGGTGTCGCACTCCGGGTACGCTGCGCAGGTAGGTCACCAGCGCCGTGCCTTCCGCGTCGGACAGCGACTTCGAGCGCGGCATCTGTGCGCACAAGGTGACGCCGCCTGGCCCCACGCCGTCTCGCACCGCGGCCACCACCTGCTCGTCGCTCCAGCGCCCCAGCCCGGTCTCCACGTCGGGCGTCAGGTTGGGCGCCCAGACCTGCGAGCCCGGCACGACGTCACTCGCGCCTGCCAGCGTCGCGCCTCCTTCGTCTTGATGACAGCTCGCGCAGCCGTGCTGGTCGACCCACTGGTGACCGAGTTCGACCTGCGAGAGCGGCGCTGCCGGAGGCACGCTCGATGGCGACGCCCCACACGACAGCGAGAACACGACACACGACCCCAGCCACCACGCCCCTTGCTTCCCCATCGCCCACCTCCACCACCCGTTGAACCGCCCACCTGCCCCAAACGACGTGCGCCAAATGCCACAACCGTCACGCCGATTGCTAGCCCCCGCAAACGAAAAAGCGACGGCTCCTGGAAGGAGCACGTCGCAGTTTCCTTCTCACCTGGTGAGAGACTTCAGGCCGTCGGCTTCTTCGACAGCTCGCTGACGAACTGCTGCGCCAGCGCCTGGTGCTTGCCGTCGTCGAGCTTCTCGTTGAGCAGCTTCTCGGCCACCAGAATCGAGAGCTTCGCCGCTTCGGCACGCAGTTCGGTCACGGCCTTCGCACGCTCACCTTCGATGAGCTGTCGCGATTCGGCCTTGAGGTCCTCGGCTTCCTTGCGGGCCTTGCCCATCAGCTCCTCGCGGAACTTTTCCATGTCGGCCTGGGTCTTGCGAACCTGCTCCATCGCTTCCTGCCGCGCCTGGCTGATGGCGACCTTCTGGTCGGCCAGCAGCTTCTCGGCTTCCGAGCGCTCGCGCTTGGCCGAGTCGATGGCTTCCTTGATCTGCTCCTCGCGCCGCTTGAGCACCGTCATCGTCGGGCCGATGGCGAACTTCGAGAGAATGCCGAAGAGAATGAGGAAGGTGACGATGGTCATCAGCAGCAGTCCGACGCCGAACTCGGCGCTTTCCCCACCGTTCGCCAGGACCAGCTTCGACACTTCAACGGGCAGCAGCATCATTGGAAAATCTCCGGACTTCTTTTTGAAAACGTTCTTCGTGAAGGGAGGCAGGCCACCAGTCGCCCGGTGACCCGCCTTTCGCAACGGTGCTGCTTACGCCTTGCCCGCGAGCGCGTTCGCGACGACGAACGCGAACAGCACGGCGCCTTCGATGAGGCCGGCCGTGATGATGGCCGTGATGCGCAAGTCGCCCGCCATCGACGGCTGACGCGCGCCGCCTTCGAGCGCCGCCGCCGCGAGGCGACCGATGCCCAGACCGCCGCCCAGTGCCGCCAGACCAATCGCCAGACCAGCTCCGATGTATTCGTGACCCATGGTGTTGCCTTCCAGTGCTGCGTTGATGACCCACTTCAAGCGGGGAGTCGTTGTTCCGCGGTGCTACCTCCGCGTCAGGCTTCGACGCGGGTCATGAAGGTCAGTGGTGCCCGGCCGCTTCGTCGTGGCCGTGCCCGTGCGCGCCCATTTCTTCGGCGAGCCCGATGTAGATGCTCGAGAGCAGGGTGAAGATGAAGGCCTGCAGCAGGCCGACGAAGGTCTCGAACACGTAGATGACCGTGCCGATGACCAGCGAGAAGCCGTACCACGCGCCACCCGAGATGAGCGCCAGCGCCAGAATCGAGAACAGCACCATGTGGCCGGCGAACATGTTCGCGAACAGGCGCATGGTGAGCACGAAGGGCTTGACCAGAATGCCGACGATCTCGATGGGAATGAACAGCAGCATCAGCGCGAAGCCGATGGCGCGCAGGTAGAGCGGGCCGGTCTTCACCATCTCGTTCATGCCGCCGGTCAGGTGCGCCAGGTACCCCAGAATGCCCGCCGACCGCACCGCCGCGACCTGGCTGACCACCAGCACGCAGACCGCGAGGCCCGCGGTCACCACCATCGACCCGGTGGCGCTGAAGAAGCCCGGCACCAGGCCCAGCCAGTTCATGCCCAGAATGAAGATGAACAGCGACGCCAGGAAGGGCACGTACTTCTCACCCTTGGGGCCGATGTTGCGCAGCGCGATCTCGTCGCGAATGAACTGAATGAAGGCTTCCCACAGGTTCTGCCCCGCGCCCGTCGGCACCAGCGCCGAGCTCTTGCGGTTGCCGAAGCTCAGACCCAGCAGCAGCACCAGCAGGCCCGAGAAGGCCATCATCAGGTGCGCCTTCGAGGGGCGCAGGTCGAAGCAGCCGTTCGCCAGGCGGCCAATCGGCGGCACCTGCGAGTACTTCGCCTCGACCGGCATCGCGCACGCGCCCACCGGCGACTCGAACTTGAGGAACGAGAACAGCTTGCCCAGGTGAATGGTCGGCGCCTCGACGGTGAGGCCCACCTTCTTGAGCAATTCCGGGTACTCGAATTCCCAGTCGTAGCTGTCGGCCACGTGGTGCGAGATGAATTCCTGGGGGGTCATCGCCTCGGCGTGGTGCTCGCCCGGCACGGCGCCCGCACCCTCTGCCTCTTCGGCGGCCCACGCGCCCTGGCCCAGCACCAGCACGCCACACACAACCAGCAATTTCGTCGCGGTACGCATCACGACCCTTTGGTTTTCGACCGGGAGACCAACACCACAACCGCTGCCTGAACCACCACCGCCGCCAGGAACGCCCCTACCATTCCGAGACTGAAGGCATTCACGTCTCGAACCCCCAGCCGCACCAGCTGCGGGGCGAGCCGTAGCAACACCATGCGTGAAGTGAAAGCAACGACAAAAGCGCCGAACGCCACCAGCGTCGCGCCCCGACCATTCGAACGCCTGACGCCCAGAAGCACGCCCACTTCCAGCCCCGACGAACAGAGCGAGGCGAGGGCTCCGAGCAGCGCGGAAGAGAGCTGATCACTCATGGCAACGGAGGAGGCGGCGGCCCCGGCCGCACCGAGGTGATGCGAACCGCCGTCCAGATGAACACGCCCAGGCCCACCACCGCGCCTCCCGCCGTGCCCCAGGTCGAACCCGCGCCGTGCTCGGTCACGCCCCACCGGTCCAGCGCCCAGCCCAGGCCCGCCCCCGCGATGGTCGCCGAGAGCAACCGCGAAATCGCCGCGAAGGCCGGTGCGGTTTCCCGCGTCGCTCTGGCCTCCTTCGACAGCGGGTCGCTCATGGTGCACTTGCCCTAGCAGACTCGCGGGCTGGCTGTGAACATGAGCAAAAGATGCTCGAGCCCCACCTCCAGGAGCGCGTCGACCCCGCAGCCCCCGCCCCCCGCGAGGGCGAGTTCGTCGTGTATTGGATGAGGGTCGCCGCCCGCGCCACCGAGAACCCTGCCCTCGACGTCGCCCTCGCCATGGGCCGAGCGTTGGGCAAGCCCGTCTTCGTCTACCACGCGCTCAGCCAGCGCTACCGCTACGCCAGCGACCGCCTGCACACCTTCATTCTCGAGGGTGCCCGCGACGTGCAGCGCGAGCTGACCGCGAGGGGCATCGGCGCGGTGTTTCACCTCGAGCGCGATGAAAGGCCCGTGCTCGCCACGCTGGTCGCTCGCGCGGCGCTGGTCGTCACCGACTTCATGCCGGTGGCCCCGCTCACCACCTGGGACCAGACCGTGGCCCGCCTCGCGCCCCTCTGGCGGGTCGACGCCTCGTGTCTCGCCCCGCTGTGGCTGCTCACCACCCCGCTCACGCGGGCCTTCGAGTTCCGCGCCGCGGCCAAGCCCCTGTGGGACGCCCGAATTTCCCGGCCCTGGGTCGACGTCGAGCCGGCGGGCGTCGCGTACGTGCCGGCCGACCTGCCCTTCGAGCCGCTCGACCTGCAGACCGCCTCGATTCCCGACCTGGTGGCCAGTTGCGACATCGACCACGCCGTCTCGCCCGTGCACCACACGCCCGGCGGCTCGGAGGCCGGCCTGCGCCGCTGGGAGCGCTTTCGTGACGCCCGCCTCGACGGCTACGCCCGCGACCGCAACGACCCCGTGCGCGCCGCCACCTCGCGGCTCTCGGCGTACCTGCACTTCGGGCACGTGTCGGTCTTCCGCCTGGCTCGCGAGGCCGCCGCCCGCCGTACCGAGGGCGCCGAAAAGTACCTCGACGAGCTGCTCACCTGGCGCGAGCTGGCCTGGCACTTCTGTCTTCACCAGCCCCGGCACGACACCATCGACGCGCTGCCCGCCTGGGCCCGCGACACCCTCAAGCGCCACGAACCCGACCCGCGCCACGCCATGCCCTCCTGGGAGCAGGTGGCCCGCGCCCAGACCGGCGACGCCCTGTGGGACGCCTGTCAGCGCCAGTTGCTCACCCACGGTGAGCTCCACAACGCCGTGCGCATGACCTGGGGAAAGGCGCTGCTGGGGTGGACGAAGAATGCCCGCGACGCGCTCGCGCTGCTGGTCGACCTGAACCACCGCTTCGCGCTCGATGGCCGTGACCCCGCGTCGTACGGCGGGCTGCTGTGGTGCCTGGGGGCGCTCGACCGGCCATTCTCGCCCGAGGTGCCGATTCTGGGCAGCGTGCGGCCGCGCCCGCTCGACCAGCAGGCCCGTCGCCTCGACCTCGCCGAATACGCGCGCAAGACCCGCCTGCCCTCGCGCAGCACGCCGCTCGCCGTCGCCGTGGTGGGCGCGGGCCTCTCGGGAGCCGCGGCCGCGCGCACGCTGGTCGACGCTGGCCACGCCGTCACCCTCTTCGACAAGGGCCGCGGCGCGGGAGGTCGGGTCAGCACCCGGCGGGGCGAGCACGGCCAGTTCGACCACGGCGCGCAGTACTTCACCGTGCGCGACGAGCGCTTCGCCCGCTGGGCCCGAGCCTGGTGGCAGGAACGGGTGGTGACCGAATGGAAGCCGCGCCTGGCCACCCTGGGCGCCCCCGCCACGCCCACGAAGGGCGAGGCGCCGCTGCGGCTGGTGGCCGTGCCCGGCATGAGCGCGTTGGTGACCCGCGTGCTGTTCGACCTCGACGTGCGCTTCGGCACCCAGGTGGGCGCGGTGGTGCGCGACGGTGAGCGCTGGAAATTGACCAGCAGCGACGGGCACGCGCTCGGGCAGTTCGATGCGCTGGTGCTGGCCACGCCGGCGCCCCAGGCCGCGGCCCTCATCGACGCTGCCGACTTCGCGTTCGCCTCGCGGCTGCGCGAGGTGGTGATGGAGCCCTGTCACGCGGTGCTGGCCACCTTCGAGCAGTCGCTGGGGCTGGACTGGGACGCGGCCTTCAGCAACGTGGGGCCGCTCTCGTGGCTGGCGCGCGAATCGAGCAAACCCGAGCGCACCCCGGGCGAACGCTGGGTCTTCCACACCACGGCCGAATGGTCGCGCCGGCACCTCGACGAGGCGCCCGAGGCGGTCATCGCCCAGGTGATGGACGCGGTGTTCGCCTCGACCGGCGCGCGCCGGGTCGAGCCCCGCTTCGTCGCCCAGCACCGCTGGCGGTATGCGACCACCAGCCGGCCCCTGGGCGAGGACTGTCTGTTCGACGCCGACCGCCGCCTGGTGGCGTGCGGAGACTGGTGCCGGGGCGGGCGAATCGAGGGCGCGTTCCTGTCGGGGCTCGCCGCTGGCGGCAGGCTCAATGGGCTCGCGGGGGCGTCCCCCGAGCCCGACGAGGCGCCCTTCCGACGGCACCCCGCGCAGCTTCGGCTCATCGACTCCTGACCCGCCGCGCGCTATGCCGGCGCGCCGTGAGAGCGCTCGGGTCGGTGGTGGTGTCTGTGATGTTGGTGGTCCTGGTGGCCTCGACGCCGGTGCGCGCCGCGGAAGCCGAGCAGTCGGCGCCGCAGCGCTCGGCGGTCTCGGGGCTGGGCGTGGCGCTGGTCGGGCTGGGCGTCGCCGGTCTGGGCCTGGGGCTGGCGGGTACGCTCATCGCCGCCGACGCGTCGCGGACCTTGAGCGTGTATGCGCCCAATGGCGTGCCGAACCAGGCCGACGCCGGCATCGTGTCGGTGTTCTCGCGTCGGCAGGGGTTGGGTTCGGGGCTGGCCATCGGCGGGTTCGCCGGTGGGGCCGCGTTGCTGGTGGGCGGGTTGATCTGCCTGCTCGTCGACTCCCCGCGGGTCGCGCTGGCGGTGGTACCAGGTCGGCAAGGCCTCACCGTGAGCGCCCAGCTGCGGTTTTGACCCGAAGAGGGGTGCCCACTCCAGGTTGCGGAGTGAGCACCCCAGAAGTGGTGCATGCGTGCTCCACTGTCAGGTGCCGCAGACAGGCGATCAGCGCTTTGCCGGCTGGCCGGCCTCGTGCATTGCAGCCAGGGCATGAACCGCCTCGCCCTGTTCGCCGCCCTGCTCGTCGCACCCGCCGCCTTCGCGACCGGTGAGCGCATCGTGCTGGTGCCGGCCGACTCCCAGCTCAAGGAAACGCTCTGCCTGTCCATGACCTGCGTCGAAGGTCGGGGCGAAGCGACCGTCGCTGCCAGGCCGGTGAAGGGTGGCCTCGAGATTTCCGTCACCATGGCCAACGGTCAGCGCCGGTTGACCCACGTCGTGTCGACCAGCGACGGCTCCATGTCCTCGACCGACCTGGTGCACGCCAGCACCCTGGTCTTCAAGGCCATCGAGGTCGGGCCCCAGCAGGGTGCGGTGCCCAGGGCAGCGGTTGCCGCAGCGCCTGCCAAGGTGGTCAAGCTCCCTCGGGGCCGGGCGATTGCACGCCGGTAAAAACCTGAATTCACTTGAATTTGTTGAAATTTTGTAAAAATCCGCCAGGGGTCTCCCAATCGGCGGGGTGCTTTCGTGTATAGACCCGACGCATGTTGGACGACACCAGACTCGACGGAAAGCTGCAGGACCTGACGCGCGAGCTGTTGGCGCGGCCGCTGATTCCCGGCTTCACCATCGCCGACGCGTTCACCACGCAGGGTATGGACGAGACGGGTCGCCCCGGCCTGTTTGCGGCGATTCTGCTCGCTCCGTCGCCCACGCCCGAGCTGGGCGTGCTCACCACCTTCCGGCAGATGCTGACCGCGCGCCTCAAGCAGCTCGACACGCGCACGCCCGCCTTCCCCATCGTGGTGCAGGGCGCGCCCGAGGTCATCGACTCGCACTCCACCGTGCCCGGGGGCCGTGAAGCCTTCGAGCAGGTGAAGCTCGAGCTGCGCGCGCGCCGTGAGCGCCTGCGCCCCAACCGCACCCACCTGGTCATCGACCTGCCGGGCCCCGCGGTGGTCGAAGCGCCCGCGCGCCGGTCGGCCTCGGCAGCCAAGCGCAAGCCCGCCAAGGCCGTGAAGGTCGTCAAGAAGGCCAAGCCCGCCGCCCGCCTGTCGGCCAAGACGGTGCGTCGCGCCGCCTCGCGCAGCCGCCGCTGATCGACACATGCAGCGGCCGAAGACGGCAACGCTCGCGGTCGTCGTCGCGGCGTTGGGGTATTTCGTCGACATCTACGACCTGATCCTCTTTTCCATCGTGCGCGTCTCGAGCCTCCAGTCGCTCGGCGTGCCGAAGGAACAACTGCTCGAGCAGGGCGTGCTGCTGATCAACATGCAGATGGGCGGCATGCTGGTCGGTGGCGTGCTGTGGGGCGTGCTGGGCGACCGCCGCGGTCGGCTCTCGGTGCTCTTCGGGTCCATCGCGCTCTACTCGCTGGCCAACCTGGCCAACGGCTTCGTGCAGAGCGTCGAGCTCTACGCGGTGCTGCGCTTCGTGGCTGGCGTCGGGCTGGCGGGTGAACTGGGCGCGGGCATCACCCTCGTTTCCGAATCGCTGGCGAAGGACGAGCGCGGCAAGGGGACCAGCGTGGTGGCCGGCGTGGGCACCGCCGGAGCCGTGGTCGCTTCGCTGGTCGGCGCGCAGTTCGGCTGGCGGGCGGCGTACATCGTGGGCGGAGCCCTGGGCATCGCGCTGCTGTTGCTCCGCGTGGGCGTGGCCGAATCGGGCCTCTTCACCCGGGTGAAGGCCGAGGCGGGCGTGGCGCGCGGCGACTTCTTCTCGCTCTTCACCTCGTGGCCGCGGCTCAAGAAGTACCTGTCCATCATCGCGGTGGGCGTGCCCATCTGGTTCACGGTGGGCATTCTGGTGACCTTCAGCCCCGAACTGGGCAAGGCGCTGGGGCTCTCGCCGGCGCCCGAGGCCGGTCGCGCGGTGCTCTTCATGTACGCGGGGTTGACCCTGGGCGACTTCGCCAGCGGCCTCGTCAGCCAGCTGCTGCGCCAGCGAAAGCTGGTGGTGCGCGGGTTCCTCACCGCCACCGGCCTCACCTTCGTGGCGTACTTCTTCGTGGGCGGCGTCTCGCTGCCGGTCTTCTACGGCGTGTGTTTCGCCATGGGCCTCGCCAACGGCTACTGGGCGATGTTCGTCACCATCGCCAGCGAGCAGTTCGGCACCAACGTCCGCGCCACGGCCACCACCACGGTGCCCAACTTCGTGCGCGGAGCGGTGGTGCCGCTGACCATGACCTTCGGGGCGCTCAAGGCGCCGCTGGGGCCGCTGGCTGCGGCCGGCGTGGTGGGCGGCGTGATGCTCACCGTCGCCATGCTGGCCACCTTCGGTCTGGAAGAGACCTTCGGGAAGGACCTGGACCACCTCGAGGCGTGAGGTTCAGGCCACCGAGGCCAGGGGCCCTGCCAGCAGCTTTGCGGTGATGGCCGCGTGGAGTTGAGCCGGGGTCTGCGAGGCGTCGAGCACCAGCACGTGGGGCTCGACGGCGACCTGCTGGAAGATGGCGCGGGCCCGGGTCAGCTCGGGTACCGA
>CAIWFK010000154.1 GCA_903911905.1 uncultured Myxococcales bacterium
CCTTGCCCTGATGCCGGGGCTGTGGTGCACGGTTCGATATGCCCTCGCGGCTGCGGCGTTCTCGCGCACGAACCTCACTGGAGCCACGCATGACCTTCCGACTCGCCTCCCTCGTGCTCGCGCTCTGTTCCTGCGCGACGCTCTCGCTGCCTCGCGCCAACGAGCGCGCCGTTCCCAACCCGCCGCTGGCCCCGCAGACCTGGGTGACGCCTTCGGGGGTGACGGTGCTCATCGACCACACCACCGATTCGCGCACGGTCAGCCTCGTCACCCTGGTCAAGGGGGGCGGCGCGACCGACCCGGCCGGCCAGGAAGGGTTGGCCCACCTGGTGGCGCACGCCTCGCTGCGATCGCTCGGCGCCCAGGGCGTGCCGTACGTGTCGGCCTTCGAGCAGGCCGGCGCCACGGTGGCCGACGTGCGCACCACCTTCGACGCCACGGTCTTCGAACTCTCGGGTCCGCCCAATTCGCTGATGACCTGGCTGCCGTTGGAATTGACGCGGCTGTCCGACCCGCTGCGCGGCGTCGACGAGGCGACCTTCTCGTCGGTGCGCGAACTGGTGCGCAACGAACTGCGCGAGCGCCGCGAGATGGTCGAAGGCGCGGACCTGGGCTGGCTGCAGGAAGCCGTCTTTCCTGCGGGGCACCCGTACCGCCACCCGGCGCTGGGCACCCACGAGAGCCTGGCGGGGCTGACCCTCGAGCAGGCCCGCGCGTACGCGAAGAGCGCGTATGCCCCCGGGCAGCTGGTGCTCGCGATCAGCGGGCACGTCGACCCCGCGGTGCTGGGCGCGCTCGGCCTGCGTCAGGTGGACGTGGCCCACGCGCCTGCGCTCGCCACCCAGCCGCCCGAGCCGCCCGCGGGCGTGATGGCCCAGCGTGAAGCGGGCGTGGCCGCGCCGACGCTGTACGTGGTGTGGTCGCTGCCCGGGGCGTATTCGAACTCGGCTGAAATCGTCAGGCAGTTGCCCGGGTACGCCAGCCGAGCGCTCGCCAACGCCTCGAACGACGAAGACTTCGCCAACATCTCGGCGCGCACCATTCCCGGCGCGCGGGCCAGTCTGTTGGTGGTCACCGTCGAGCTCATCGACGGCACCAACCCCGAGCGCACCTACCAGCGCGTGCTCAACCACCTGCTCGACCTGGCCCGGCCGCTGCAACTCAACGCCGAAGCGCAGCGGGTCTACGAGGCAGGCATCAACAACTACAACCATGCGCTCGCGCGGGTGTACGAGCTCGAGGCGCCGCAGACTCGCGCCCGGCTCGAGGCCTTCGACCTGGCCTTCGCCGGCGTGAAGGAATCGGTGCGTTGGCGACTGGGGCAGACCCTGGGCAAGCCCGACCAGCGGGAACTCGAGCGCCTGGCCTTCGTGCGGCAGTGGGTGACGCGCGATCGCGCCCGCGCGGTGCTGGTGCGCCCGTTGACGGCCACGCGTTCAATGGCACCTCCGGCCGTCGCTGCGCGCGTCACCCCGGCGGTTCCCGACCCTGCGCCAGGGGTCATCAAGACCTTCGAGTCGTCCGCGGCGCTGCAGCCCCTCGTCGAGACGCTCGAGAATGGGCTGACGGTGGTGGTGGTCGCCCGGCCCGGGTGGCCGGTGGCCAGTGCGTGGCTGACCAATTCGTCGGGGGCAGCGACCGGGCCGTTGGGCGCGGCGGTGATGACCGAGCGCTGGGGCTCGCCGCGGTTGCTGACCTACGGGTCGCCCTGGAACTACGGGCTCGAGACCGAGCGCGGCTTCGAGCAGGACGTGCAGTGGCTGGCCAGCACCGGGCGCGCGCAGAACCTGCCCAACCTGCTCGCCCAGTTCTCGACGCAGCTGCAGTCGTTGCACCTCGACAGCCAGTTGCAGGTTCAGCTCTCGCGCTACACCTACCCCTGGCTGCGGCACGGCGATGCGCTGCCCGAGCGGGTGGCGACGCGCGCAGCGCAGGCGGCGCTGCTGCCGGGGTCGGCGCTCGGCGTGTTGCCGGTGACGGGCGATCTCGAGAAGCTCGACCTCGGCGAGGTGAGCGGCTGGGTCAACGGCGTCAGCCCGAAGGGCGCGGTGCTGGCCATCGTCGGTGACGTCGAGCCGAAGGCCGCGCTCGAGGCCGCGCGTACCTGGTTGGGCGGGTGGTCTGGGCGGCCGGTGGTCGACCTGCCCGAAGCGCCGCTGCCGCAGCCGGGGGCGCCGCTGGTGACGAGGCGGCCGGGCGCGACGCAGGGGCATCTGACCTGGTCGTGTCGGGTGCCGGCGAAGACCACGCGGCAGCGCCTGGCGGCCGAGGTGCTGGCCGAGCGGCTCGACGAGGTGGCCAACGATCTGCTGCGGGAGCGTGAAGGTGTGACCGCCGACGGCGAGACCACCGCCACGCTGATGCGGGGAGGCACGGGCGTGGTCGACGTGTCGGCCTTCATCGACGCCGATCGCTTCGCGGCCGCAGCCAGCGAGCTGGAGCACGCCTTCCAGTCGATGGACGCCGCCCAGGGGCTCGAACGCGCTCGCCTGGGCGCGGCGCGCCGACTGACCGAGGTGCAGTCGTCGGCCTCGTCGCTCTCGAAGTTCATCTCGACCCGCATGGCGCGCGGGGCGTCGCTGAACGAGGTGACCGACCCCGTGGGCCAACTCGAGCAGGTGACCGTCGAAGACGTGGGGGCCGCGCTGCAGCAATGCCGGGCGACGGTGGTCGAGTCGTGGGTGGGGGACTTCGGGTCGCCTTGACTGCGAGCGCGACGCCGCGTCACCGGTGGCCGTGCTCGTAATGCTGCCGGCCACCGTGATGCCGTTCACGCAGCTCGCGCGGCTCTTCGCGGTAGTACTGCCATTCGCCGCGGTCCCGGTAGAACCACTGCCCGCGGTAATAATACGTCGCCCGACCTTCGTAGTACTCGGGGCGTGCGGTGGCGCGGAAGGCGGCGGGCGGAAACAGGCGCACTTCGATCTGCGCCAGCGCCGGAGTCGAGAGCAGCAGGCCGAGCATGAGGCTCGCGGTGAAGGTCTTCATCGGGTGGCCTCGGGGCCGCTCGTCGACGGGCCAGGGTGATGGTGGGCGTGGTCGCGCAGGTGCGTCGCGAGCGCCGCGCGCTGGTCCTGGGTGAGCAGCGGGGCGACCGTCTCGTAGAAGCGCACCATGCGGGTCGCGGCGTGCGTGACCAGTTGCTCGTCGACCCGGGCCGCGCTGCTGCGGGCATCGAAGGTGGGGCTGGCGAAGGCTGCGGCGAAGGCCTGCATTTCGGCGTCGGCGCGCAGCCGGTCGAAGGTGGTGCTGGCGCCAGACGACTGGAGCGCGTTCGAGATCATCGAGGTCTGGCTGGCGGTCAGGTTCAGTTCCTGCGCCAGTTCGGTCAGCCGCTCGTCGGTCTCGTGGCCGGGCCCGGTCTGCGACTGGTTGACCTGCGACCACACTTCCCACTGCGCCTGGACCTTGTCGGCCAGGGCCTCGCGTTCGGGCGTCGACAGCAGGCCGTGGAGCCGGTCGAGCGCCTCGGGTTTGCAGTCGCGCATGGTCACCGCTGCCTCGTCGAGCCGGGTCAGTTGGTCGTCGACGTCGCCGCGCTTCACCGCGCCCGAGCTGACCTCGTCGGCCACGCGCTCGAGCAGCACGCCCTCGATGGCCCGGGTGGGGGCCATGCATTCCAGCAGTTCGCGCTGCAACCGCTCGACCGGTTCGCGCCGGCTGTCGGCGGTGCCCAGCGTGTCCAGGCTCATGGCGATGAACTGGGTCAACCCGCCGGGGTGATGGTGTCGATGGTAGTCGCGCACCTCGGCAATCAGCAGGGCCTCGTCGTCGGTGTCGGTGATGCGGACCGGAGGCAGCGGCGCGTGGTGGGCGTCACAGGCCATCACGGCAGCGAGGAGCAGCAGGGCAGAGGAAGGCACTCGCATGGGCTGGGGCTTTCAAAGGCGAAGAGGTGCC
>CAIWFK010000155.1 GCA_903911905.1 uncultured Myxococcales bacterium
ATGCGGTCGGGCGTGCGGAAGCTCGAGCACCAGTTGACGGTGGTGCCGCCACCCACGCTGCGGCCCTGCAGCATGGTGATGCTCAGGTCGTCGGTCGCCCGGTTGCCCAACTCCTGGTACAGGTTGGGGAACGCGCGGGCCTCGGTCATGTCGAACTCGCGGCGCGTGTGGTACCCGCCCTCTTCGAGCATCACCACGCTCTTGCCGGCCTTGACCAGCTCGTGCGCCAGCACCGCGCCGCCCGAGCCCGACCCCACGATGGCCACGTCGCAGGTGACCTCGAGGTCCTTCGTCAATTCGTCGCCGGTGAAGATTCGACCTGCGCTCATGGCTGGGCTCCCTTCTGGCCCTCGGTGGGCGTGGGCGCCGACTCGGGCTCGACCCAGGTGCCGTTGCCGACCGGGCGCGGCGCGTCGCCACCCTTCCACGCGATGGCGGTGGGGTCGTGAAGGCCCTTGGGCGGCCCCGGGTACCTGGTCGCCGGCCACACCGCGGGGTTGCCGTAGTACGCGGCCATCACCAGGCCCCGCAGCGCGAGATAGCCCGAGCGCCGCAGGGTGATGGCCGAGCTGCGCCATTCCTTCAAGACCGCCATCTGCTCGTCTTCGGCCAACTGGGTGAAGGGCCGGGTGCGCCCACCGAAGAGGAAGTTGGGCAGCGCGTTCTCGAAGAGCACGAAGAGCTGGCGCGTCTCCATCTTCGCCGAATCGTCGAGCTGCGCGATGATGCCGTCGACGGCGCGCGCGGTGCCCTCGGTCGACGGGAAGCCGGCGCGGGTGGGCACGAAGCAGTGCACCAGCGACTCGACCAGCGCGTATTCGCGGCCGTCGAGCACCTTGAGACCCTCGGGCACGGTCACGGTCGCGCTGCGACGGAACGCGAGCAACGTGCCCCCACCCACCGCGAGCAACAGCCCGCCGAACAAGCCACGCTTGAGGAACGAGCGACGGCCACTCTTGCCCGGAGGCGGCAGATACATCTTCATTGCCGTGGGGTTGTAGCGCAGTGCAGGCCGGCTGTCCGGCTCAGGGCCCGACGAACTGGGCCCAGCGATCCTTTGCGTGCTCGAGCAGCGCATGGGGCGCGCCGAGGAAGTCGGCCTTGAACTCGCCGCCCGTCACGCTGGGGGCGCCCTTGGGGTCCCTGCCCACCATCACCTTCGTGGTGCCCCGCAGGGCGTACTTGGTCGCGCCCCGGTACACGAGCAGCTTGAGGTCGAGCGGCGAGACGTCGCTCTTGCAGCCGCGGGTGTAGGCGAAGCTGACCTCGCCCTCACCGTCGTGGTCGAGGTCGGTCACCTCGATCGACTTCGCCAGCAGGTCGAGCGTGAGGTCGAAGCGGCAATCGAGCACGAAGTCCTTCGCTTCCCACACCTGCTTGCCGGCCAGGGTGTGGGTGACGGTGAGGGTGCGCGAGCGGGTGAACCCCTCGTCGCCCTCGAGCGGCTTCTGCTTCACCGGCTCGAGCACGAAGTAGACCGAGTGCGCGCCCTTCACGTCGGAAAACGTGAGGCGCTGTGAGCCTTCGGGAGTGACCGCCGAGAGCTTGACGTCGCTGACCTGGGTGAGCACGAGGAGCGCGAGGGTGACCATGGCCGAAGTGTCTCACGTCGGAGGCGTGGACTGTGCTTCCATGAGCACCACATGACCGCTCGAACGCTGGCGATGATTCTGGCAGGTGGCGCCGGTACCCGTCTCGACCCGCTGACCCGCGAGCGCGCGAAGCCCGCGGTGCCCTTCGGGGGGCGCTACCGCATCATCGACTTCTGCCTGTCGAACTTCGTCAACTCGGGCATCTTCAAGTTGAAGGTGCTCACGCAGTACAAGAGTGACTCGCTCAACAACCACATCTCGCGCACCTGGCGCATGACGGCCTTCCTGGGGCACTACTGCGAGACGGTGCCCGCGCAGATGCGCACCGGCGGCGACTGGTACAAGGGCTCGGCCGACGCCATCTTCCAGAACCTGAACCTCATCACCGACGAATCGCCCGACCGGGTCTTCGTCTTCGGCGCCGACCACGTCTACCAGATGGACGTGACCCAGATGCTCGCCTTCCACAACGAGCGGCGGGCCGACTGCACGGTGGCGGTGCTGCCGGTGCCCATCGAAGAGGGCAACCAGTTCGGCATCGTCGACGTGGGGCCCGACGGGCAGGTGCGCGGCTTCGTCGAGAAGCCGAAGAACCCGCCGCCCATGCCCAACGACCCCACCCGCTGCCTGGCGTCGATGGGCAACTATCTCTTCTCGACCGACACCCTGGTGCGAGAGGTCAGCGAAGACGCGAAGGTCGACGGCTCGGCGCACGACTTCGGCAAGTCGATTCTGGGCAACCTGCACGAGCGCTCGCGGGTCTTCGCCTACGACTTCCTGACCAACACGGTGCCCGGCCAGGGCGAGCGGGAACGCGGCTACTGGCGCGACGTGGGCACGCTCGACGCGTACTACCAGGCGAACATGGACCTGGTGGCGGTCGAGCCCATCTTCAACCTCTACAATTCCGAATGGCCCATCGCCACGGCGTCGTCGAGCCTGCCGCCGGCGAAGTTCGTCTTCGCCGACGAGAAGGCCAACCGGGTGGGCAGCGCGACCGATTCGCTGGTCAGCGAGGGCTGCATCATCTCGGGCTCGACGGTGACGCGCTCGATTCTCTCGCCCAGGGTCCGGGTCAATTCGTGGGCCGAGGTGTCGGGCGCGATTCTGATGGAGAACGTGGAAATCGGTCGGCACAGCGTGGTGCGGCGGGCCATCATCGACAAGAACGTGGTCATTCCGCCCAACACCACCATCGGGGTGGACCCCGAGGCCGACCGCAAGCGCTTCCCGGTGACCGAGAGCGGCATCGTGGTGATTCCCAAGGGACTGCGCGTGGCCTGAAGGTGGGAAGGGGACTCGCCAGGCGCGTGTCCCTGCTCGGGCTGTTGCGGGTCGGTGCGTGCGCGCCGCGCGTGCCCTTCGTGACGCCGGTCGACCCGCCCGCGCCCGACGAGGCGACGTTGCTGGCCCAGACGCTGCCCGCAGTGGTGCTGCTGCTCGCGAACCGGGCCGATGGCACCGTGCGCTACGGCGCGGGGCTGGTGCTCGATGCGCCGAGGCCGGGGTTGGTTTTGACGACCTTCGAGCTGGTCAACGACGCCACTGCGCTGCACGCGGTGCGGTACGACTCGCTCTTCGCGCGCGACGACTCCGTGGCGCGCCTCGCGGTGGAGCACGCCCAGGCGGTGGTGGCGGCGACGCTGGTGCGGGCCGACGTGGCGCGGGACCTGGCGGTGGTGCGGCTCGACGCCGAGACGCGCTCGTTGCCCCGGCTCAGCTGGCGCGACGCGCCGCCCGTGAAGGGCGAGCGGGTGCTGGCGCTCGGGCACCCTGCCCGGCGGCCCTGGCTGGCGACGGCCGGTGCGCTGACGAAGGTCGAGGGTCCGTTGATGATGGACACCGCGGGCGACCCGGGCACCATCGGCGGGCCGCTGGTCGACACCCACGGCCGCGTGCTGGGGCTGGTGCACCGCGACGGCAGTGCGAGCCCGATCGAGTTCGCGCGCGGGCTCATCGACGAGGCGGCGCTGCCCATCGAGCTCGATCGCCGCACGCCGGAAGCGGCCTACCGCACCTGCCTGCGCGCGGCGCAGTCGGGCAGCGAGCGGTGGCTCGAGTGCCTGGAATACGACGACGTGGCGGCGCTGCTCACCGAGGCCCGCGCGAAGGCGAAGACCTCGAGCGTGCCGGCGACGCGGGAGGAAGCCAGGCAGGTGGCGCTGGTGAACTTTCGCCGGGCGGTCGGGTTTCCCACCGAGCCGCTCGCCGCGCAGACCGTCGAGCAATTGACCGCGCAGTTGTCGAGCGCGGCGGCCGCGCCCTTCACGCCCGACGAGCAACTGTTCTCGCGCACCGGCATCAAGGTCGACGCGGCCAACCCGCGCGGGGCGTACCAGTTGCTGCGGCTGGGGGTCGAGCTGGGGCGGGTGGCGCCGGTCGACGAGCGGCGCGCGTGGCTCGAGACCGTGGGCCGCAACGTCGATGGGTCGCGCTGGGCCGAGGCCGAGCTGTGGGTGAAGGGGCTTGGCGGGTGGGTGCGGCGAGAGGCGCCGTCGGTGGAAGACGAGGCGACCCGGCCGGCGGACTTCGCGAAGCAGAGCATGACCGCGGCCGAGCTGCTGGCGGCGTACGTCGAGGCCGAGAACCGACGGCGTTGAGGGCTGCCAGGCTGCGCCGGTGGACGATTACGAGAAGGTCCTCCAGCTCGTCGCGACCCGGCTCGACACGGCTGGCATCCACTCCATGCTCAGCGGCTCGACGGCGCTGGGGTTCTACGGCCGGACGTGGGCGAAGGACAGCCATTCCGAGTTCCAGCTCACGGACGTGCGGAGCCTGTTCGAGAGCCTGCCCGACCTCGATCGCGCGTACCTGCACAGCTGGGCCTCGGTGCTCGGAGTCGAGGCCCTGCTTCGCGAGGTCATGCCCACGTGAACGACACGACCCCTCGGGCCAACGCGCTGGTGGTCGAACTGTTGCGCCGCAAGACGCCCTGGCAGCGGCTCGACATGGTCTGCGA
This sequence comes from uncultured Myxococcales bacterium, assembly GCA_903911905.1. Taxonomy (GTDB): domain Bacteria; phylum Myxococcota; class Myxococcia; order Myxococcales; family Myxococcaceae; genus Xiheilimnobacterium; species Xiheilimnobacterium phototrophicum. The sequence goes on from CAIWFK010000155.1 coordinate 4,552, forward strand.
CATGTACGCGGCGGCGCGCTCGTTCATGGAGACGGCACTCGAAGAGCAGGGGCTGATCGCAGGCACTGCCGAGTGGAAGCTGGCGGTCCTCGACCGCATGTACGGCGCCGAGATCTCGCCCCGGAAGCGGCGAGCGCTGCTCGCACGTTGGCGCGCCGACGACCTCGCGAAGTGAGCCCCCGCCCCGGGGTCGACGGGGCAGGCAAATTGATTGTCTCCCGGGCCCCGGTGGTGTGAAAGGCGCACACCCACGCTGTCCTTCACTTCTGGAGCAAGCCATGAAGCGCCTTCTTCTCCACGCCTGCCTGCTCGCGCTCGCCGCGTGCGCCACCACCTCTGCCACCAAGACCGATGCCAAGACGGACGGCAAGGGCGCTCCGGTGATGGAAAAGATGGCGGTCAGCAACGTGCTGCCCTTCGACATCGCGGCCTGTGGCCCGCGCGCGAACCTCGACCTGACCTCGCCGAGCCAGGAGACCCTGCTGGGCGCGCTGCTCTCGCTCGACCCGGCGTTCAGCGAGTGCTTCGTCGACCCGAGCGCGCTCGACGGCGCTGCGCTCGCTGCGGGCGTGAAGCTCACCGTCGGGCAGACCGTCGAGGCCGAGGCCACTGGCACTGGGCTGACCGCGTCGGGCAAGGCCTGCCTGGTCGCGGCGATGAAGAAGCTGCCGCTCAAGCCGCTGGCCGCTGGCGCCACCGCGCTGGTCGCCGAGAAGCCGGTCGGCCCCGCGGGCAAGCCGGTGAAGATGGGCATCAATCCCGCCTCGGACGCGGTCGGCACCGTGCGCCTGGCCCAGCCCTCGTTCTGCGAGTGCTACGCCCAGGTCGGTGACAAGCCCGCGCCGTCGCTGACCGCCAAGCTGCTGCTGAGCAAGGACAAGCCGGGCGAGGCGGTGATGGAGGCGACCGAGGCCGCCAGCGTGTCCGACTGCGTCGCAGCCAAGATCAAGTCGGTGAAGTTCCCTGCGGTCGACGCCACCGTGCCCTACCTGTTCCTGCTCAAGAACTCGTACGCCAACGCCGTGACCGAAAACGCGCAGGCCGCGCTCCAGTTCCAGCAATTCGACGGCATGCGTGCGCAGCGCACCGCCGACGTGCTGATGGCTGCGGGCAAGAGCGTCGCCGCCGCCAACACCTACGACGCGGTGGTCAAGCAGTACCAGAAGAGCAAGAGCGCCTCGCTCATTCCCGAGCTGAAGACGAAGTGCGCGGCGCTGCTGAGCGCCGACGACGCGCAGGCCGGGTCCATCAAGGCGCTGGTCGCCACCTACGACGCCACCCTCGCGCTGGTGAAGGACGAGAAGGCCAAGGACGCGGCGAGCTGGGGCGCGGTCGAGCAGAAGCTGACCGAGCAGCGCACGGGCACCGCGGCCGAGCTGACCCGGGTCGAGAGCCAGCGGAAGGCGCACGAAGGCGCGTGCCCGAAGTCGTCGACGAAGTGAGACCCGACGGTGCTCGCCGGGCGGGTCGTCGACCGCACCGCGAGTCGCAAGTCTGGCAGCGCTCCGCTCGAGCGACGTTCGCAGGAGCGTCGCTGCCGTGAAGTTGTTCCGCGACATGGCGGCCCTCGAGGAAGCGGGCCGCCCCTTCGTCCTCGCCACGGTGGTCGCCGCCAGCGGGAGCACGCCCGGCAAGCCCGGCGCGAAGCTGCTGGTGCTCGAAGACGGAGCATTGCGCGGCACCATCGGTGGTGGGGCCATCGAAAAGCAGATCGTCGACGCGGCGCTCGAGCTGCTGGCCGACCCGACCACCGACGTCCGCACCCTCGAGACGCACCTGACCCACGACCTGGGAATGTGTTGCGGCGGGCGCATGACGGTCTTCCTCGAGAAGTCGCAGCGCGCGGCCGAGGTGGTGCTCTTCGGCGCGGGGCACGTGGCTCGCGAGGTCGCCGCCGCCGCTCACCGCGCGGGCTTCCGGGTGACGGTGGTCGATGCCCGCGAGGAATGGCTGAGCGCCGAGCGCTTCCCCGACGCCACTCGCCGCCTCGAGCTTCCCGACGACGCGGCCCGCACCCTGCCCGCGAGTGCGTCGACGTTCTGCTGCGTCATCACCCACGATCACCCGCTCGATCAACGCTGCGTCGAACACCTCCTCACCCGTGAGTGGGCGTACCTGGGCGTCATCGGGAGCGGTCGGAAGGCGGCCAGGTTTCAGCAACGACTCGAGGCCGCCGGGTTCACCGCCGAGCAGCGCGCGCGGGTGGAATGCCCGATGGGTGTCGACATCGGGGCGTTGACTCCGGCCGAGATCGCGGTGTCCATCGTCGCGAGGTTGATTGCCGTGCGACGACACGCGCAGCGCTGAGCGGCTGTCGTGCGAGGGGGCTCGATCTCCGACGCTTCGAAACGCACGGACCCAGGGCGCCCGCTCACGTGCGTCAGCGCCGTTTGACGCCCCGCCCGCCCCCATTCCCTGACACCCGCCACGAGCGAGCAATTGACGCCCCACCGCGCTACGCTAGAGGGAGGCCGGTGCACGGGCTCCACCCTCGAGCTCTCAAGCAGGTCGAAACGTCGTGACGTCAGCCACCACCACCCGTCTGGGCCTGCTCACGCTCACCGTGCTGGTGGCCGCCTGTTCGGCCTCGCAACTGCTCAACCCGCCCCTGACCAACAGCGGCCTGCCGACCGACGACGGCGGCGTGGCCGACGCGGGCCGGGACGCCGGTTCCGCTGACGCTGGACTTCCGGTCGACCAGGCATGCTCGGTGCTCAACGCGCGCCGGTGCGACCACCTCATCGACTGCGGGCTGCTCGACGCGAACAACCGCACGCAGTGTCTGGACCAACTGACCGACTCGTGGTGCGGCCCGTCGACCTGGCCGCTGCACGTCGCCGCCGGAGCACTGCGGTACGACCCCGCTCTCGCCCAGGCCTGCGCCGACGCCCTGGCTGCGCAGAGCTGCGCCGGCTGGCCGTCACTCCCTTCGCCCTGCCTCACCTTCGTGATGCCCAACGCCGGCCTCGGCGCGGCGTGCTTCGACGGCTACGACGACTGCCTCGACGGCGTCTGCCGCGGCGCGGTGTGCCCCCGACGCTGCCAGTCGCGCGCGCTCACCGGCGAAGTCTGCGGCGTCGACGCCGATTGCCGCGTGGGCCTCTTCTGCCGGCTCTCTTCCACCACGCCCGGCGTCGGGCAGTGCGCGCCCTTCGCCCAGGTCGGCGACCCGTGCGACGACTTCACCCACTGCGCCGACGCGCTCTGGTGCACGGGCGGTTCGTGTAAAGCGCTGCCGACCACCGGTCAGGCCTGCCTGGCGGGCCGCTGCGACGCGCTGGCGAATGGCCTGGCAGTCGCTGTAGCGGCGCAGCAGCGGGACGCACGCGGCGGCCAGCAGCGCGCCCGCGGCGCCCCCCAGCGCGCACAGGAACAGGTTCTCGGCCAGCACGAGCGCGGCGAGCGTGCGGCCGCGGAAGCCGAGGGTGCGCAGCAGCGC
>CAIWFK010000156.1 GCA_903911905.1 uncultured Myxococcales bacterium
ATCTAGATGCCGACCAGCGCGCCCAGCACCCCGCCCATCGACGACAGGCCGTCCCAGAAGCGCAGGAAGTACCAGGGGTCGCGCGAGTCGAGCAGCTCGGGGTGGTAGGCGAACAGATGCAGGAAGTGCCCGCCGAAGAGGCCGAACATCACCATCCAGGTGACGGCGCCTTCCATCGCCAGGTCGTTGCCCGGCCAGTACTTGCGCGACTGCCGCCCCGCGAGCGTCGCGCCCGTCACCACGCCCGCGGCCGAGAGCACGCCGAAGATGTCGATCTTCTGCCCCAGGGGCAGCGAGAGGTGCGGCAGCTCGAAATAGGGAATCATCGGCGAGTCACCCTCGTTGGCAGGCGTTGGAGGTGGGCGCAAACAGGTCTAGGGTGCGCTCCCCCCATGCACCCCTACCTCAAGTACCACGCTGATGTGCGAGTCATTCCGCACCTGATTGGTGGTCAGTGGCGCAGCGCCCCAGGCCCCCTCACCGGCACCAGCCCGTGGACCGGGCAGCCCTCGTTCTCGTTGACCCCCGCCTCCCCTGCCCTGGTCGACGAGGCCGTTCAAAAGGCCGCCGTCGGCGCGAAGGAATGGGCCGCGACGCCGGTGAAGGAACGCGCCCGCTTGCTCTTCGAGGTGCGCGCCAACATCCTCGCCAACCTCAAGGAGCTGGGTGCCACCGCCTCGTACGAAGCGGGCAAGACCGTCGCTGAAGCCGAGGCTGGCGTGATGAAGGGCGTCGAGGTGCTGGAGTTCGCGCTCTCGCTGCAGAACCTCGACTCGAACGGCCGCATGGAGGTCTCGCGCGGCGTGCACTGCGAGTACCGCCGCCAGCCCCTGGGCGTGGTCGCCGGCATCGCCCCGTTCAACTTCCCCGCCATGGTCCCGATGTGGATGATGCCCATCGCCATCGCGCTCGGAAACGCGTTCGTCTGGAAGCCGTCGGAGAAGGTGCCATGACCTCGCAGCTGCTCGGCGAGTGCTTCGTGAAGGCCGGGCTGCCTCCGGGCGTGCTGACCATCGTCCAGGGCGGCGCCGAGACGGTGAACGCGGTCATCGACCACCCGCTGGTGCGCGCGGTCGGCTTCGTCGGCAGCACGCCGGTCGCCAAGCACGTCTACACGCGCGCCACGGCGCTGGGAAAACGGGCGCTGGCACTGGGCGGGGCCAAGAATCACATCGTGCTCTTGCCCGACGCTGACGCCGACATCGCGGGTCAGGGCATCGCCGATTCGTTCACTGGCTGCGCCGGGCAGCGCTGCATGGCCGCTTCGGTGCTGCTCGCTGTCGGGCCGGTCGATCACATCATCGAGAAGGTGGTCGAGCGCGCGAAGTCACAGCGCTGCGGCGACACCATGGGCGCGATCATCACCAGGCAGCAGGTCGAGTTCCTGCACGCGGCCATCGCGCGGGCGGAAGCTGCGGGTGCGAAGGTGCTGGTCGACGGCCGCACGGCGAAGGGCGGCGCGGGCCAGGAAGGCGGCAACTGGCTGGGCCCCACCATTCTCGATCACGTGAAGCCGGGCAGCGAAGCGGCCACCACCGAGCTCTTCGGACCCATTCTGAGCATCGTGCGGGTGAAGAGCATCGACGAAGCGCTCGAGCTCGACGACGCCAACGACTACGGCAACGCGACCAGCGTGTTCACCACCTCGGGCGCGCTGGCCGAAGAGGTCGCCAACCGCGCGCAGAGCGGCATGATCGGCATCAACGTCGGGGTGCCCGTACCGCGCGAGCCGTTCTCGTTCGGCGGCACCTTCAGCTCGAAGTTCGGCCACGGCGACATCACCGGAGTCTCGAGCCTGGACTTCTGGAGTGACCGCAAGAAGGTCACCACCAAGTGGACGATGCCCAAAGACAAGAACTGGATGAGCTGAAGAGGGGAACTGCCATGACGAAGATCGACTACCACCGTCGCAAGAACCACATCGTCCTCACCTCGCACCCGCACTTCATCTACGCGGCCAACGCGCCCGACATCCACTGGGGCGCGAAGACCCCGAAGGAGCGCGGCCCGGTCATCGCCAGCTTCAGCAACAAGCTGCACCGCAACGCCATCGGCTCGCACTCGGGCAGCTACACCATCTACCGCGCGCTGGCCCTCGCCGCCGGGCAGATGGACCCCGATCACCGCCCCGACCTCACCAACACCGACCCGGTGGCGAAGATTGGCCCGTTCCCGTCGTGGAGCGACCCCGAGAAGATGGTCAGCATCGACCCCTGGGGTCACCTGATCGGCGAGGCCTTCAGCAAGGAGCTCAAGGCCGGCATGGACATTCGGCCCACCATCGCCGTCACCCGCGCGCACCTGGCGATGCCCGAGCTCGCGCAGGTGATGGAGCGCGGCGAGATTCCCATCGACGGCAAGGTGGTCAAGCCGAACAAGGACGTGTTCGTCACCAAGGCCGCGCTCGAGCCGGTCTGGTACCTGCCCGGCGTCGCCAAGCGCTTCGGCATCGAAGAGATTCCGCTGCGCAAGGCGCTGTTCGAAGAGACCGGCGGCATGTTCCCCGAGCTCATCACCCGCCCCGATCTGAAGGTCATGTTGCCGCCCATCGGCAGCACCTCGGTCTACATCTTCGGTGACCCCAAGCTGATCGGCCGCAGCGACGTCGAGACCACGGTGCGCGTGCACGACGAGTGCAACGGCAGCGACGTGTTCGGCAGCGACATCTGCACCTGCCGACCGTACCTGGTGCACGGCATCGAGGAATGCATCAAGACCGCGCAGCGCGGCGGCATTGGCTACATCGTGTACTTCCGCAAGGAAGGTCGAGCGCTGGGCGAGGTGACCAAGTTCCTGGTCTACAACGCGCGCAAGCGCCAGAAGGGCGGCGACTCGGCCACCACGTACTTCCACCGCACCGAGTGCGTGGCGGGCGTGCAGGACATGCGCTTCCAGGAATTGATGCCCGACACCTTGCATTGGATGGGGCTGACCCGCATCGACAACCTGATCTCGATGTCGAACATGAAGTACGACGCCATCGTCGGCTCGGGCATCGAGGTCGTGCGGCGCTACGAGATTCCCCCGCACAAGATCCCCGGAGACGCGTCGGTCGAGATGGAGGCCAAGAAGGCCGCCGGCTACTTCGCCAAGGAGACCGGCGTGATGAAGGCCGACAAGCTCAAGCACGTGAAGGGCCGCAGCCTCCATGAGTAGTCCGTCGCTCGCGACCATTCTCGACCCAGCCACCATTCGCGCCCAGACCGCGAAGGTCTATGCGCGGGCCAAGGCCGGAGGCACCGCGTTCGCCCTCGACGAGAGCGCCCTGCCCGCCTGCATCGACTTCGTGATGCAGGTGACCAACCGCAACTACCCCGACGGGAAGATCCCCTTCCACGGGCGGGCCGAGCACCTGCGCGCCGGCGGCGTCGACCGCATGGCGCTGAAGGTGAGCGAGCCCCTCGAAAGAGCGCGCGCGTTGGTCGACCTGGTGATGGTCAGCGTGCTGCTCGACGCCGGCGCGGGCAACGACTGGAAGTACGTCGAGAACGGCGTGACGTACACCCGGTCGGAAGGCCTGGCGGTCGCTTCGGCGGCGATGTTCCACGCGGGCGCGTTCGGTGCTGGTCGCGTCGATGCGGCGGGGCTCGAGCGCGTCACCGTGGCGCAGCTCGAGAAGGCCTTTCAGGTCTCGGCGTCGAACCCCCTGTTGGCCGTCGAAGGGCGCGTCGCCCTGCTCAACCGCCTCGCCGTGTCGCTGCGCGCGTACCCCGAGCTGTTCCCCGGTGCGCGGCCCGGCGGCATGGTCGATGTGTTGTTGGCCAGGGGCAAGGTCACCGCGACCGCGCTGCTGCAGCACCTGCTGATCGGCCTCTCGCGCATGTGGCCGGCGCGGGCCACCATCGAGGGCGTGGGCTTCGGCGACGTGTGGCAGGTCGAAGGCGAGCTGGTGCCCTTCCACAAGCTCTCGCAGTGGCTGACCTACTCGCTCATCGAGCCGGTGGAGTCAGCGGGCGTGAAGGTCGAGGGCGTCGATCAGCTCACCGGGCTGCCCGAGTACCGCAACGGCGGGCTCTTCCTGGACTTCGGCGTGCTGACGCTTCGAGATGCCTCGTTGGCCAGGCTCGAGCTCGAGGCCTCGCACCCGGCGATCATCGAATGGCGCGCGCTGACCGTACAACTGCTCGATCGCGTCGGCGCCGAGGTACAGCGGCGGCTGGGCAAGACGAGCGCCGAACTGCCCCTGGCCCGGGTGCTCCAGGGCGGTACGTGGAGCGCAGGCCGAGAGATCGCGAAGCAGAAGCGGGCCGGGGGTGTGCCTCCCCTGACGCTCAAGAGCGACGGCATGGTCTTTTGAACCAACTTTTCCCACGAGCCAATCCATGAAGAACGTCACCGTCATCGAACACCCCATCGTCAGCCACAAGCTGGGCCTGCTGCGCCAGAAGGGCACCCGGCCCAACGAGTTCCGTCAGCTCTTCGACGAGCTCGGGCAGATCCTCGCGTACGAGGCGACGCGCGATCTGAAGACCGTGAAGCACGAGATCGAAACGCCGATGATGAAGGCCAAGGTCGACAAGATCGGCGAGCAGGTGGTGGTGGCGACCGTGCTGCGCGCGGCCGAGGGAATTCTGCCGGCGTTCATGCAGATGCTGCCCTTCGCGACCTTCGGGCACATCGGCATCTACCGCGACAAGTTCATGAACCAGACGGTGGAGTACTATTTCAAGCTGCCCAAGGACGTGAAGGGCAAGCGGCTCATCCTTCTGGATCCGCTCCTCGCGACGGGTGACACCGCGCTCGCGGCGCTCGACCGCCTGAAGCAGTACCAGGTCGGGCCCATCACGGTGGTCACCCTGCTCTGCGCGAAGGTGGGCATCGAGAAGGTGCACGCCGAGCACCCCGACGTGAAGATCTTCACCTTCTCGATCGAGAAGGGGCTCGACGATCGCGGGTACCTCTTGCCAGGGCTGGGAGACGCCGGTGATCGACTCTTTGGAACGGTGTAGGGCCCGGCTGAAGAGCGGCTCGCGCCTGGTGATCGGCGTGGCCGGCGGCTCGGGTTCAGGCAAGACCACGCTGGCGATGCTGCTGGCGAAGCACCTGGGGCCCGAGCTGTGCGAGGTGCTCGCGCAGGACTCGTACTACATCGATCAATCGGCCCGCTTCGACGGCGACGGCGGCCAGGTGAACTTCGATCACCCGTCGAGCCTCGACTTCGAGCTGCTGCACCAGCAGTTGGACGCGCTGCTCGACGGCCAGCCGATCGAGGTGCCGATCTACGACTTCGCGACGCACACCCGAAAGAAGCAGACCGAGCACTTCGAGCCCAAACCACTGGTGATCGTCGACGGCACGCTCATTCTCGACGCGCCCGAGGTCTTCAAGCGCTTCTGCGTGTCGGTCTTCGTCGAGACCCGGGAAGAGGTGCGCTTCGCCCGCCGCATGGAACGTGACGTGCGCGAGCGCGGCCGCACGGTGGCTGGGGTGTACCTGCAGTTCACGCGGCAGGTGAAGCCCATGCACGATCAGTTCGTCGAGCCCTCGAAGGCGCGCGCGTCGCTGGTGTTGTCGGGAGAGAGCGCGCTCGACGACGAGCTGCACCGGGTGCTCGACGCGCTCGCGCTGCAGGCGTGATCAGCGACTACGGCGTGACGCGCTTGAGCCAGTAGCCAGGCCGTCGCCTGGCGTGCATTACGGCTTCGGATCTCCGCGACCGCCTCGTCGTGAAACCGAAGCTCGAGACTCAGCTGCTTCGGTTGACCTTCAAACTGCTTTCGACCTCCGCGCGAACCTCGTCCCACGTCCGCCCACGCCACTCCGGCCGAGTGGCCTCGGTCGCTCGACGCTCGAGTTCAACGGCCCACGTCTCGTCGGTTCGGGAATCCTGTGGCGCGTCGAGTTGCGCGAGCAGCTGCGCAGCAAACGCGTCTCGCTCGTCAGCGGGGAGGTTGAGCACCTCATCAAGCAGCTTCTGTGTGCGCGCGTTCACAGTCCCGACGATAGCTCAGCGGTTGCCGTGATGCAGTGCGCCCAGAGGGATTCGAACCCCCGACCCTCGGCTTCGAAGGCCGATGCTCTATCCAGCTGAGCTATAGGCGCGGACCTTCAAGCGACGAGACTTCGGTTGGGCGGCCTACCGGGATCGAACCGGTAACCTCAGGAGTCACAGTCCTGCGCTCTAACCAGTTGAGCTAAGGCCGCCATATTCGTGCTGCGGTGTTGCGGTGAGGCGGGGGCCTTCTGCCCGACGGTGGGCGCTGCGTCAACGAGAACAGCGCGCCCGGCGGGACTCGAACCCACGACCCTCGGCTTAGAAGGCCGATGCTCTATCCAGCTGAGCTACGGGCACTGACTGACGGACTTCAACATGTCGGGGTG
>CAIWFK010000157.1 GCA_903911905.1 uncultured Myxococcales bacterium
CCTCGCACGGCATCAGCCCGGTGGTCGAAGTGACCATCTGCGGCCCCTCGAGCGCCGACGTCGGCAACACCCCCGGCGACTTCGATGACCCGAATGGCGGCATGGGCGCACAGGACCCCGCCGGCAACAGCGGTACGCTCCACGACTGGAGGCGCTTCAACAACGGCCGCCTCTCGATTCAGGTGCTCTTCTACTTCAAGCTGGTCATCCCCTTCGCCAACATGATGATTCGCTCGATCTACTCGGGCCTCGAGAACGCCGAGACGATGCGGCTGTTCCGCATGAACAAGAAGTACAACCTGGCCCCCAAGGGTACGCAGAGCGGTGAAGCCGACATGAACGCGCGCGCGATGCTCAAGCAGTACTACCTGCCCATTCGCTCCAACTGGTCGATGCGCATGATGTCCAACTACCTGCCCAGCCGGTACCCGCTGCCTGGCAAGCCCAGCCCCGGCGACTGCAAGCTCCCGTTCACCCCGTGATCGACGACACCATGACCACCACTACCACCACGACCGCGAAGAACCGGCGCACGCGAGGGCAGACCCTGATCCTCGGTGCGGTGTCGATGCTGTTCCTGGCCCTGATGATGATGGCCAGCTACTCGATCGGCAACGCGCTCCACCAGAAGGTCGCGCTGCAGTCGCAGGCCGACGCCGCCTCGTATTCGGTGGCGGTGGCCGAAGCGCGCACCATGAACGTGGTGGCGTACTTCAACCGCGCCATCGTCGGCACGCTGGTCGCCAACGCCAGCCTCCACGCGTGGATGGCGATTGCCACCGCCGACGTCAGCCAGTTGTGGGACGGCGTGAACCTCTTCGGCGAAATCAACGCCTTCGAGATTTCGGAAGGGTGCCGCATGATCGCACCCTGGGTGCCACACCCCATGGCCTGGCTGCACTGCCCGCACCTGGTCGAAGCCGAGTGGGACGGGCTCATGTTCTTCCTCGACGCGCTCAGTTGGGACGACAACCTGTCGGGCATCGATGGCGCCTTCAACGACGGCGTCGACGCCATCACCCGCGCCAACAAGACCATCTACAACGTGGCCAACACCAGCGTGGGCCTGGGCGCGCTGCAGACCCTGGGCACCGCGGGCCCGATCGACGTGCTGAGCGAGATTCAGAAGAACGCGCCCGGCGCGACCAAGTCGTCGGTGTTGTTGCCGCTCAACGAGCAGCAATACGCCTGCGCCTTCGAAGGCCTGAAGATCGACTCGTGCAAGAACCTGGGCCTGCCGGGCATCAACCCCTACCGCGCCGCGGCCTCGCTCGACGACCGCAGCCGCGTGCTGCGCTCGGCCGCCAACGCCGACCGCCCCATCTTCACCAACGGCTCGCTGGCCTCCGACGCCATCACCATGGGCATCACCCGCCAGTTCACGGGCGACTTCGACCACAACGCCAAGGAAGCCAACGATCAGCTCACCTCGGGCTCGTGGGACATCATGACCTACCCGATGGTGAAGGGTGAAATCGGCGAGAGCCACCCCAACTTCATCAACCAGTACTTCGGCGCCTACCCGATCATGGGGAAGTTCGGCGGCAACGACAAGGCCGACGACATCTCGGGTGGTGCCGGTGCCGGCACGGCGTGGATCAAGAACTGGGGCTGGCTCAAGCCCTCACACGGCCACGCGCCCTGGAACCCGCTGCCCTTCGGCGGCGGCATCTACAGTGACCAGGGTGGCGGCGGTCACATGATGGAAAACTGGTGGTTCGCGCTCGGCGACATCGTTCCCTTCGACAGCAACCACGACAAGTACCGCGGCATGGTCGACGTCTGCCAGAACGGTGCGCTCACTTCGTGCTTCATCAACTACCGCGGTCAGACCGACATCAAGAAGAACCTGGGGCAGCCCCTGGTCTTCGCCGGCTACACCCAGAACCTGCGCAACTACGACGCCAAGACCGGCGACAAGGAAGACCGCAAGATGGCGACCGCGACCCCGCCGTGGGAACTGAACAAGGACGGCAAGGTCAACGTGAAGTTCGTCAAGAACCAGACCGCCACCGTGAACTACGTGGCGCGCGGCGAAGGGCACGCGGTGTCGAAGTCGATGGTCTACTTCCACCAACTGGCCGACTGGTCGGTGCCTCCGAATTTCTTCGACCCCTTCTGGCGTGCGAAGCTGCACTTCTTCACCCGGGCCGAGCTCGAAGAGGTGTTGCTGCTCACCGGTGACGGCATGGTCGGCGCAGTCGGGCCCTACGACGGAGATTACTGAGATGACGACCTTTCGAACCCGGAAGCCCCGCGGTGGAGCGGCGGTCGAGACGGCGGTCATGCTGATCGCCCTCATTCCGCTCATCATGTGCTCGTTCTACCTGCAGGACCTGCTGTTCTATCACCTCGACCAGGACGAGGGCGTGTACTCCTCGACCTGGGACTTCTTGAGCTTCGACTACCGGCACATCGGCGAGAAGGACGCCTACAAGGGCGACCCGAACCCGCACGCCGCGGCCGACGCGAAGAACATTCCGTCGTACGTCACCAAGGCCAACCGGTTCACCTACGGCGACCACACCTCGGCGTACAACAACTACGGGTCGGAAGACATGGACAGCTACCAGCACCACCAGGCGCTGGCGGCCCACGAGTGCTGGCTGGCCAACGAGAATGGCGGCGCGGCGGACAACCAGGGGCAGCAGATCACCTGCTGGTCGGTGAGCAACAACACCATCGACATCGGCAACCCCTCGCCCATCTACCCGAACAACATCGCGCTCGGCGCGCTCACCGGCAACGTCTACGCGTGCCGCGGTCGGCTCGGCGTCGAGAACTACTTCCTGCCCAAGAAGTTCCTCAACTTCGGCAAGAAGAACAAGGCCGGCAACGTGGGCCTGACCCCCGACCTCGATAGCGGCGAGATGAAGCGCTACGACGTGCCGACGGGTTCGGGCGCGACCACCACCATTCACGACAACGCCAAGAACGATTCGTACCTGCTGCCTGAGGGCGTCTTCCGCGTGATGCACGACTCGTGGGCGCTCAACTACGTACGCTCGTCGACCGACCTGACCCACTACCCGCGCGACCAGAAGTCGGAGCACGTCGAGGTCGACCCCGAAAAGCACCCGCTCAACATGATCGACATGGACGAGATCACCCGCTGGACCATGGTGCCCTTCGGCCTCTTCGCCGTGCAGCAACTGTCGGGCAAGCCGTACGACTTCCTGGGCAAGATGGTGCAGCAGAAGTTCGCCAAGAGCGGTGGCGGTCCGCTCAAGTCGCCGCTCGGCATCGACGGCACCGGCGACACCCTGATGACCCCGCCCATCACCTTCAACAAGCAGAAGGACAAGGACTACGAGAACGCCAGCAGCGCCAGTGGCGGTCAGTACCCGTCGGGGTGGAAGGACCAGCGCGCCTCGGGCATGAGCCAGGGCGCGGCGACCGACTACCTGCGCCAGCCGGACACGCAGTGGTAGTCGCATGACCGCCCAGGCTTCCCGTCGTCCCGGAGTTTCCGCGGTCCGCGTCGTCGGGTTCGCGTCGTTGGTGGGCGTGGTGGCAGGCTCGCTGCTCTCGGTTCGTCACAACGCCCAGTTGGACGAGGCCCGCGAACTGGCGGTGCCCAAGGTGGTGGAGAAAGCCATACCCCAGGGCGCTCCGGCCAGGCCCACCGACATGATGGCCCCCGACCCGCGGTCGCTCGAGGGCATTCCGCCGTACCCCAACGCCGCGCCCCGGCGAATGTTCGTGGGCACCACGCGTTCCAATGGCGTGGGTGCCGTGTCGTGGTTCGAGACGCAGGACAAGGTCGAAGCCGTGCTCAAGTTCTACGAAAAGGCCTTCGCGGCCGAAAAGCACAACACGGTGACCGGGCGGCCCAGCCCGTACCGCGGGTTCGTGGCCTGGTTCGAGCACCAGTACGACGCCGACGGCAAGAAGGTGTTCGGCGAAGGCACGCTGCACATGGTCACCGTGTCCGACGAGAACAGCCGGCGCATGGTCTTCCTCTCGGCCACCGAGCCCATGCGGCTGCTCGAAGACCAGGCCGCGGCGTTGCCGGGCGGCGTGCGGGTGCCGCTGGGCGCCAAGCCCCACGTGGTGCGCACCGGCGAGGTCGAGCAGGAGCACGCCAGCATCTTCGCCGAGTACAAGAAGCTCGACGTCGAGACCGTGGCCTCGCAATTCGAGAAGCTGGAGGTCGATGACTCGTGGACCGTGGTCAAGCGCGAGACCGACCCCGAAGGCGCCGTCAGCTTCACCCTCGCCCGCGGGAAGTTCGTGCAGGTCGCGACGGTTCACAAAGTCGGCGGGGCCACCGAGCTGCTGACCTCGGTCGAAGAGGTGCCGGAAACCCATTGACGGCGGCGCGGAAATCAAAGGAACGTTGACCCATGAACCAGACCATTCGCTTCTTCTCGCTGACCGCCGTACTCGCCATCGCGGCCCCGTCCTTCGCGATGGACAAGGCCCGGTGTGCCGACGCCGTCGAGAAGTACATGAAGGCGCGCGAGAAGCTCTGCGACGACAAGTTCGCGAAGAAGGAACCGCTGCAGGTCGGCAAGTGCAAGGAAATGCTGGCCGGTGAAAAGCCGAAGATGCTCAAGCAGTGCGCGGACACGGGGAAGATCAAATATGAAAAGTGACACGACGAAGCAGGTGGCGCTGGGCAAGAAGCAGCAGCGTCGGCACCCCCGTGGCCAGGCCGCCGTCGAGTATTCGATGGTCTCTCACGCGCTGCTCTTCTTCGGGGGCGTCGGCATTCTGCCCATGGCCATGAAGATCATGACCGCCATCACCTCGTTCTACGACAGCGTGTACCAGGTGATTCAGAGCGCCGCGTTTTGACTTAAGAAGGCGGGCATGAGTGAGAGCGCTCCTGTCCGTCAGCGGTCGCCGTGGTTCTATGTGTTGCTCGGTTGTGGAGGCCTGGCCCTCGCGCTCGTCGTGGCCTGCTTCGCCAGCGGCGCGTTCCTGGTCAATTCCGGCAAGAACATGCAGGCCGGCGTCATCGACGCCACCACCCGTACCCAGAATGCGGTGAAGCAGTTGGGCGCGGTGCCCGAAGGGTATTCGGTGCTCGCCAGCGTGGCGCTGCCCTTCGGGGCCGGCTCGCAGACCATTCTCACCGACCAGCCCGTCGACGAAGACGCAGGCCTGCGCGGCATTCCCAAGCTCGAAGGCCGGCTCTTCGTCTTCAAGACCCAGCTGATGGACAAGACCCAGCTCGCCGCGGTGTTGGCCGACTTCGAAGGCAAGCCTGGCGGTGGGGCGATGCCGGTCGACGAGCAGCAGGTGCTCAAGCGCAGCGAGGTCGCCTTCGCCGGCAAGAAGACCCACCTGTTGGTGACCCGTGGCCCCGCGCCCGATGCGCAGGTCGCCGTCGCCGGGCTGGCC
>CAIWFK010000158.1 GCA_903911905.1 uncultured Myxococcales bacterium
AACCTTGTGCAGGACGGCCAGTCATGGCTTCCCTATTACGACTGGTACTCGGAGCCGCCTGCGGTCGACCCGCAGGCTGGCTGTGGAAAGCCGCCGTTGCCGCCCACGTTCAACGGAAAGACCTGCTACGGGGTCGCCCCGTTCCCATGCGACAACTCCACGAAGCCGGTGCACTACCTCGGCGACACGGCGAACTACCTGCGATGCGAGTCTCGAGCCGAGCACCTTAACGGGCAGGGGCTCTACGGTGGCTACCCGCTGACCAACTCGCTGGCAGTGACAGCCGATGTCGCGGCCTTCGTCCCCGCACTCTCGGGTGGGGGCGAGACGAACCCCGCGCCTGCCGTTTCCTATTCCGGAGTCTCTGGATGGTCGCTTGGTCCCGCCACGTCGGTGACGCCCACCACTTCGGCCTTGTACGCGCGCATCATCACGCCCGCGCGCCCGTCTGGTTTGAGTGTGACGAGCTTCCCGGTGTCCAGCAGCAACCCAACGTTTCAGACGTTCACGGCAGGGTGGGCCTACAAGCTCACCAACCCGAACTCGCAACTCGCCGCTGGAGTGTGTCTGGGCATCCTATGTTTGACCAAGTACGTCGAGTACTACAACCAAGGTTGGACCGCGTTTTACTTCACGCGGCAGTTGAGCAGCGTGGCCATCAATTTCAGCGGCAACCTTTCGCTCAGCACCAACCCCGACGTCGCTCAGACTTCCGTCTCTGCTCCGTCAGTTCTCGGCAGCCTCAGCTACGCGGCCGGCTACTGACTTTCCGCTTCATTCAAGGACCACCACCTATGCGCATCTCACTCGTTCTCGCTCTCGTTGTTCTCTCTGCCTGTGACTCGCTGAAGGGCCCCGCTGGCGCGGATGGTGCCACCGGCCCCAAGGGGGACACTGGCGCAACTGGCCCTCAGGGGCCTGCGGGCGCCCAGGGCATTGCCGGCGTCGCCGGACCTCAGGGCGCACAAGGGGGCGGGCTCTACGCGTCGATGCAAAACGCTTACTGCCACTCTTCAACGACGCTCGACGGGGGCACCTACTCGGTCGCGACGTGCGACAGGGGCGACCTGCTCCTCACGGGTGGCTGCAAAGCAGGCAACGTCAGCACGGCACTGCGGCTCCTTGTGAATGGCCCGGACGTGACGACGATCTTCACCCAGCCCGCTTGGGAGTGCTCCTGGAACCCCGACCCGAACCCCTCGCTGAACGTCTTCGCCAACCCCACCGCGAACATCTGCTGCATCCGCGCCGACGGCGGCGTCTGAGCCAACCGATGAAGACGCCGACGCTCTCAGTCGTGGTGTTGCTGCTGGCGGCATCGACCGCGCTCGCGGACCGCCGTGCGCTGTCTGTCGACGTCTCTGGCGAGTGGACCGCGGGTGCTGTCTCCGCCCTGCAGACGGCTCAGCCACAGTCGACCCTGAGCCTCGGGCCCGGCGTGCTGCTGGGCGCACGGTACGGCCTCACCAACTCCTTCGAACTCACCGCCACAGGCCTCTTTGAGACGCCCGTCACCGTGGCCCACAACGGTGTGGTGCTCGTCACCGACGCTGGAAGCTTCGCCGGCACCCTCGTGCACAACACGATGCGCGCTGGCGGCATGGTGGGTGCGCGGGCCGTCTTCGGCATGACGTTGCGCTTCCATGTGGGCCTGGAGGTCGGCTGGAGCCAGCGCTTCTACAGCGGCCTCAAGATGTACGACGACTCCAACCCCGACGGGGCCATCGACTACGGCCTCACGCTCCACGACACGAC
>CAIWFK010000159.1 GCA_903911905.1 uncultured Myxococcales bacterium
ATGAAGGTCGACGTGCGCGTCATCGCCGCCACCAACGTGGACCTGGCGAAGGCCAAGGAACAGGGCAAGTTCCGCGAAGACCTCTTCTACCGGCTCAACGTCATCACCGTGCAGTTGCCTCCGCTGCGCGATCGCCCCGAAGACATTCCGCTGCTGGTGCACCACTTCCTCAAGATCTACGCGGCGAAGATCGGCAAGAAGGTCACCGGCATCAGCCCGGGCGCGATGGAGGCGCTGACCACCGCCCGATGGGTCGGTAACGTCCGCGAACTCGAGAACGCGATGGAACGCGCGGTGGTGCTCACCGGCAGCGAGCTGCTCGAGGTCGAAGACCTGCCCAACGAGATTCGCAACAACCAGCGCGGCGGCGGCGACATCGAGGTCTTCAGCCTGGCCCACCTGCCGTACGCCCAGGCCAAGAAGCTGGCCATGCGCGCCTTCGAGCGCCGGTACCTGTCGGCGCTGCTCGAGAAGTCGAGCGGCAACGTGTCGAGCGCAGCCCGCGCGGCCGGAGTCGACCGCTCGAACTTCCGCCGGCTGCTCAAGCAGTACGAGGTCGGCGGTCGCTCGCTCAAGAAGGGCGAGGGCGATGAGGATGATGATGACGACGTGGGGTTCGACGATTCCAGCGCGTCGACCTGAGTGATCGTCGCCGGGGGGCGAGCGTGGACCACCTGGTCCAGATGGGGTCGGGTACTTTTTGGACGACCCCAACGCTCAGCCGTCTTCGCCCGGCTCCTTCGGGGCCCGAAGCTTGCGCAGCTCCTCGATCCGCTGTGCGTGCTTCGCCTCGGCGCCATTGCGTGACGGCTCGTAGAACCGCGCATGGCGCAGGCCCTCGGGCAGCCCGTTCTGCGCCACCACGTGCCCCTCGTAATCGTGCGGGTACTGGTAGCCCGACCCGTAGCCCAGCGACTTCATCAACTTCGTCGGCGCGTTGCGCAGGTGCAACGGCACCGCCAGCGGCCCGTGCTGGGTCACGGCCTCCTTCGCCTTGGAGTACGTGGTGATGGCGGTGTTCGATTTGGGCGCCATCGCCAGGTAGGTCACCGCCTGCGTCAACGGCAGCACCCCCTCGGGGAAGCCCATCAGCTCGACAGCGTTGAGCGCCGCCACCGCCAGCACCAGCCCCTGTGGGTCGGCGTTGCCCACGTCTTCGCTGGCGAAGATCACCATGCGCCGCACGATGAAGCGCGGGTCTTCTCCAGCCTCGACCATGCGCGCCAGCCAGTACACCGCGGCGTCGGGGTCGCTGGCCCGCATCGACTTGATGAACGCCGAGACCACGTTGAAGTGCTCTTCGCCGCCCTTGTCGTAGAGCAGCGTGCGCTGCTGCAGCGCCTCTTCGGCACTCACCCGCGTCAGGTGCGCACCGCCGTGCTGCGCGGCCACCTCGAGCGCAGTCAGCGCCCGGCGCGCGTCGCCCGAGGCCACGTTGCAGATGAAGGCCAGCGCATCGTCGTCGACCTGCACCTTGCCGCCCAGCCCGCGTGGGTCGGCGATGGCCCGCGTGAGCAGCCCGCGCAGCTCGGCCTCTTCCAGCCCCCGAAGCGTCATCACCCGCATTCGCGAGAGCAGCGCGGCGTTGACCTCGAAGCTGGGGTTCTCGGTGGTGGCGCCGAGCAGGGTGATGGTGCCCTTCTCGACGTGCGGCAACAGCGCGTCCTGCTGGCCCTTGTTGAAGCGGTGGATCTCGTCGACGAAGAGCAGGGTGCGCTTGCGGTTCAGCTTCCATCGCTCCTGCGCGGCTGCGACCGCTTCGCGCAGGTCCTTCACGCCCGCGAGCACTGCGGAGACCGACTCGAAGTGCGCCCCGGTGGCCTGCGCGATGATGCGGGCCAGGGTGGTCTTGCCAGTGCCCGGCGGGCCCCAGAAGATCATCGAGGGCACCTGGTCGCCTTCGATGGCCCGGCGCAGCAGCCGGCCTGGGCCCGTCAGGTGCTCCTGCCCCACGTATTCGTCGAGGGTGCGGGGCCGCATGCGCTCGGCCAGCGGCGCCAGGGTCTGGGCCTCGTCGGCGGCCGCTTTGTCGAACAGATCCATTCCCCGCCCGTTCTGACAGAGGCATAACCGACGCGCCATGCGCTTCCTCGACGACCGAGCCCCGACCACCGACCTGACCTACGCCGACGTGTTCATGGTGCCGACGAAGAGCGAGCTGGGCTCGCGGCTCGAGGTCGACCTGACGCCGCCCGATTCGACCGGCTCGACCATTCCCCTCATCGTCTCGAACATGACCGCCGTGGCCGGCCGCCGCATGGCCGAGACCAGCGCGCGCCGTGGGGCGCTCACCGTGCTGCCGCAGGACATTCCGCTCGACATCGTGGCCTCGAACGTCGCGTACGTGAAGTCGCGCCACCCGATCTACGAGACGCCCATCACCTTGAACCCCACCCAGACCGTGCAGGAAGGCCTGAACCTGATTCACAAGCGCGCCCACGGCGTGGTGGTGGTGGTCGACGAGCAGCACCGGCCGGTGGGCATCTTTTCCGAACACGACGGCGCCGAGGTCGACCGCTTCACCCAACTGCACCGGGTGATGACCACCGACGTGCTGACCTTCGAGGAAGGCACGCCCCTGCAGGTGATGTTCGAGGGCCTGGCCGCCAAGCGCGTGCATTGCGCTCCGGTGGTCAGGGCCGGGGTGCTGGTGGGCGTGGTGACCAAGAAGGGCGCGCTGCGCTCGACGCTCTACACGCCCGCACTCGACGCGAAGGGCCGCCTGCGCATCGCCGCCGCGGTGGGCATTTCGGGTGACGTGAAGGCCCGCGCCCGGGCCCTGCTCGAGGCCGAGGTCGACCTGATCGTGGTCGACGCCGCGCACGGCCACCAACGCAAGATGCTCGAGGCGGTCGAGCTGGTGCGGGGCCTCTCGAAGACCGTGACCCTGATGGCCGGCAACGTGGTCACCCGCGAAGGCACCCGCGACCTCATCACCGCCGGTGTCGACCTGGTGAAGGTGGGCGTGGGCCCGGGCGCGATGTGCACGACGCGCATGATGACCGGAGTGGGGCGACCGCAGTTCTCGGCGGTGCTCGACTGCGCGACCGAGGCGCGGCGCCTGAAGAAGCACGTGTGCGCCGACGGTGGCGTGCGTCACCCTCGCGACGTGGCGCTGGCCCTGGCCGCCGGCGGGACCAGCGTGATGATTGGGTCGTGGTTCGCCGGCACCTTCGAGTCGGCCGCCGACGCCCGCGTCGACGCCGACGGGCGGCTCTACAAGGAGAACTTCGGCATGGCCTCGGCCCGCGCGGTGAAGAACCGCACCCGCGACGACTCGGCCTTCGAGCGCGCCCGCAAGGAGCTGTTCGAAGAAGGCATCAGCACCTCGCGCATGTACCTCGAGCCCCAGCGGCCGGGCGTCGAAGACCTCATCGATTCCATCGTGGCCGGCGTGCGCAGCGCGTGCACCTATTCGGGAGCCAATTCCATCGACGAGCTGCACGCCCGCGCGGTGGTCGGGGTGCAGAGC
>CAIWFK010000160.1 GCA_903911905.1 uncultured Myxococcales bacterium
CGGCCGCCAGGCGCTGCTGCTCCTCCTGCTGGCGACGCAGCTGCTCGGCGGCCATTCGCTGCTGTTCCGCCTGCTGCCGACGCTGCTGTTCGGCCGCCATGCGCGCCTGCTCCTCCTGCACGCGCCGCTGCTGCTCGGCCATGCGCTGCGCCTCTTCCTGAGCGCGGCGCTGGTCCATGGCCTGGCGGCGGGCGAGCTCTTCCTGCTGCTTGCGCTGTTCGGCGGCGCGGCGGGCCTCCTCTTCCTGCCGCTGGCGCTGAGCGGCGAGTTGCTGTTGCTGCCGCTGTTCCTCCAGCCGCCGACGTTCCGCCTCGACGCGGGCGCGTTCCTGGTCGAGCCGCTGCCTGGTGGCGGCGTCCTGCGCGCGGCGGGCACTCTCTTCGAGCGCGCGCTGCTGGTCGGCGAGCCGGCGCTGGCGCTGCTCTTCGGCGCGGCGGCGTTCCTCGGCGAGGCGCGAGCGCACCTCGTTGTCGTGGCGGCGTTCGGCCTCGAGCGCGCGGGCGACGGCGTTTTCCCGGGCCTGGCGTTCGGCGTAGCGGCGGCGCTGTTCGGCCATGCGGGCCTCGGCCTCGCGGCGTTCGCGCTCGTCGTACCGGCCGACGTCGCGCAGATCGTATCGATCGTGGCGCGGCTCGTAGTGGTGGCGGCGGAACCAGTCGTCGTTGGGGCCGGTGGCCCAACTGTGCTGACCCGAGCGGTAATACCTCTCGAAGGGCACGGCGCGGGCGTAGTGCCCCGACGGGTTGGGCGCGTAATACGCGGCCACGTTGGGCCCGAAGACCACGTTGCCGGGCACGAAGCGCCACGACTCCATCGGGCAATACGCGGACGACACGTAGCCGGCGGGAGCCCAGCCCACGTACCCATCTTCGGTCACGCGCCACTGCACCCAGGCCGGACCCCAGACGGTGTCGGGCAGCCAGATCCACCGATTGGCCCAGACCCACCGGCCGTAGTGATCGGTGGCCCACCCGAAGGGATCGTTGGAGACCCAGGTGAACCCGTACTCGGTCATGCGCCACGAGCCGTTGCTGTACGGCTGGTAGCCGGCGTTCACCGCGGGAGCGAACACCCAGCCATACGTCGGGTCGTCGTACCAGCCGCCATAGGGGGTGAGCGCGTCGTAGAAGGTTTCGACGGCGGGCACTTCCTGACCGGCGGGAGCGGTGGTCACGTCGACGGTGACCGGAACGTCCCACGAGACCTCGGCGACGAGCTCAGGCTGGGGCGCGGGGTCCTGGTAGACGGGCTGCGCGTACTGCTCGGGAGGCGGCTGGTATTGCGGCTGCGGCGCAGGAGCCGGCGGCTGGTACTGCGGCTGCGCCTGGTACTGCTGGTACTGCGGCGGAGGCGGCTCATACGTCTGCGGCTGCGGCTGCCGATGGGCGTGGTGGCACGCGGTGGAAAGCAGCAGGGCGAAGGACAGGGGCTTTCTCATCTCGGCGATCTCCAACGACGGGGCGTTCCACCGCAGACGGGCGGGGCGCGCGTTGATTCAACCGTGCGCAATCTCATGCACGACTCAGGCTCGGGCAACGCAAAAGCTTGATGCGGCTGGTGGGGGACTCGTGCCAAAGCCCGAGGGGCGATGAGCGAGCGGGCGAAAGCGGTGCTGTTGGGCCTGTTGACGGTGGCGGCGTTGACGCCGTGGGCCTCGGCGCCGGTCGCGCTGGTGGTGGGGCTGGTCTTCGCGCTGACGCTGGGCACGCCGTACGCGGCGCAGGTGAAGCAGTGGCAGACCTGGTCGCTGCAGGGCTCGGTGGTGGGGCTGGGCGCGGGCATGAACCTGGGCGTGGTGGGGCGGGTGGGCGTCGTAGGCGTGGGGCAGACGCTGGTGACCCTGGCGGTGACGCTGGCGGCGGCGATGGGGTTGGCGAGGGTGTTGAAGACCGAGCGCACCACGACTCTGTTGATCGGCGTGGGCACGGCGATCTGCGGCGGGAGCGCGATCGCGGCGGTGGCTCCGGCGATCGGCGCGAAGAGCGAGCAGTCGAGCCTGGCGTTGGCGGTGGTGTTCCTGCTCAACGCGGTGGCGCTGGTGGTCTTTCCCCAGGTGGGCGCGGCGGCGGGGCTGACGGCCGAGCAGTTCGGGTTGTGGTGCGCGTTGGCGATTCACGACACCAGCTCGGTGGTGGGCGCGTCGCTGGCGATGGGGCCAGTGGCGCTGGCCATCGGGACCACGGTCAAGCTGGCGCGAGCGTTGTGGATCATTCCGCTGACCCTGGTGTTGGCGCGGGTGTGGAAGGCCGAGGGCGCGGTGGGGAAGTCGAAGCGGCCGTGGTTCATCGCGGGGTTCGTGGCGGTGGCGGCGCTGGTGACGTGGGTGCCCGCGCTCGAGCCTGCGGGGAAGCTGGTCGCGACCGGAGCGCGGCACGTGCTGGTGGCGTCGCTGCTCCTGGTGGGAGCCGGCGTGTCGAGGGCGGCGTTGGCCAAGGTCGGCGTGCGGCCCCTGGTGCTGGGGGTGGTGCTGTGGGCGATCGTCGGCGCGGGGTCCCTGGCCGCCATCAGGTCCGGAGTCGCCCTGGTTCCCGACATCGGCATGGACGGGAAAAAAGCGGTTGACGGTCAGTCAGGTGGAAGGTAGTTACAGCGTCGCTTTTGCAGTTCGTCACGCGGGAATAGCTCAGCGGTAGAGCATCGCCTTGCCAAGGCGAGGGTCGAGAGTTCAAATCTCTTTTCCCGCTCCAGATTGAAGTGAAGAAGCCTCGGGAAACCGGGGCTTTTTCATTTGCGGGGTGGTGGGGAAGTCATCGGCAGGGTGTTGCTCGGGGTGGGGTGATGACGACCTGGCGTCTACACGCGGTCGCGGCGAAGGAGGCGTTGCTTGAAGATCGAACTCCTCGCCGACTACTTCCAGTTCTACCTGCAGGATGACGATCAGTCGCTCGGCCTTCTCGCCGACGCGTGGTCCAAAGACGCGACCAACCGCCTCCGGATCGCGGTCGCGCCTGGCATCGTCGGCGTGCAAACCGCGAGAAACGATCGGTTGGTGGTGGAGGTGGAGGTCACGCCAACGGAACCGCCGCTCGCTACCGAGTCGTGGGCCCACGTTGTCGAGGCAGATCTTCTCTGTGCCACTGGGCGCATCGTCATTGCCGGGTGTTCCGACTACTTCCCCGACGCACGCCGGCTGCGAGTTGACGCGGGGGCGTACCGCGTGCGCGTCCTTTTCGGCTACGGCAGCCCGGCAACGGACTCCATCGGCGACCTGATGCGGTATCGCGTCGAACTCTGGCCGACGGCGCAGGCCGGGCAGACTGCGGTGCTCAAGGCCGGACCGGCGGTGTGGGCTGGCTAACGAGGAGCAGCTCGGCGCAGGCGCGGTACAACGTCACCTTCCACTGCCCGAGGGACGAAGCAATGCAACGAGAGTCAGCGGTTGAGGCGATGCGTGTTGTGCGCGTGTGTATCGCTGAGCTGGAACAGGCTATCCAGTTCGCGCGCGAGTATGAAAAGGACCCGAAGGAACTGCGCAACTTCGCCGGGATGATCGCGCCAGTCATGGACGCGATCTTCGTTCGGATCATCAATCGAGTCGTCTCCGAATATCCTGACCTCAAGCCTCCCGAACTCAAGTAGCAGCAGACTGAGCGAGCCTACACACGCACGTTGTACTGGCCCTCGAAAACGGTGCCACACACCCTGTACGGAGTCGATGGAGGCGGGCCCACCTGCGCTCGCCTTGATCCGGTCTGCCCCTGCTGAGCGCTCGAAGCTCGGGCTCCCCGTGTGTGCCGAGAACCAATCGCGCGCCCCGTTCACTGTCAGACCGGTGAGCTATAGCCCCCGCGGGCGATGGATGGTGGTCGTGCGGGTGTGCCTCCCATGCTGATCAAGCTGCCCGCCTGACGTGACGAACGAGGGGCGCGAGAGTGAGGTCCATCGCGTCGTCGAAGCGATCGCTGAGGGCGAGTGCTCGGAGGTCGATGA
>CAIWFK010000161.1 GCA_903911905.1 uncultured Myxococcales bacterium
GAGCTGGTCAGTGAGCTGCCCGAAATGAAGAGCGTCTCGTCGGTCGAGCCGGCGGTGTTCGACACGAAGCCCATGCCGAAGCGCGCCACGTCACCTTGCGGCGCGAAGGTGGTCGCCGTGCAGGGCAGGGTCGGGTCGGCCACGTTGACCGCGAACAGCTCGCCCGAATCGTAGATCACCCAGGCGATGGCGTTGCGGTCGACGGCCATCGAGAACGGGCTGGCCCCGGACGACGCGTTGCAGTTGAGCCGGCCGAGCGTGGTGAAGGGCGCGGCGCTGGTGCCCACGTTCGCGGGGTTGAAGCTGGACAGCGTCTCGTTGGTGTCGATGGTGTAGATGAGCTTCGCCGCATCGGTGCAGCCGTCGCTGCCGGTGCCGCCGCCAGTGCCGTTCCCCGCGCCGCCTCCCGCTCCGGTGCCGCCGCCGCCGCTCGCGAGGCCGCACACGCCCACGGCGGTGCAGGTCAGCCCGGTGCCGCAGGCGATGCAGGCGTTGCCCTTCGCACCACAACTGGCGTTGCTGGCTTGATGACAGACGTTCTGCGCGTCGCAGCAGCCGTTGCAGGTGGCGCTCGAGCAGGCACTGCCGCCCACGTGGGAAACGGCGCCGCACGCAGCGAACAGGGTGACGATCAGGAACGAGGCGAAGGCAAGTCGAAGCAGCATGGTGAAACTCCGGCGGCGCTCGGGCCTGGCGCCACCTGTCGTCGTCATCTGTACCACATGAAACACGGGCGCGACGCCCGGTCCAGCGAAGGGTTGGTGGGCGATGGGTGGGTCTGCTAGCACCGAGTGACGGGTCCACCGTCGGGAGCGAACCATGCGCCGTTTTCCACTCTCAGCGGTGCTCGTGGTGGTCGCCGCGTCGAGCCCGGCCCTCGCTGCGCCGCTGATCATCGACGGTGACGTGCCCGACGGTGGGTCGGACTTCGTGCTGGTGCCCTTCGAGGTGCCGGCCGGCACGCAGGAACTCCAGGTCACGCACCCGATTCTGCAGAGCGAGAACATCCTCGACTACGGGCTGTTCGACCCCACGGGCTACCGCGGCTGGGGTGGCGGCAACGCCGAGCCTTTCGTGGTCGGCGCCCAGGCGGCCTCACGCAGCTACCTGACCGGCGCGATGACGCCCGGCACCTGGAACGTGATCATCGGCAAGGCGAAGATCGTCACCTGGCCCGCGCACTACCACCTGGAAATCGAGCTGCGCACCGCGCCCACCCTGGCGCCCCAGACCGAGCGCAGGCCCTTCGTGCCGGGGCCGGCACTGGAAGCCACCGAGCGCTGGTACGCCGGAGACCTCCACGTGCACTCGCTGCAGAGCGGTGACGCGCAGCCGACCATCGACGCGGTCGCCGCCTTCGCGCGCGCGCGCAACCTCGACTTCGTCGAGCTGTCCGATCACAACACCGTCGCCCAGTTGGACTACCTGGGTGATGCGCAGTCGCGGCACCCGCAGCTCCTGTTGCTGCCCGGCGTGGAGTTCACCACCTACGCCGGTCACGCCAACGGCATCGGCGCCACGAAGTACGTCGACCATCGCTTCGGCGTGGGCCAGGTGACCTTCGAAGGCGCGGTGCAGGCCTTCGCCGATCAGAACGCCGTGCTGTCCATCAACCACCCGATGCTCGACCTGGGCAACAACTGCATCGGCTGTGCGTGGAAGCACCCGATTCCGCGCGCCACGCTGGGCGGGGTGGAGATCGGCACCGGCGGTTGGGACAAGACCGGCGTGCTGTTCACCACCTCGGCCATCGCCTTCTGGGACCGCATCGTCTCGCAGGGCCTTCACGCCACGGCGGTCGGCGGCAGCGACGATCATTCTGGCGGTACCGGCATAGGCGCGTTCGACAGCCCCATCGGCAACCCCACCACCATGGTCTTCGCGAAGGACCTCTCGGTGGCCAGCGTGGTCGACGGCATTCGCCAGGGGCACACCGTGGTCAAGCTGCAGGGCCCCGACGACCCAATGGTCGACGTGGTCGCGGCCGACGGCAAGCGGGTGGGCGACTCGGTGGCCGGAGCGGTCGACCTGACCATCACGGTCACCAGCGGCTCGGGCAGCGAGCTGGTGTTGATGCGCGACGGCGCCGAGCTCGAGCGCACCAGCGTGGCGATGGACTCGCTGACGTTCACCCGGCACCTCGACCCGCCCGCGAGCGGCGAGTCGCGGGTGCGCGCCGAGGTCTGGGTCGGCGGCCACCCCCGGACCGTGTCGAGCCACCTCTACCTGCTGCCCGCGACGCCCACGCCGCCGA
>CAIWFK010000162.1 GCA_903911905.1 uncultured Myxococcales bacterium
CGTCGGCGGCGAGCTGCGTGGATCCATCAGCGCGCTTGGGATCGAGACCGACAAGTCGATCAGCGTCGAAGTCGGAACCGAAGTTTTTTACGGGAGATTTCTCGAGTCGGGCTGGACCCCGAACCCACGGCGTTCAGGCGAGACGTGGAAGCGAAACCCACGCAAGGCGAAGGACTGGCGCGCATTCGTCGCGCAGAAGGGTGGACGGCGCATCGTCGCCCATCCGTTCCTGAAGCCCGCGCTTGGCGAGATGCGTGACACGTTGCGCGACCGTCTCACTGCCGCAGTTGAGAGGGTTCGACTGTGAATCGCGAGACCATCACGCAAGCGCTCGCGGATCGCCTCTTCGCGATCGATGGCATTCGCACGACAGGGCGCAAGCCGAAGGCGTGGGATCAGGTGTCCCCGAGCGATTGCCCGTGCCTGTTTCTCGGCGTCGGGTCGTCGCACAGCATGAACCCGGTGGGGCACTTCCAGATGTGGCGGATGGAGTTCCTGGCCTACGTCTACACGCACGATGGCTCCCAGGTCGGGCCGTCCACGGAACTCAACGGGATCATCGATGCAATCGACGTCGCGCTTCAGCGCGGCCCCGATGACCCGAACGGGATGGGCGTGGAAACGCAGACGACGCTCGGCGGGCTCGCGCACGCGGCGAATGTCGAATCGGTGGTGACGGACGAGGGCAGCTTTGGCGACCGGGCGGTCGCGATGGTGACGATCCAAGTTCTTGCAGCGGGATGACCCGCAAGGAGAGAGCAGATGGCCGTCTTTGGAAAGTATGCAGGCAGCGGGTCCCTGGCACTCGTGGATGCAAACAGCAACGCCTACGGCGTCGGCGTGATCCAGTCGATGTCCCTGGATACCAAGGGCGAGGTTCGGGAACTCATCGGGTCGAACAAGATGCCCGTCCTGGTGGCCGACGTCGGACGCAAGATGTCGCTGACCTGTAAGTTCTCGCAGTACTCCTCCGCGCTTCTCGACGTGTGGCTCGGCGGCACGAACGTCTCCGGGTCGCGCTTCGTCTCGACCCAGTCGAAGACGGCGTCCTCGAGTGCCTTCACTGTCACCACGGCGGATGATGGGAGTCCGACCGGGTGGGCATTCGTCGCGGACCTCGGGGTGAACTACGCGGTCGGCGGCCAGCCGTTGACCTACAACTCGGGCACGCTCGCGGCGACCGGCCAGTACAAGAACACGGCCGGGGCCTACACGCTCGGGAGCGGCGACGCGACGGCGGCGGTCCAAGTCACGTACCTGTGGTCGCAGACGGCCGGGACGCGGACGACCTTCTCGAACCAGGCGATCGGCCTCTCCACCTACTTCAAGGCGTACATGCAGCAGCAGACGACGCAGCAGGACGGGAGCGTGCGGAAGATGCTCTGGGAGTTCCCTGCCGTGCTCCTGCCAAGCCTGAAGATGGATCTGAAGAACACCGACTTCATGTCACAGGACATCGAACTCTCGGTGATGTGCGATTCGTCGGGAGTGTTCGCCTACCGCAGCGACATCTGACCGGGGGAGCCGTGAAAGTCAGCATCGGTGGCAAGGATCTCGAGGTCGCGCGCCTGACGGTGTGGGACGTCTGCGAATTGCAGGCGTCGGGGCACTGGGATGCGGTCGTGAAGTTCACCGAAGCCGACCCGGTGGCGCGGACACGGGCGATGTACGAAGTCATGGCCGCGGCAGTTTGCCGAGCGGGAGGCAAAGTAACGGCCCGGGAACTCATGGAGCAATCCTATCCCGAGGACGTGCCGCCGTTGCTCGCGGCGCTGCCCAAGGTGCTGCGCCGGGACGGCGTCGCAACGGAGGACGCAAGCCCAAACGCACAGAGCCCGGGAGCGACCGGATCGACTTCGGCCGACTCCTCGGGCGCGTCTGTACCGCACTCGGCCTAGCGCCGGAAAGGGTCTGGGAGATGGAATGGGGGGACGTCACGGCGCTCTACCGATACTGGGATGAGCGTCCCCCGGTCCACGAGATCGCGGCGGCGTGGGTGGGTATCAAGCCCATGGGCGAGCCCGCGCATGAGGTCCCGGCCGCCGACTGTCATGCCGCGTTCCGCGAGATGATCGCTCCATTCACTGGCGCCCAGCGGCGCGGGGTGGCGTGATGGCATCGGGCGCAAAAGTTGTAATCGGCGTTGATGTAGCAGAGGTCAAGCCCAAACTCGACTCGGTCTCCGTTGCCGTCGTCCAGGCAGGCAAGGACGTCGAGGGC
>CAIWFK010000163.1 GCA_903911905.1 uncultured Myxococcales bacterium
CGGCCGCATCGACGCCACCAACGAGCGCATATCGTCGAACCTTCAACGCTTTCACGCGAACGTCGACGTGGCGATTCGCGCCCTGCAGTTCGAAGACATCGTCACCCAGCTGTTGACCAGCATCGAGCAGCGAATGGGCAGCGCGCAGTCGCTCTTCGTGACCTGGCTGGCCGCCCGCGGCAGCTCGCAGCCCGAGGTCTGGGCCGCGCTGCAGCAGACGATGACCGAGCTCGAACCCGAGCTGAA
Organism: uncultured Myxococcales bacterium; assembly: GCA_903911905.1. GTDB lineage: Bacteria > Myxococcota > Myxococcia > Myxococcales > Myxococcaceae > Xiheilimnobacterium > Xiheilimnobacterium phototrophicum. Next base: position 247 of record CAIWFK010000163.1, read on the forward strand.
CAAGAAGTCGGCGGTGCAGCAGACCTCGATGACCACCGGCACCGCAGAGCTCTTCTGAACCCGTCGCACAGGAACCACCATGATTCTCGCCACCAAGTCGACCGATGGTTCGCTCACCCTCAAGGTGACGGGGCAGTTCAACTTCGCCTGCTACAAGCAGTTCACCGAAGCGGTGGGCGGCACCTCGGCCCCGCGCTACGTGGTCGACCTCTCGGGCGCCGAGTACATGGACAGCTCGGCGCTGGGCATGCTGCTGCTGCTGCGCGACAAGGTGGGCCAGGACCTCTCGCGCGTGCAGATCGTCAGCGGCGCGGGCCAACCGCACGAAGTGCTCAAGCTGGCCAACTTCCATCGACTGTTCAACGTGGTCTGAGAAGGGCCACCATGAGCGCACGCCCAAGCACCGGCATGACCGAAGTGGTGTGGGTGGGCCGCCCGGCCCCCCATTCGGACTTCGCGCACGTGCCAACCCTCACGCTGGCGCTGGGGCTCACGCCGTTGCCGCGGGTGTTGGTGCTCGACCCGCCCGAGGGCCAGGGGCTCGAGACGTGGTTCGACGACACCTGCCGGCCCTCGCTCTCGGGCGTGGCCACGGTGCTGGTGGTCGACGCCGTCGAGCTGCCGGTGTTGGCGGCGGCGGTGCGCTCGAACGTCACCTGCTGTCTGCCCCGCTCAGCGAACGTGGCCGACCGAACGCTGGTGATTGACGCGGCGAAGAGCATCGCCGACCAGCGGCGCAGCCGGGCCTCGAACGATCAATGGGCCCTCAAGGTGGGGCCCACGGTGATGAAGAGCGAGTGGCGCGTGCGCACCCTCGACGAAGCCGAGGCCCTCGCGACCGTGCTCGCCGCCTGCTGCCCCTGCCCTGAGCGCCGGGTCGGCGGCCTGCTCGAGCTGCTCATCAACGCCATCGAACACGGCAACCTCGAGATCACCGGCCCCGAGAAGCGGGCGCTGCTGATGGAAGGCCGCTGGCACGACGAACTGCTCGCCCGCCTCGACGACCCCCGGTACGCAGGGCGCGGGGTGCGCGTCAGCTTCGAGCGCAAGTCGGGCAACGAGCTGTACATCACCATCGAAGACGACGGCGCGGGCTTCGACTTCGCCGAGATTCTGCGCGGCTCGATGGACGAGAACTTCGCGCGCCATGGGCGCGGCATCGCCTTGGCGCGGTTGATGAGCTTCGACGACCTGCGGTGGGAAGGTCGAGGCAACAGGGTCATCGGGAGGATTTCAGCATGAACGCCCCGGCGCCACCCCGCGCCCTCGGCCCCGCGACCGCGCCGCTCAAGGTGCTGGTCGCCGACGACGACGCCGTCGCGCGTCGCCTGGTGGTGGGCTCGCTGCGCAAGCGCTTCGAGGTCGTCGAGGCGGCCGACGGTCGCCAGGCCGTCGAGCTCTTCGAGCGCACGCTGCCCGACTTCGTGCTGCTCGACGTCGACATGCCCGTGATGAGTGGGGTCGAGGCCACCATCGCCATGAGGGAGCGGATCGGCGATCGCTTCGTGCCCATTCTGCTGCTCAGCGCGCTCGACGAGGTGTCGACCCTGGTGACCGGGCTGGCCGCAGGCGCCGATGACTTCTTGCCCAAGCCGTTCAACGTCCGGGTCTTCGAGTCGAAGCTCTCGGTGTTCCTGCGCATTCGTGACATGCGCAACCGGCTGCTCGAGCAGAACGCCGAGCTCGAGCACTTTCGCGCCCGCACCGAGGCCGAGCACGCGCTGGCGCAGGAAATCTTCACCCGGCTGCAGACCCGAGGCGCCGGAGAAGACGCGCGGGTGCGGGTCTCGGCCTCGGCGGTGGCGCTCTTCAACGGCGACGTGTCGTTGACC
>CAIWFK010000164.1 GCA_903911905.1 uncultured Myxococcales bacterium
CCGAAGGGCGAGGAATACGGGTCGAGCACGGTGACGCGCTCGAGCCGCTTCCAGGGTGAAGGCGCGCGGAAGGCCCGGGCCATCGACCACCCGACGAGGGTGAGCGACTCGAGCGCGGTCAGCGGCAACCGTTCGAGCCGGGCCAGCGCCGCGTCGTCGTCGATGACCACCTGCAGCGATTTCAGGTGTGGCGTCGCGGACCACCGCTCGAGTTGCGCCAGCCCGTCCGAGCGCAGGCCGCTCAGGTGCCGCACGCCGCGCATCGCTTCGGTCAACGGTTGCGGGCCGACCTGGGCCAGGCGCAGGGTGTGCACCGACAGCCACCAGGGCGACGAGGCCAGCGCCTGGGTCGATTCGTCGAAGGTCGCGGTGGCCTCGGCCAGCGAGCCATATTCGAAGCGCGCGGTCGACAGCGGCACCACGCGGTTGAGCTCGCCCAGGAAATATTCGCCGCGGTCCAGCAGCACGTCCATCGGCGGGTCGCGGGTGGTCATCATCGCGCTGCGCTCGTCGTGTCGTTCGAGGCAGGTGTCGGCCCAGACGCGACGTGGCCCGGGGTCGAGCGGGTTGGCGGCGATGCCTTCGAGGCAGGTCAGATCGGCCGGGGTCAGCCGCTGGGCCTCGGGCGCCGCGAGCGAGGGCGCGGCTTCGACGTCGCGGTCGTCGTCGTCGCGTTCCTGCTGCCACTGCGCGAGCGGGGTCTGTGGAAGGTCGAGCCAGGGGCGCACCACCTCGCCCACGAGGGTGACCTTGACGCCGTCGCCGTCACGCTGGGCGAGAATGATGGGGTAGTCCTGATCGGCGGGCGGCATTTCCTGGCTGCCCAGCTCGCCGCAGAGGGCCTGGAAGGGGCGAATGGCGCCGCTGTTGTCGTCCCAGTCGAGGTGGCCCAGCGATTCGCGCAGGCGCCAGACCGAGATGAATTCGTCGTCGTCGGGCAGGCGGGGCGGGTCGCCTTCTTCGTCGCGGTATGGGTCGCGGCCCGGCCAGTCGGGAATCGGTTTGTTCGAGACCAGCATCGTCTCGTGCACCGCGTCGTCGGCTTCGTCGCTCCAGAATTGCGCGACCGCGAGGAGCAGCGATTGGCGGGCGGGGGAGGCCGCGAAGTAGCGTCGCAGCCAGGGCTCGAATTCGTCGCGCACCCAGCGCAGGCGCATCAGGGTGGGGCTTTCTTCGTGCTTCACGTCGTCGGCCATGGGGTCATCTCGTCAGATCGTGACCGGCCACCCATTCTCGCCGAACCGCAATCGGCTTGTGAAGTTCGGAAGGGGAGAGCCAGGGTCGGCCTTTCACCGGCACTGAAATAATTCACCTCAAGCGTTCTTCCATGGCACCTTGCGGGAATGCCCTCGTTTCGGTTGCTTCTGCCGGCGGCACTCTGCCTCGCCCTCTTCAGCTGTCCCAAGCCCCGCTCCGAATGGCCCGGTGGCCGCCCCGAAGTCGACACGCTCAAGCTGCGTGATGGCGTGGTCGCGGTGCCCAAGGCGCTGACCAACGCGGCGAAGGTGACGAAGACCGGCCTCTCGTTCCCCGCGAGCATGGCGGCAGACGTGGCGATGAAGTGGCCCGCGGGCTCGGTGATCGTCGGCAGCCCCGCAGAGGATCTCGAGGCGCGCCGCACCAACCCCTTCGGCTTCATGCGCAAGGTGACCGGCTCGCACCTCGAGGGCGATCAGGTGATCGTCGACACCGGCCCCGCCCTCATCACCGACGTGGTGACCGGCGACCTGCACAAGGGCCTCGCGCTCGACACCGCGCCCGAGGTCCAACTGCCGCCCGGCACCGACCTGACCGACTACAACGTGCAGATCAACCTCACCACCGGAGCCGCCTTCCCCCTGGGCCTCGGCTACGACGGCGACGGCGGCACCGACAGCACCCAGCAGCCGCTCGTCGACCCTGCGCACCTGGTGCCGCTCTTCCACGAGAACGGCGTCGCCCACCAGGCCCTCAACGCCACCGGCCCCACCTTCTCGGTTCCCCAGGTGCCGCTCGACTTCATCGACCTCGACGAGCACCTCAACGTGCCCGGCTCGACCACCACCGGCCTCGACCTGGTCGGCGTGGCCAAAGTCACCCCGGTGCTCGACTTCACGCCCACCGTCATCATCGACTACAGCGCCGGCCTCTTCAGCGGCCTCACCGACTTCCAGTTCAGCGTCGAAGGCAACCTGAACTTCGGCGCCGACTACGAGCTCGCCTACCAGGTCAACCCCCGCGGCCCCATCACCCTGCCGCAGCTCAACCTGCTGCTCGGCAGCCTGCCCGCCTCTCCGCTTCACAAGGCGAACCTCAAGCCCATCGGCGCCCCGCGCATGGTCTCGGGCTCGGTCGGCCCCATTCCCGTGGTGCTCGTCACCGGCGCGTACCTCGACTGTCAGACCACCTTCACCGGGCAGATGGGCCTCAAGGGCGGCCTGCGCGCCAACGTCAGCCCCAAGGCCGGCATGGTCTGGAAGAAGCACCACGGCTGGGACACCATCGCCGAGTTCCCCATCGTGCCCCCGACGGTCACCGGCGACCTGCTCGCCAGCGGAGGCAGCGCCCAGCTCGACTGCGGCGTCATCGTGCGCTCCGACCTGCTCGTGGCCGGCGCCGCGGGCCCCTACGCGCAGATTCGCAATGATCTCATTCCCCACGCCGAATACTCCGAGGCCTGCCCGCCCGTCGCCACCGACACCGCCCTCAAGAGCCACGCCGGTGACGCGAACATCGACGTCGGCATCAAGGGCTATTCGGCCCTGCAGGTCGGCATCGAGATCAAGCTGCTCGACATCATCACCCTCGAGACCGGCCCCTACGACGTGCTCCGCAAGAACTACCTCACCGGCCCCGAGCACCTGGTTGACAACCCCGATTACGTCGCCGGCTGCGATCTGTGGTTCTGCCCGCCCAGGCAGATCACCCAGTCCGACTGGTTGGACATCAAGCACTGGACCTTCACCAAACCCGGCGCGGCCCGCGGCACGCCCGACGCCGGCACCTGGTGCGTGGTGCCCTGCGACGACGGCCAGAAGAACGGCTCCGAGACCGACGTCGACTGCGGCGGCTCGTGCGGCAAGTGCCCCGGCGACAAGACCTGCGCGGTCGACGGTGACTGCCTGTCGGGCGCCTGCTCGGGCAACAAGGTCTGCGCGCGGTCCAAGTGCGAAGACGGCGTGAAGAACCAGGACGAGTCCGACGTGGACTGCGGCGGCACCGTCTGCGCCGCCTGCGCCACCGGCCACACCTGCGGCCGCGACGGCGACTGCAGCGCCAGCTTCTGCAGCAACGACGGCGTCACTCCCCGCACCTGCACCACCGACCTGTGCCGTGACGGCAAGCTCAGCGGCAGCGAACCCGCCATCGACTGCGGCGCGTCGTGCTCGACCCTCTGCGCGCTCGGCTCGGCCTGCCACTCGGGCGCCGACTGCGCCACCACCAGTTGCAACCTCGTCACCGGGCGCTGCGTGTCGGGCCCGTGCTTCGATGGCAGGCGCGACGGAGACGAAGCCGACGTCGACTGCGGCGGCTCGTGCCAGGCCAGGTGCGCCGTCGACCAGGGCTGCGACTACCCGACCCGCGCCAACGCCGACTGCGCCACCAACGTCTGCGCGTACCCGGGCTTCGGCACGCTCGGCTTC
>CAIWFK010000165.1 GCA_903911905.1 uncultured Myxococcales bacterium
CATTCAGGCGGGCGATGATGTCCTTGCTGGTTCCGGCCGGCGCCCACATCGAGAAGAACTGCTGCATCTCAAAGTCCTTCACGCCGCCCTCGATGATGGTGGGTACGTCCGGCATGATGGTCGAACGCTTCAGGCTGGTGACACCCAGCGTGACTACGCGCCCGGAACGAATGAGCGGCAGCGCAGTCAGCAGGCCCTGTCGATCGATGGCGACCGTGGCCCGCCCCCCGAGGTTGGCGAGGAGTGGTGCGTCCCGGCCCGACCCCACCCGCGCCGTGGCGGCGATCACCGCGGGGGCCTGACCCGCCAGCAACCGCAAGGCGCCTTCGAGTTCAGGCGTCGAGGCCGTCGTCCAATCGACCAGCAGCGCGCTGCGCGCCAGCCCTTCGAGCGTGAGCGTGAGTTGGGTGCCCGTGGCCTCGGCCGAGGCCGCGGCGAGTGCACGCTGCTCACCTTCGAGTCGACTCGAGAGCTCGACCTCGGCCTGGTGCAGCAGCCAGAACCCCGCGAGGCTCAGCGGGGCGACCGCGGCCACGAGCACGAAGAGAATGAGCTGCTGTGACAGGCGCACGCGTCCGTCGAGCCTAGCAGGCTGCGGTGGTTCGGTTCGGCGACGTTTCTTCGCGAGATCGTCGTGACCTCGCGGGTCGATGAGCCTCCCCTGACGAAGTTCCTCAATCCGTGGAAGGGCGGCGGCGAGATTCCGGCGGTGGTGCGGCGGGTGGTGTCGGCCGAGCTGCTCGAGTGGGACGACGTGGCGACCTGGAATGCCCAGGCCTTCACCTGCGACTGGCAGACCATCGTGCCGGCGTTCAAGGACGCGGTCGATGCCCGGGGGACCAACACGTTCACCGAGGTCGGCGGCCGAACGACGCTGCGAATCGCGGGGCACCTCACGGTCGACGCGGCGAAGGTCAAGGGCGTACCGAGGCTGCTGGCCAGCACCGTGGGGCCGGCCATCGAGGCGTTCCTGGTGACCGCGATTCGGCCGAACCTGGTGGCGGTGGCGAAGGCGGTCGAGGTGCATCTCGGAAGGCGGCGCTGAACGGAAACGGCAGCGAGTGCTGGAGGATCGCCTCGAGAGGCGGGGTTCTGGGAGGCCTGATGCTGCCGGTTCTCCCTGGCACGACAAAGCCGCAGCTCAGTGGATCGACGGGCAGAACGAAGACGGGTCGCCAACACACGAAATCGTCGGCCACCCCTCCGGCACGCACGCATTCCTGAACAGCCAACACGCGCCATCGACCGGCGACGTGGCGCAGGTGAAAGTCTGCCCGCAGCCCGAAACACTCGGCGCCGCACAGCCGGCATATTCGCCGCCACCGTCGATGGCGCTGGGCGCGCCCGTCGACCGCCAGCCCGTGAGGCCAACACACCCCATCGCGTCACACACCGCGGCGTCCGCGCTGAGGCAGGAACCGTGGCCCGCGTCGGCACCACCATCACCCAGCTGAGCCGTCGAGCACGCGGTGATGGACAGCACGCCAACCAGCAAGACGCACCCTCGCCTCACGCGATCGACCGCGACGAGTCGAGCTGATCACTGCGCAAGAACACGCTGCCCGGCATGGCCTTCGCGCGCTTCTTGAGCTCGGCCGCCTGCTTGGCCAGCTCGGGGTGCCCCAGCCCGACGTCGGCGATCACCGCCACGATCGACACGCTCATGATCGGGAACTTCCGCTTCTCGCCGAACCGGTCTTCCGCCTCGATGGACCCGCGCTCGCGATCGGCCCGGTCGTAATACAGCGGAATGATCCGATCGAACGACTCGATCATCCGCCGGCAAATCACATCGACCTGCTCGACCGAGGTGATGAACACGAAATCGTCGCCCGCCACGTGACCGACGAACTCCGTGCCGTCACCGACCTGGGCCGTCACCTCGCGCAGCAGATCGGCGGTCTGCTTCACCACCCCGTCGGCCTTGGCGAAGCCGTAGTAGTCGTTGAACGCCTTCAGGTTGTCCAAGTCGAGGTAGCAGAACGCGAACCGCACCTTCGCCGCCAGCCGACGCTGCACTTCCCGTTCGATCGCCGCCGACCCGGGCAACTGCGTCGTGGGGCTGGCCAGCGACTCGGCCGAGCGACGCCGCAGCACCGACTCGACCCGCGCCCCCAGCTCGAGCGCATCGAACGGTTTGACCAGGTAATCGTCACCACCGAGCTTGAGCGCCCGCACCTTGGCCGACGTGTCACTGCGCGCCGAGATGAAGATCACCGACATCGGTGCCGACGCGCGATCGGCCTTGAGTTCCTCGAACAGCCGGAACCCATCGCCGTCGGGCAACGACACGTCGAGCAGAATCAGGTCGGGTCGCTGCCGGACCACGCCCAGCCGCGCCTCGGCCACCGTTCCCGCGCGATCGACCTCGAACCCCTGGTTCTGCAGCACCTCGGCACAGATGGCGGTGATCTGCGGGTCGTCGTCGACCACCAGCACCCGGCCCCGGCCGCGCCGGGTCTGCCGCATCAGCGCCTCGAGACTCGCGAGATACACGTCGGCGTGAATGGGCTTGTGCAGGAACCCCGCAGCGCCCGAGCGCATCGCCTCGTCGCGCATGGGCCGGCCCGACACCACCACCACCCGCGCCGCCTTGGTCTCGGGGTCATGCCGGAAGATCTCGAGCAACTTGAGCCCGTCGACGTCGGGCAGCGCGTGATCGAGCGAAATGACGTCGGGCTTGAGCTTGCGCGCCAGGGCCAACGCCTCGTCACCACTCGCCGCGATGGTGGCCCGATACCCGGCCTGCAACAGCATGCTCTTGAGCAGCCACGCCACGTGCGCGTCGTCTTCGACCACCAGCACGTGCCCGCGGGTCGCCGGCGCCATCACCTGCAGCGCTTCTGGCGTCCGCTCGGGCGGCTGCTCGGGCAGCACCACCACGAACCGCGCGCCGCCCGCATCGGGCTCGCTCCAGATGCGCCCGCCGTGGGCATGCACGATGGTGCGACAGATCGACAGGCCCAGGCCCGTGCCCGGCACGTTGCGGTTCTTCGGCGTTCGCGCCTGCTCGAAGCGCTCGAAGATGCGCTCGTGGTCGGCCTCGCCGATGGGGTCGCCCGAATTCCACACCGACACCACGCAACTGCCCGGCGCGTCGTCGAACTGCCCGACCGTCACCTTCACCTGCCCGCCCTGCGGCGTGAACTTCACCGCGTTGGTCAGCAGGTTGTTGATCACCTGGGTCAGCCGGTTGGGGTCGGCCAGAATGCGCGCGCGCCGCGCCACCTCGACCAGCACCTGCACCTTTCGCTCGTCGAAGGCCGGCCCGTACTTCTCGACCGCCCGCGCGATCACTTCGTCGAGGTGGGTGACCTCGAAGGTCATGCGCATCGCCCCGCGCTCGAAGCGGGTCAGGTCGAGCAGGTCGTCGACCAGCGCGTTGAGCCGCTCGGTCGATTCGCGCGCCATGTCGAGGAAGCGGTGCTGCTTCTCGTTGATCTCGCCCGGAATCTTGTTGAGCAGCAGGTCGAGCGCTCCGGTGATGCTGGTCAACGGGGTGCGCAGCTCGTGGC
>CAIWFK010000166.1 GCA_903911905.1 uncultured Myxococcales bacterium
GATCTCGCAGCGGGCGCCGGCGGCGGCGGCGGCAGCGACGCGGGCGCCGCCGCAGCGGCAGACAACGGGGACAAGACCGCGGTCACGCCGACAGCGACAAAGGCCGGAGGAGGCGCGGGCTTTGCCGCAGCGTCAGTCGAGTCCGCCTTCTTCGCGAGCCCCTGGGCGGCTACGTCGATGTCCCACTCGACGCCGACGTCGCCGAGCCCGGCGTCGAGCTCTCGCTGGATGTCGAGCTTGGAGGGCGCGAGCGCGACGCGCGCGTAGGCGATCGTGAAGTTGAAGAGGAAGATCACGCCGACCGTGAGCAGCACGGTCAGCCACTGCGCGGGCCGCGAGAGGAACTTGCTGAGCACGCCGTAGTACTCGGGGCTGAACCAGTACCACCACTGGTAGCCCGCGAAGATGGCGTACCAGAGGAGGATCGAGATCCAGAGCAGCAAATGCGTCACGTAGTTCCACGTCAGCGTGAGCTCGCAGACGACGAGCTGCATGCTCATGAAGAGGCTCACGAAGACGGTCGTGCCGTAGACGGCGTGGCCGTCGCCCTGGCCCTTGGAGCCGTCCCAGGTCGACTCGCCGCGCTGCGCCGCGTCGGACGTGAAGGCGCCGAAGGGGATCCAGAAGCACAGGAACGAATGCGCGACGCCCATGAGGATCCAGCGCGCCATCATGCGCACGTTGATGTCCTGGCCCAGGCGGCCCACGTCGTAGACGGACGGGTGCGTGAGCACGGTCGAGGCCTTGAGGTCGCGGTCGAAGAGCCCGATGCCGATGATGGGCAGCGCGAGCTCGATGTTGTAGCTCGAGTAGACGATGGACTCGAACAGCGACGTGCCCGAGAAGCCCGTGAGCGAGCTGAAGTAGAAGATCACGAGCGTGATGACGACGTTCTTGTAGAAGCTGTAGAGCACGACCTTGCTCATGCGCCGGTAGTCCCAGCGCCCGTGCAGCAGCAGCAGGTTGCGCAGGAAGCGGAACTGCGCGATGCTGAAGTCGGCCGCGTTCGCAGCCTGCAGGCCCTCCTTGCCCGAGATGCCGATGCCGACCTCGGCGCACTGGATCATGCCCACGTCGTTCGCGCCGTCGCCGATGGCCAGCGTGACGGGCTGCGGCGACGAGGACGCGCGCACCATCGAGACGATGTTGGCCTTCTGCGCAGGAGAGACGCGGCACGCGATCACGCTCTTGACGCCCTTGCCGATCGTCAGGAACTTGGCCTCGAGCTCCTTGTCGCCCATGATGAAGCTCAGCGCAGGGCCCGTCACGACGAGCGCCGTCGAGCTGTCGGGCTCGGCCTTGTTCGCGAAGCGCGCGGCGTTGAGCGTCAGCGTCTGCTCGATCTCCTCTACGTCCTCGGCGTCGATCGTTATGAGCGACATGCCCTCGACGAGCAGCCGGCACGAGTAGCCGATGTTGATGGCCGTCTCCACCTTGTCGCCCGTCAGCACCCAGGTCTTGATGGAGGCGCGGCGCAGGTCCGCGATGGCCTCGGGCACTCCGTCCTGCAGGCGGTCCTCGATGGCCGTCGCGCCCAGCACGGAGAGGTTCACCTCGTACTTCTCGGCCACGGCCGCCAGCGCGCCCTCGCGGTCGTGCAGCGCGACGAGCGCCTCGTGGTACTCGTGGTCCCACGCCTTGAACTCGTCCGCCGACATCTCGCGCTGCGCGATGA
>CAIWFK010000167.1 GCA_903911905.1 uncultured Myxococcales bacterium
GCGCGTGTTCATCATGGACGACGCCGAGCAGTTGCTGCCGCCGTGGCTGCGCTTCGTGCGTGGCGTGGTCGACAGCGCCGACCTGCCGCTCAACGTCTCGCGGGAACTGCTGCAGCAGAGCGCGGACATCGAGGTGCTCCGCAAGAGCTGCACTTCGCGCGTGCTGACCCTGCTCACCACGCTCGCCGAGAACGAGCAGGACAAGTACCGCACGTTCTGGACCGAGTTCGGCCAGGTCTTGAAGGAGGGCATGACCGACCTCGCCAGCCGCGAGAAGCTCTCGAAGCTGCTGCGCTTCGCCTCGACCCACACCGACCAGCCCGACGAGACGGTGTCGCTGGCCGACTACGTCTCGCGCATGAAGCCCGAGCAGAAACAAATCTTCTTCGTCACGGCCGAGACCTTCAACGCCGCGAAGAACAGCCCGCACCTCGAGGTGTTCCGCAAGAAGGGGCTCGAGGTGCTGCTGCTGTCCGACCGGGTCGACGAGTGGGTGGTCGCGCAATTGACCGAGTTCGAAGGCAAGCCGCTGGTGTCCGTGGCCAAGGGCGACCTCGACCTGGGGGCCCTCGAAGACGCCGCCGAAAAGCAGCAGCAAGCCGAGGAAGCGACCAGCTTGAAGGACCTGACCGAGAAGATCGCCCGTTCGCTGGGCGACAAGGTCAAGCAGGTACGCATCACCCATCGGCTGACCCAGAGCCCGGCGTGCCTGGTGGCCGACGAACACGACCTGTCGGGCAACCTGGCGCGCATTCTCAAGGCCGCGGGGCAGAAGGCGCCCGAGGTGAAGCCCATTCTCGAGATCAACCCCAAGCACCCCGTGGTGCAGCGGCTGCAGAGCGCCGAGACCCGCTTCGATGATTGGTCGTCGGTGCTCTTCGATCAGGCGCTGCTGGCCGAGGGCGGGCAGCTCGATGACCCGGCGACGTTCGTGCGGCGCATCAACGAGCTGATGCTCTCGTAGGGCGCACCCTTACGGCGTCTTCATGCCGAGCGCGTGCTTCGCATCGGCGAGGCTGAGCATGAGCGTCATGGCGTCGAGCGGCGACGCCGTGAAGCCGTTGCGCTCGTAGAATCGCCTGGCGTCCTCCGAGATGGCATGCACCAGGAGCGCGCGAATGCCGCCGATGTCCGCTGCCTGCAGCGTGCGAAGCACGGCGTCGCGGAGCAGCCCGCCGCCCACGCCTTTGCCCTGATGGGTCCGCGCGACGGCCAGACGAGCCAGAATCATCACCGGAATCGGCTCGGGCATGTTCCGCCGCACTCGCCCCGTGGCTTGCGATTGCGACACCGCACCGGTGGCGAGCGCGTAGTACCCGACGACCGCGGCCCCGACGCAGACCACGTACGTGCGCGAGGCGCCCGTCAGTTCATTCTGCAGGGCGCGCTTCTTGAGCCAATCGTCCAGCACCGGCACCCCTGAATCGAACTGGTCGACCGCGTGGCCGTTCGTCAGGTGCGCTGGTGGGCTCCATTCGTCTCGAGCCTGGCTCATCGGTCCCAGGGGGCCTTCGAGCGCAGCAACCGCTTCAAGCGCGGGTTGTCGGATGGCCGCTTGTCGAGCGCGGTGGTGAACCGTTCGAAGGTCGCCTCGTCGACGAGGAAGAGGCGCTGGTCCAGGAGGACCGAGGTGGCCTCACGACACGCCGCTTCGAGCATGAACTCCGAGCGATTCTTTCCGACCGCCTCGGCGGCCCGGTCGATGAGGTCGCGTTTCCGTTCGTTCGCGCGGAGGTTGATGGTGACGCCTCGCTCGGTCCTGGAAGCCCGTGTCTGCATGGTCGCTCGTGTCCTCACATCGAGGGTACCGAGATGTGTGTACAACGTCAACACGCCGCCGGTGCCGCGCGGAAGGCGGTTGAACTCGCGGCGGCCGACCCGGCCCTCGGTTAACCTCCCCGCCATGTTGTCAGTGCGTGAGCTCAAGACCCTGGCCGCCAGCCTTGATGACCAGGGCCTGAAGAAGCAACTGGGACCCTTCGTGCTGGTCCAGCGCCCGTGGGACGCCAGCGCCGGCCCCGGCCTCGCCAGCACCCGCCGCCTCGCTCCTCCGAAGCAGCGCTCGGCGCTCGACTTCGAAGACGCCTGGGTCGCGACCATTCCGCCGATGGAAGAGATGGACTCGTTCAGCATCGGTCGCGCCCCCGATTGCGACGTGATCATCGACCACGAGTCGGTCAGCAAGCGGCATGCGCGCATCGACTGGCTGAGCACCTACGCCGAGCTGGAAGACCTGGGCAGCTCGAACGGCACCTTCTTGAATGGCCAGAAGGTACGCGGCCGCTCGGTGCTCACCGACAACGACGCCCTCGACTTTGGTTCGGTGCAGGTCTTCTTCATGCTGACCCTCACCCTGCGTCGGCGCATGAGCATCGTGCGCTGACTCAAGGCTCGGGCAGCGGGTGGGCGTCGGCCGGCACGTCGCTCATCGAGTCGTCCTCGTCGTCGAACTCCGTCGCGCTGACCTTCGCCATGCGCGCGGCGTTGATGCGGGCCTTCACGTACTTCGGCGAGAGGTCCATCGCGTGCTGGTACGCCGCCTTCGCCTCCTCGGGGCGCTTGATGCGCTCGAGCGCGACGCCGAGGTTGTTCTGCACGTACGCGACGGTTGGCAGCAGCACGCTGGCCCGCTGCAGCACCTCGGCCGCCTTGGCGGTCTCGTTGGCGCGCAGGTACGCGAAGCCCAGGTTGTTGAGCGCCCAGCCGTGGTTCGGTGAGAGCTCGACCGCCTTCTCGAAGCTGGCGATGGCGCCACTCAGGTCGTTGGTGGACAGCTGGCCCAGCCCCAGAATCTGCCAGCCCTCGGGGTTGCCCTCGTCACGGCTCACCGCCTCCTTCCCCGCGACGATGGCGCCGGTGCCGTCCTTCGCGTCGAGCAGCGCGCGGCCTTGCGAGATGCACGGCGTGGCGTCGGTGGGCGAGATGGTGGCGATGCGGCCGAAGGCCTCGGCGGTGATGGCGGGCTGACGGGTGCGGCGACCGAGCTTCGCGATGCGCGAGAGGGTCTCGACGTCGTCAGGGGTGGTGAAGAGCGCGCGGCGGGCCTCGATGAGCGCGCCCTTGAAGTCGCCCACGGTCTCGAGCTGGGTCGCGCGGGCCAGGTGGTCGACGGTCGGCGTGTCGTGCGACATCGCGAGCGAATCGACGATGCCCGAGTCGACGACCACCGGAGTGACGGCCACGGTGACGCCCGAATCGCGGACCGCGGGCAGCTTCGAGGGAATGACCTGCTGCACCTTCGGCTCGACGCGGGCGACCGTCGCGGGTGTGGAGGTCACGGTGCGCTCTTCGCAGGCGGCGAGGGAAAGGGCGGCGACGAGGGAGGCGAGCAGCTTGTTCGACATGACGGTGGGTCCTTGCAGTGGGTGCGGCGGGGTGCCGCTCCTGCAGAGGTGACAAAGCGAGCGCCGTGCCAGCGGCCAAGGTGGCTGGATCAGGCGGTTTCCACCATTCCGTGGCCGAACACCCTCGTGGGACCGTGTCAGGACCGCTCCTGCCCGCGCGACCGGTTCAACCATGCTGCAACCACGAGATTTGAGGTATTGGAGAACCAGCCATGTCAGCAGAACAAGACCGAGAGATCGCCCGCCGTCGCACGTTCGCGATCATCTCCCACCCCGACGCGGGCAAGA
>CAIWFK010000168.1 GCA_903911905.1 uncultured Myxococcales bacterium
AATGATGGCGGCCGCCTTCATCATCGGTAGATAGACGTCCACCATCGGCAATTCGTCAGCCCGGCTGGGCCAGCCCAACTCACTCATGAACGCGCACGTCCTTCCACCACATGACCTCTAACGCGCCTGCCGCTGCCCCCGCCACCCGGACCTACCGCTACTACGATCTCATCATGGCGGCGTTCGTCTGCGTGCTGCTGTGCTCGAACCTGATCGGCGTGACGAAGATCGTCACCATCGGCGGCTTCACCTTCGGCGGCGGTATTCTCTTCTTCCCGCTCAGCTACCTCTTCGGCGACATCCTCACCGAAGTCTACGGCTACGCGCGCTCGCGCAAGGTGGTCTGGGCGGGCTTCGGCGCGCTGGCCTTCGCCTCGTTCATGAGCTGGGTGGTGGTCAACCTGCCGCCGGCAGCCAGTTGGCACGGACAGGAGCACCTGGAAGCGGTGTTCGGGTCGACCTGGCGCACCTCGCTGTCCTCGCTGGCTGGGTACATGTGCGGCGAGTTCGCGAACTCGGTGACGCTGGTGAAGATCAAGGTGAAGACCGAAGGGCGCTTCCTCTGGCTGCGCTTTGTGTGCAGCACCATCGTGGGCGAAGCGGCCGACACCCTGGTCTTCTACCCGCTCGCCTTCTTCGGGCAGTGGACGAATGAGCAGCTCCTGGCGGTGATGGTCGCCAACTATTCGCTCAAGGTGCTCTGGGAAATCTTCGCCACGCCGCTGACCTACGCGGTGGTCGGCGCGCTCAAGCGTGCCGAGGGCGAGGACTACTACGACCGCGACACGAACTTCACGCCGTTCTCGCTCAAGACGTGACGACTCAGCGCAGCGCCGCGATGGCCGCCCGGTAGTCCTTCGCCTTGAACACCGCGTTGCCCGCGACCAGCACGTTCGCGCCGGCAGCGACCACCAACTTCGCGGTCTCGGCGTTGAGGCCGCCGTCGACTTCGATGTCGGTCGTGAGGCCCTTCGCGTCGAACATCGCCCTCAGCCGCCGCACCTTGTCGACGGTCGAGGGAATGAAGGCCTGCCCGCCGAAGCCGGGGTTCACGCTCATCAGCAGCACCTGGTCCACGTCGCCCAACACCTCTTCGATGGTGGTCAGCGAGGTCGACGGGTTGAGCACCACCGAGGCCTTGGCCCCGAGTGCACGAATCTGCTGCAACGTGCGGTGCAGGTGCGGGCTGACCTCGACGTGCACGGTGACGATGGCGGCGCCGGCCTTGACGAAGTCCGCCACGTACCGCTCGGGCTCGACGATCATCAGGTGCACGTCGAGCGGCAGCGAGGTGGCCTTCTTCACCGCCTCGACCACCAGCGGGCCGATGGTGAGGTTCGGCACGAAGCGCCCGTCCATCACGTCGACGTGCACGTAGTCGGCGCCGGCGGCCTCGATGGCCTTCACCTCGTCGGCGAGGCGACCGAAGTCAGCAGACAGAATCGACGGCGCGATCTTCACGGGCATGCCCGCAGAGATACCACGCTTCTGCGTCGAGGCCCGGCTCAGGGCGACTTCGCGGCGCGCAGTTCCTTCACCATGCGACGGAAGGTGTCGGCTCGCGCGGTGGCGAAGGGCAGGGCCTTCAAGTCGTCGAACCCCGACACCGACATCGAGGCGACGGCGGCCTCGTCGGCCAGGCCCTTGTCGAGCGCGACCTTCGCCTGGGCCTCGACCGCGCGCAGGTACTCGCGCAGGTGCACCACGTCGGCCTTCACCATCGGCTCACCGTGACCGGGCAGCACCCGCTCGAAGTCGAGGGTCAACAACTGGTCGAGCGTGTCGCGCAGGGCCAGCAGGCTGCCGCCGCTCTTCTCGTCGATGTGCGGCTCGTAGTGGTCGAGCACCAGGTCGCCGGTCACCAGCAGCTTGCGCGAGACGAACAACGCCACCACGTCGCCGTCGGTGTGGCCCGACCCCATCGACAGAATGCGCACGTTCTCGCCGCCCAGGGTCAGCGAGAGCTCCCGCTCGACCTCGACCCAGTGCGCGCGCATACCCTTCTCTTCGAGCCGCTTGCGGGCGTTGGGGTGCACGATGACCACTGGGGCCTGGTACAGGTCGACGCCGTTGGCGTGGTCGCCGTGCCAGTGCGTCAGCAGAATGCGCTGCACCTGGCGACCCAGGTCGACCTCGACGTCCTTGCGGAAACGGCGGGCCCCCGGCCCCAGCTTGGGGTCGCTGATGAAGGCCACCCCGTCGTGCAGGAAGGCGAACGAGTTGCCACCCCCGCCCAGGAAATAGCGAAGCCGCTCGTCGACGTCGACGCGGTCCACCCGCAGGAACATCTGCACGCCACACCCGCTGAGCAAGGCCAGCAGGCAGACCACCAGCGGAACGGCGCGTCGAAGGGAACGGTTCACGGGGACCTCCCATAGCCCACGCCGCGAGCCCATGCCCGCCTTCTGGCGGGCTCGCACAGTGACCCACAGGCCGCGAGCGCCGTTGTTGCAGCCCGGCACCGCGCAGAGGAACATCACCTCCGTGGACCAAGACACCGACGAAGCGACGGCGCCGTCTCTTTCCCCGCTGAAGGTCGCGCTGCGCCGGGTCGACAAGCTCGGCTCGATTCTCGAGGTGACCAAGGCCATGGCCGCGGCGCGCAACCTCGACACGCTGCTGCCGCTGATCCTCAAGGAAGCGGCGCGGGTGGTCGAGGCCGAGCGGTGCTCGCTCTTCATTCTCGACCGCCAGCGCGACGAACTCTGGAGCCGCGTCGCCCAGGGCACCACCGGGGAAATTCGGGTGCCGCTGACCCAGGGCATCGCCGGCGCGGTGGCCCGAAGTGGCGAGCTGGTGAACCTGCGCGACGCCTACGACGACCCGCGCTTCCAGCGCGACTGGGACACCAGGAACAACTTCCGCACCCGCTCCATCTTGTGCGTGCCGATGCGCGACACCCGCGGCGAGGTCACCGGCGTCATTCAGGCGCTCAACGCCACCGACGGCGCGTTCGACAGCGAAGACGAAGAGCTGCTGCTGGCCATCGGCGGGCAGGCCGCGCAGGCCATCGAGAACGCCATGCTGCACGAAGAGATCAACCGGCTCTTCGAGGGCTTCGTGCAGGCCTCGGTGATGGCGATCGAATCGCGAGACCCCACCACCGCGGGTCACTCGGGGCGCGTCGCCACCCTCACCGTGGCCCTGGCCCAGGCCACCGAGAACACCCCGCGGGGGCCGTACCGCGACACCCGGTTCAGCTCGGAGCAGATTCAGGAGATTCGCTACGCGTCGCTGCTGCACGACTTCGGGAAGATCGGCGTGCGCGAGCCGGTGCTGGTCAAGGCCGAGAAGCTCTACCCGCATGAGCTCGAGCTGTTGCGCGCGCGCTTCGACATGGCCCGAAAGGACCGCCAGTTGCAGTCGATGTCGCGACGGCTCGACGCGGTGAAGGTGCGCGGCGAGCGCGAGCTGCCCGCCATCGAACAGGAAGAGAACGAGCGGCTGACCCGCGAGCTCAAGGAACTCGACGAGGCCATCGAGTTCGTCTTGACCTGCAACCGCCCCACCGTGCTGGCGCAGGGCGGCTTCGAGAAGCTCGCCAGCCTGGGCAACCTGGGCTTCAACGACTCGCGCGAGCGACCCCAGTTGCTGCTGACCCCCAACGACGTGCAGGTGCTCTCGATTCCCCGCGGGTCGCTCTCGGCCACCGAGCGCCGGGAAATCGAGTCGCACGTCACCCACACCTTCCGTTTCCTCTCGCAGATTCCGTGGACCCGCACGCTCAAGCGGGTGCCCGAGATCGCCTACGCGCACCACGAGAAGCTCGACGGCAAGGGCTACCCCCGCTCGGTGGCCGCCGACCTCATTCCCGTGCAGTCGAAGATGATGGCCATCAGCGACATCTACGACGCCCTCACCGCGTCTGACCGGCCGTACAAGAAGGCCGTGCCGCACGACCTGGCCCTCGACATCTTGAAGAAGGAGGCCGAGGGCGGGCAGCTCGACAAGACCCTGCTCGGCATCTTCATCGAGGCCGAGGTGCCGAAGCGGTCGCTGAAACCGACCTGAAAATCCTCTCGAAAATCCGGCCCGAATCGTCAACCCCGTTGACGGACCAGGCCTGGGCCGCCGTCGTCGTCACACCTGCAGCCGGGCGACGTGGTCTGCTTCAACGTGCCCGGCGAGGGCTCGTACGCCCACACCGAGATCTTCGAGGGCTACCAGAACGGTCGCCCATACTTCATCGGCTCGAACAACGTGAACCCCGATGGCTCGCAGCGCATCTCGCAAGGCTCGGCCGGGTACCACATCGATGCGGTCTTCCGGTACCACGGCTGAGCGAGGGTCACGTCACTTCGGCATCAGCCCCGTGTCGATGACGTGAATGACGCCATTCGAGGCTTCGAGGTCGGTCCTGGTCACGTTCGCGGAGTCGACCGTGACCTTGCCGTCCTTGTTGCCGATGGTGAGCTCACGGCCTTCGACCGTCTTCACCTTCGCGCCGTTCTTCAGCTTGAGCACGTCGGCCGCCATCACCTTGCCCGGCACCACGTGGTAGGTGAGCACGGCCTTGAGCTTCTTCTGGTTCTTGAGCAGCGCGTCGAGGTCCTTGGGCGCCAACTTCGCGAACGCCTCGTCGGTGGGCGCGAAGACGGTGAACGGGCCCTTGCCCTTGAGCGTGTCGATCAACCCCGCTTCCTTGAGCGCAGAGGCGAGCGTCTTGAAGTCGCCCGCCGCGACGGCGGTGTCGACCACGTCCTTCGCCTTCAGGTCCTTCATGTCCTGCGCGAAGGCGAGCAAGGCGACCAACGAGCAGACCACGAGCAGAAGCTTGTTCATGTTGTACCTTGGGGAATGGGTGGGTGTTGACGGGCGGGGCTGCAAGACCCGTGCGCTCCCGAGGTGCCGACATTCGTGGGCCGGTCAGCCAGGCACTCCATCACGTCGAGTGATGGCGCTCGCCTTTTGAGCAACGCTGGTATGACGTTCGGGCATGGGTGATCCTCGCGGACTCGAGCGCCAGGTCTGGTTCTACCGCCTGGTCGCGCTGATGCTGCTGGTGCTGGTCGGCATGCTGGCCCTCAAGCTCAAGCGCATCGGCGTGCCCGTCGGCGAGTTCGGCAATGAGGGCGAGGTCTGGGCGGTCGACCTCGACGAGCGCGTGCCCTACCTGGAAGAGACCCGTGGCGAGCGCGCCGACTATTCCGAGAGCTACTTCTATTCGCCCCTGGGCTCGGTGCACCTGCACGCCATGGGGCACCAGCAGACCACGCCCTTGCACCTGCACCCGGCGAGCGACGAGTTCACCGTCATCGTGTCGGGCACCGCGCACGTGACCCAGGCCTGGGGCGCCGACGGCGGCATCGTCTCGCGCACCGCCGACTTTCCTGCCGGCAGCGGGCTGGGCTCGGGCCGCTTCACGGCGCACGAGTGGGTCAACCAATCGAGCAGCGCCATGCTCTTCAACCTGGTCTTCACCTCGCCTACCTTCACCGGCAACTTCTACGTGCACGGCGACGACCCGCGCATTCTCGAGGGACGACCGCCGACGACAGTCACCGTCGAGGCAGACGCGAACCGACCCGAGCTCGGCGGTCGCCTGCACACCCGCCGCGTCGCCGACGCGTGGACCGTGCCCGACACCAACCACAAGCCCATCATGGCGCTGGTGACCGACGGCACCGGGCAGTTGGGCGGCATCACCCTGCGCAAGAACGTGCTGGTGCACCTGGAGCACGAGGGGCCGCTGAACGTGAAGGCCACCACCCCGCTCTCGCTGCTGCTCTTCGACGTCACCGGCAACGCACTGACGCGCTGATCAGAAGTCCAGGCCCGCGCCGACCTGAATCACCAGCGGGTTGACCGTGACCTTCACCTCGTTGTCGCCCACGTGCGCCACGCCGTAGAGCGGCAGCTTCGGCAACCGCACCCACAGGTTCGTCACCTTCGCGTCGAGGTCCAGCCCGGCGAGGTACTTGAGATCGACCGTGGCGAAGAACCACTTGAACAGGTGCACGTCGAACCCGCCCTGCAGCACGAAGGCGAACCGGTTGGGAATGGTGATGGTGGGCGTGACGACCTCGGTCAGCACCGGGTTGGTGATGCGCGCCGACAAGGTCATCAGGTAGCTCACGCCCAGGCCCAGGTACGGGCGCACCCGCCAGAAGGGCCCGAAGCGCCAGGTCGCGGTCAGCAGCGGAGGCGCCACCGTGGCCTCGCCAAGCTCACTGCCCAGCGGAGGCACGCCCGTCGGCAGCGAGCCCAGCACGGTGGGCGCCAGCGACTGGTCGGCCAGCGTGCCCTTCGCGTACATCTTGAGCGTGAAGGGCACCGCCAGCACCGTCTCGAGCGCCAACCGTCGGTCGAGGAAGGGCAGCGCATAGCCCAGCGTCAGTGACGGCATCACGTTGGTGCCCAGGCCGACCGACGAGCCGGCGATGGGTCCGTTGCTGACCGCCAACTGCGCGGGCCCCGACACGTTGGCCAGCCTCACCTCGCTGCTGTTGGGAAACGGCGCCAGCACCAGCAGGTGCACGCGGAAGAAGAGGCCCAGCGTGCGCTCGGGGTATTCGGGGTCGGCCTCTTCCGCACGCGCGAAAGCCGAGAGGAGCAGCATCGAGAAGAGCAGCGTTCTCATCGCAGGGGCACTCCCACCACGTTCAGGCGCATCTCCCCGCGTGGAATGCGCAGGTCGATGTGGCCCTTGAGCCCCAGCGACGAGATGTTGACCGTCATCGGCACGTCGCCGGTGTTCGCCAGCGCCACCTTCATGCGCCCGTCGGGAAGGAAGGTGACCGGGCCCTTGAGCACCAGGTCCAGCACCTTGCCCTGCAGGTCGTGCGAGACCACGCCGCCCAGAATGCTCAGGTCGGGCGCGTCGAGCGCGACCGTCTGGTGAATGACGAACTGCGGGTACGCGTCGGCCGGGCCGCGCATGATGTACCCGAAGATCGGCGACCCGGTCTCGCGCATGCGCATGATGAGCCCGTGCGTCGAGAGGTCGTTGAGCGGCACGAGGCCGATGGCGGTGGTGTTCATCGACAGGCTGGTGCTGAAGATGGCGTTGGGCAGCACCCGCACCTCGAGGCACGGCCCGCCCGAGGTGGTCGCCAGCCCATTCTCGTCGATGGGACAGGACGCTTTGAGCTCGCGCACGATGACCGGCAGGTCGGTGCGCAGCGCCACGCAGGGCTGGTTGCCCGAGCGCGCCGGAAGGCAGTCATTCCCGTTGAGCGACGCGGAGGTCACGATGCCGCCGGTGCCCACCACCTCGATGGCCGCGCGATTCTCGTCGGCGAACGTCTCGCCGGGGTCGATTTCGCCATTGCCGTTGGAGTCGGTCAACGGCTCGCTGAAGAGCGGCTGCAGGCTGTAGGGGTCGGGCGCGGTGACCGCGAAGGTGAGCACCACGTCGGGCCCACCGGCGCTGCCCAGGCCCGCGAGCGGGTCGCTGTTGAAGGGCACCCCCGCCGCGCTGCACAGCTCGCCCGCGTCGCAGGTGCCGTTGCTCCCCGCCACCATCACCAGGCGGTAGCGCGTGCCGACCTTCAACGCCGGACTCGGCACGAAGCGGAAGCCACGGTCGTTCGGGAAGAAGGACCCTGGAACGGGGGCCACGCAGGTGCCCGCGCCGGACAGCTCTTCGACCCGAATGGCGCCCTGGCCGCACGAGGTTCCCAACTGCAGCGTCGAGGCCTTCATCGGCTGGGTGAACGAGACCTCGATGGGCCGGTTCGAGGCCTGCGAGAAGCCCACGTACGAGACGTCGCTGACCTGCCCGCCCTCGCACACGCCGCCGGCGAACGGGCTGCCGCCCATGATGGCGCACGGTGCGCCCACCGTGACCGAGGCGAGCTGCGGCGGAACGGTGGTGGCCACGAACGGAGCGACGGTGAAGTCGAGCGCTCCCGAAGCGACCGCGCCTCCTGCGGGGCCGGTGAGGCCGCTGAAGGTCAGCTTCATGGTCGCGCCGTCGGTCAGGCGGCGTGAGGCGGTGACGATGAGCGTCGGGCCGTCGACGTGCAACCGGGTGGGCACCGCGGCGCCGTTCTCCTTCAGCACCACGGTGGCACCGTCTGCGCTGAGGGCGCCCGAGAACAGCAGCTCCATCGAGCCATCGGGGCGGGCCTGCGTGGCGCCCGACACCGGGTACGACGAGAGGAGCGTCGGCACCGGCGGCAGCGCGGGGGTCGAGGTCGCTCCCGTGCGCAGGCGCAACGCGAGCGTGGTGGGCGCCACGTTGATGCCCAGCGTACCCAGGTCGAGCGCGCTGATCTGGTCGACCACCAACTGATCGCCGTCGACGCTCGAGAGCCCGAGCAGCCGCAGGCCCATCAGGGTCTGGGTGGCGAGCGCATTGCCCTGGGGATCTTCGGCGGTCAGCACGGTGTCCATGGTCAGGTCGACGAAGACCGGAGACGCGTCGTCGGGTAGTTGGTCGGCCGGCCGCAGGGGGTTGCGAATCAGAAAGCCCACCGCGTCGTCGAGCACCGTGAAGTGCAGCGTCGAGGTCTGGTAGCTCGACTCGAGCACGCCGCCGAAGCGAATGACGAGCGGCGACAGGTCGAGCCGCTGCCCGCGCTTGACGATCATCGGAATGGG
The DNA here is from genome assembly GCA_903911905.1 of uncultured Myxococcales bacterium. Taxonomy (GTDB): domain Bacteria; phylum Myxococcota; class Myxococcia; order Myxococcales; family Myxococcaceae; genus Xiheilimnobacterium; species Xiheilimnobacterium phototrophicum. The sequence continues at coordinate 8,545 of CAIWFK010000168.1, forward strand.
GCCGCCGAAGGCCGAAGCGTCGCCCAGGTTGGCGGTCAACCCGCCCTCGAGCAGCCCGAGGGTGTTGGCCCCGATGAGCGGTGAGGCGGTCTGACTGGCGTTCACCGGCGACCCCGAGAGCACCGAGGGCGTCATCGCGCCCGTCCACGCCGGGGTCACCGACAGCGACTGGGTGATGGGCGCGCCCGGCAGCAGCCCGGCCAGCGGCGTGAGCGTGCGGGTCCAGGTGGGCACGGCTTCTCCACCCAGGTCGCGCAGCCCGGTCAGCGTCAGCGTGTAAGGCTGGCCGGCGACCAGCGTGTCGATGGGGTCGAGCACCACCGAGGTGCCGGCAGCGACGACGTTGGCGGGCACCGGCTGCCCATTCGAGCCGACCAGGGTGACCGAGGCGGTGGAGACCGTCGACGGGTCGATGGGCTCGTCGAAGAGCACGCGCATGGTCGACACGTCGAGCAGCGGCGCCGCGCGCGAAGAATCAGGCGCGAAGTCGTTGAAGCCCACCACGCCGGCGGCACCGGGGCGGGGCGTGGTGCGCCGGGTGGTGAAGGTGACCAGGGGGTCGACGCCCAGGTTGGTGGCCCCGGCGAGCAGGGCCGCGCCCACGTGGAGTTGGTAGGTCGTGCCTTCGTCGAACGCGCCGTCGACGTCGAAGCGCAGCGTGTCGGCCGTGGGCTGGGTGACGGTGCCGCCGGTCGCTCCTGAGGGGCCGGTCACCGAGACCGCGGTCCCCACTTCGGACGCGTCGAGCGGCGCCGAGAAGTGGAGGACGACTGGGGCGCGGGTGGGCACGTCGAGCTGCCCGTCGCGCGGCCAGGTGAAGGTGATGCCCGGCCCGGACGGCTCGGGAGGAAGCTTCGGCGTCGTCGGGGCGGCACACGCCGCGAACACGAGGAAGCCGGGCGCTGCAAGCCAGCGGTGGAGCATGTCGCGTGACCCCCGAACGACGAGAACCTTCCACCTACCATCGCCCGGTCGCCAAGTCTCGCCGGCCACCCAGCCAGAACTTCAGGCGCGACCCGACCCTGGAGGCCGAGGCGCTGAACAGCCAAGCCAGCACGGCACCCGCCCCTAATCTGGAGTGCCTGCCATCGAGGCGAGGCTGGCTCAGGTCCCTCCGTCTTCGACCGCGTCCATCACCACCGGGAAGACCACGGTGACCTGACCATCGGGCGGCGCTGGAAAGCGCATGCCGTGAAACACGTTGAGCACACAGCCCTCGACGAAGACGTGGCCGACTCCGCCCTCCATCAGCTCGACGTGGCTCACCTCGCCTTCGCCGGCGTCGTCGAGGGTGATGTCGAATCTGACGATCATTCGCCCAGCGAGTGCCGGGCTCTGCCGCTGCCAGGCCTCCTGGCATTCACGAATCTCGGGGCGGTGGTCCTCGATGGCTCGTCGAACCGCCTCGCGAGGCCCTTCTTGGTCTCGGAGCAGCGGGGGCACCTCGACCTCGTGCGCGGCCTCGGCCTCGACGGCGCGCGGGGCGGCAGCAGGCGCAGGCCCGGCGACCACCTGTGGCGACGGCACCGCGGAGCGCACCGGGTGGTTCACCTCCGCAGCAGGTTCGGCGACGGGTGACGGGCGCTCGGGCACCCGGGTGAGCAGATACGCCGCCCACAGGGCCGCTGCCACCACCGCCACCAGCCCCAGGGCCACCCCGTCACGGCGCATCACCTCGACCCTACCGCGCCCGCGGGGTGCACGATCACTTTGAGGGCGAAGGATGTGGTGGGGACGCCTCAGGGGATGGCGGCGAGGGCGTGACGACGCGTGCCGTGCTGGCTTCGCCCGCCAGCATGCACGCGACGCGCAGGGAGGCGAGCCCCAAAGCTCGCACAGGTGGTTTCGGCGCGACTTGTGCTACGCCCCCGCCTAGTGAAGCCGCACCACGACAGCCCCGCGACGCCGGTCGCCCCGCCCATGGGCAAGGCCGCGTTCTTCGACATCGACGGCACGCTCATCTCGACCAACGTGGTGCACGCGTACGGCTACTACGCGATGAACGAGGGCAGCGCGCTGGGCATCCTCGGGCGCACGCTGAAGACCGCCGCCTCGCTGCCGCTCTTCGGCACGCTCGACCTCATCGACCGCAAGATCTTCAACGAATTCTTCTACCGCTCGTACGAGGGCCTGACCGAAGACCGCCTGCTGACGCTCTGCGAAGACATGTTCGAAGACGTCATTCAGCCGGCCATCTTCTCGAAGGCCCAGGACCTGATCGACGAAGCCCGCCGCGCGGGCTGCCGCGTGGTGCTGGTGACCGGTGCGCTCGACTTCACCATGCGCCCGCTGGCCCGGCACTTCGGCGCCGACGACCTCATCGCCAACAAGATGCAGTTCGTCAGCGGCCGCGCCCCCGGCAAGGTCATTCCCCCCATCATCGAGGGGGCGAACAAGTCGAACGTCATTCGCGAATACTGCGAGAAGCACGGCATCTCGCTGATGAAGAGCCACGCCTACAGCGATTCGGCCAGCGACTACGCGATGCTCACCGTGGTCGGCCGACCCACCGCGGTGAACCCGGACCTGCGCCTGCGCGCGCTGGCCCGCAGCTACAACTGGCCCATTCTGAACGTGCGCTGAAGAACGCGCTTCACCCGGGCCCGGCCACCACGAAGCGGTGCAGCATGGCCTCGAGCACTTCTCGCCGCAGGGGCTTGGGCAACACCTCGTTCATGCCCACCGCCAGGCAGCGGTCGAGCTCTTCGCGCATCGCCGACGCGGTGAGCGCGATGATGGGCACCTTCGAGCAGCGGTTCGGCAGCTTGCGAATGGCCAGCGTGGCCTCGTACCCGTCCATCACCGGCATCTGGCAGTCCATCAGCACCAGGGCGTAGTCGCGCGCCTGCACGGCAGCGACCGCCAACTGCCCGTTCTCGACCACGTCGACCTCGAAGCCGACCTTCTCGCACAGGCCGCGCGTCACCACCTGGTTGACGGCGTTGTCTTCGGCCACCAACAGCCGCCCGGCAGCGAGGGGCCACACCGGCGCGCGTTCCTTCGGTGCGGGCGCCTCGCAGCCGGGTGCCGACACGGTGACCACGAAGGTCGAGCCCTGGCCTTCGGTGGTGGCGACCTCGATGCGGCCGCCCATGCGCTGCGCCAGTTGCGACGAAATCGCCAGGCCCAGGCCCGAGCCCTGGGTGCGCCGGGTGCTCGACTGGTCTCCCTGCTGGAAGGGGCGGAAGAGCCGCGTGCGCAGCTCGTCGGACAGGCCCGGCCCGTCGTCGGCCACCCACACCGAGAGCACTGCGTTGGTCCACGTCACGCCGACCCGAACGCCACCGCGCTGCGTGAACTTCACCGCGTTGCCGACCAGGTTCTGCACCACCTGACGCAGCCGAAGCCCGTCGACCAACACCCACGCGGGGACGCCGTGGTCGACGGTCATGGTCAACGTCAACCCCTTGGCCAACGCGTTGGCCTGGAAGAGCGCGCTCACGTCGGCCACCAGCTCACGCGCCGAGGTCGGCCCGTTCTCGAGCCGGAATTCGCCCGACTCGAGCCGCGTCAGGTCGAGCAGGTCGTTGATCAACTGCACCATCGCCTCGCCGCTGCGCTGCAACAGCGAGAGGTGGGCCCGTTGGGCCTCGTCGAGCGTGGTGCCGGCCAGCAATTCGGTCAGCCCAATCACCCCGTTCATCGGCGTGCGCAGCTCGTGGCTGACGTTGGCCAGGAACAAGCCGCGCACCTTCGCCGCCTGCTCCGCCGCGATGGCGGTGCGGGTGCGCAGCGACTCGAACATCGCGGTGAGCATGGCCAGCGCCACCATGAAGATGGCGAAGTTGATCAACATCCACCCGTCTTCGACCACCTGGGTGCCGTGGTAGCCCGACTGGTAGAGCCCCACCACGGCTCCCGCGGCGGCGAGGGCCAGCACCACGCCCAGCGCGCCCGCCGACCGCCCCGCCATCAACATCGAGATGAGCGGAACGAGCGAGAACCAGTACAACTGGTCGGGCTGCAGCGTGACGCAGTCGAGCGACATGTAGAAGAGGAACCCGGTGACCAGCAGCGTCTCGAAACCGACCACCGCGTTCAGCGGCACCCCGAACCGCAGCAGCGCCAGCCCGCCGACGCTGCAGACCACGAAGACCAGCAGCGGCCGCCAACTGTGCAGCACGATCGGCAGGCTCAGCAGCGCGGTCACCACCCCCACCGCGACCGACCCCACGAGGAACCGCAGGCGGTAGCGTTGATCAGGGTCGAGCTGAAGGCGGGCCCCCAGCCACGCCGACGACCGGTCGATGACCTCCAGGAAGTTCACGCGCCCCCCTCAGCCCAGCGTTCGCACCACGATCTGGAACGGCCTGGGGTCGACAGTGAAGCCCAGCTCGAGCGCGCGGTCGACCACGGCCTGAAATTCGGTGGTGCCCTGGAGCACGCGAAACCCTTCGGCGCGGGCCGCGGCGATGACCTCCGAGACCACCGCGTCGAGCGCCGCGTCGACCTGGGCGCGCGGCAGCCAGGGGTTGCCCACCAGCCCTTCGATGATGGCCAGCGGCGTGTCGGTACGAATCAGAAAGCACATCGCCAACTGGTCGATCACGAAGCCGGTGCGCGGCATCGCCTCAGGGCCGGCCGTCGGCAGGTCGTAGAAGCGCATCCACTTTTCGTAGGTCGCGAAGTGCCGCGCAGGGTCCCATGGCTCGATCTTCACCAGCGGTTCCTTTCCTTCCTGGACCAGGACACGCTACCGTGAAGGACATGGCTGACGCCCAGACCAAACCCCGCAACGCCCTGGAAGTTCGCAAGAAGGTCCTGGCCGACCCCAACACGGCGAAAATCGCCGAGAAATTGGGGGTGCCGCTCGAAGAGTACGTCGAGGGGGTGGTGCACTTCGCCATGAACCCCGATCAGCTCCCCGAATACGTGGTGGCCAGCGACGCCGACATCAAGGAGAAGTTCGGCCTCGACCCCGCCCCGAACGATCAGCAAATCATCAAGATTTTCGAAGAAAACCTGAAGGTTGCGACCATCACCGACACCACCGACTTCCAGGAGGCGGCCAGGCCCCAGGTCGCGCTCAACGCCGCAGGCGCGGCGACCACGGCCGAAGACCCCACGCTCAAGGAAGAGCTGAAGAAGAAGCTGGCCGGCAAGAACACCGACAAGGCCTGATCAGCAACTCCGGGTTCTCGATTTTCGATAACTCTCTACCGTTCCACTTTGCCGTCACGAGGTCTGCACATGGGTAATGTCATCAAGTCGATTGGTCACGCGCTGGGCAGCGTCGTGAAGACGGTGCTCTCGAGCCCCATCTTGAGCGGCCTGGCCAGCTTCATTCCCGTGGTCGGCCCGTTCATCGGCATCGCCTCGAAGGTGTACCAGGCCTACCAGGCCGCCAAGTCCGGCAACCTTCTGGGAGCAGCCATGGGCCTGCTGGGTGGTACCGGCCTCGGCGGCGCGCTCAGCAAGACCTTCTCGGGTCTGATGAGCAAGGTCTCGGGCATGGTCAGCCCCAGCGTGCTCAGCTTCGCCACCTCGGCCGCCAAGGCCCTGGGCGGCAACAGCGCCGACGTCTCGAAGCTGGTCGACTTCGCCGGCCAGGCGCTCAAGCAGACCGACAACTCGGTGCTGCAGCAGGCCATCAAGCACAACACCCTGCGGCTGGCGCAGTTCGCGCAGGCCCAGGCATACGTCTGAGTCCGACAGCCGGTTCGTCGAACCCCAGAACCGCTCGACCTTCACCGGTCGGGCGGTTTTTCATTCGTGGTTGACCTGACGGGTGCTCCCGGTCAGAAGCATGGACTTCGATGCGCCCGCTCAAGACCCTGAAGAAGCTCTACGACGAAGATTCGCACATCGTCATGACCGAGAAGGGCAGCCCGCCCCGGGTCATGTTCTACGGTGAGGACTTCTGGGTCGAGGACCTGCCGGTCGGCACCCGCGTGATCTTCCCCCGGCCGCCGCTGGAAGGCGTGCCGAACGTGAAGGCCGCCATTCGCTACGCCATCAACCACCCCGAGGGCATGGACCCGCTGCACGCCCTGCTCTCGCCGGGCATGAAGGTCACCATCGCGCTCGACGACATCTCGTTGCCGCTGCCGCCGATGAAGACCCCCGACATTCGCCAGCAGGTGCTCGAGATCGTGCTCGAATTGCTCACCGACTCGGGCGTCGACGACGTGCACATCATCATCGCCAACGCCCTTCACCGCCGCATGACCGACGCGGAAATGAAGCGCATGGTGGGCTCGAAGATCTACGACGCGTTCGCGCCTGACCGCTACTACAACCACGACGCCGAAGACCCCGAGGGCATCGTCGAGCTCGAGCGCACCAGCCACCACGAGGTGGTCGCCATCAACCGGCGGGCCGCCGAGTCGGACCTGGTCATCTACGTCAACATCAACCTGGTGCCGATGGACGGCGGCCACAAGTCGGTGGGCACGGGCCTGGCGAACTACGACTCGCTGCGCTTCCACCACAACGCGCAGACCATTCGCGACACCGAGTCGTACATGGAACCCTCGCGCTCGGCGCTGCACCGCTCGACCGAGCGCATCGGCCGGGTCATCGACAAGAACGTCAAGGTCTTCCACATCGAGACCACCATCAACAACCGCATGTTCGACGAGCCGGTCGGCTTCCTGATGAAGAAGGAGGAGGACTACACCGAGTTCGACCGCTTGAAGCTGCAGTCGTTCAAGTACGGCCTCTCGAAGATGCCGCGGGCCATGAAGCGCAAGATGTTCTTCAACATCTACGCGCCGTACGACGTGACCGGCGTCTTCGCCGGCGCCACCGAGCCCACCCACGTCAAGACGCTGGAAATGAGCTGGAAGCAGTACTCGGTGCCGGTGAAGGGCCAGAGCGACATCGTCATCTTCGGCATGCCGTACGTCTCGCCCTATAACGTCAACAGCATCTTGAACCCGCTGTTGGTGCAGGTGATGGCGCTGGGCTACCTCTTCAACCTGAACCGCGGCATTCCGCTGGTGAAGAAGGGTGGCGTCATCATCTTCACCCACCCCTGCTACGACGAGTTCGACCCCGAGCACCACGCGCCGTACATCGAGTTCTTCAACCGCTGTCTGACCGAGACCCGCGACGCGCTGAAGCTCGAGCACAAGTACGAGCGCGAGTTCGCCAAGAACCCCAGCTACGTGCACCTGTACCGCAAGGGGCACAGCTACCACGGCGCGCACCCCTTCTACATGTACTACTGGGGTGAGAACGGCCGGCAGCACGTGGGCAAGGTCATCGCCGCGGGCGCCGAGAACACCCACGTGCCCGCCATCATGGGCTGGGACCGCACCGACACGCTCAGCGAGGCCATCGAAGAGGCGCGTGGCTTCATGGGCCGCAGCGCCAGCATTTCGTTCGTGCACCTGCCGCCGATTCTGCAGACCGACGTCACGCTGTAATCGCCGGCGGACGCGACACGACCCGACGGGCGCTGGGGGCCCACCGGGTCGCGGTTCAGTTCAGGAGTGAAGGTCCGCGCGCTAGCGGCGGGCCATGAGGCGACCGCGCACCGAAGACGACGCCTTCGAGGGCGAGCTGACCGCGATTGCGCCGTTCGAGCCCTTCATTTCCATGGGCTCGGGCAGCGACTTGAGAATCTCGATGTTGAGCGTCTTCTCGGGCAGCGTGGCCTTCATCGCGTGGAACTTCGAAGGCGACTTGGCGACGACGATCAGCGCTCCCGCGGCGACCATCAGCAGAGCGGCGACGACGCCACCAACGACGCGGAAACGGCGATCATCGAACAGGGCTTCGAGAGTGGAGGCGGCCATGGCAGTCGACATGAGCAAAGCCCGCGCCAACCCCGTCAGCCTCGAAGGGTCCAGCGCGATCAAGCACTTGCAGAACCTCCTCACGCCAGGTGACCGAAGACTGTCTGTCAGCTCCACATGACAAGTGGAGCCTCCTCGCACCGCGTTCAGATCCTTTACGCCGTGTTCGAGGCCCGTTTCGCCACGTTGCTCCCGGCTTTACGACGAGCCGTCACCGATGGAGAGTGCGCCCCCATGAAGCTGCAAGCCGTCTGGCTGACCTGCGCGCTGGCACTGTGTGCCTGCCCTGCCACCACCACCACTCCCGACGCAACCGTGCCCTTCGACGCGGGCACCCAATTCATCAAGGGCAAGTACGTCACCCGCTTCGTGCAGAACGACGGTCGGGTGATTTCCATCGCCGGCGACCTGAGCGCGGCCACGGTCACGGTGTGGCTCGAGACCGACGCGGGCACCTTCGAGCAACGCAGCGTGCTCGGAGACGTCAACGGCAACTACGTGGTGCCCGACGTGCCGCAGGGGCCGTACGTCTTCCAGTTGGGCAGCATCTTCATCGCCACCGACTCGCGAGTGGTCAACCTGGGCGACAACGTGCCGGGTCGCCCCGACGTGGTGGTGCTCAACCCCAACGAGGGCATCTCGCTGACCGCAGGCAACCTCGCGCCGTGGAGCAAGAACGACGAGCTGCAGTTGGCCTCGTGGGGCGCGGGCATCGGCTATTTTTCGAGCGCGCTCAATTCGGCCATCTTGCGCACGCACGTACCCGACGCGGGCGACACCTCGCTGTCGGACCTGTGGATCGACATGGAAGGGTGGGACGCCATCGAGGGCACCAAGGGCGACGACCTGCGCATCTTCCAGCTCTCGGGGCAGGTGCTCGACGGCGGCGCGGTCTGGAAGTCGGCGACCCGCTCGGCCACGGTGACCACCGACCTGAAGCTGAACCTGCACACCCCGGTGTCGACGACCTTCACCACGCTCGACCAGCAGGCCGTCGAAGTGGCGTTCGACACCACCAGCTTCGAAGCGGCCCGCGCCGACGTCTCGCCCAACGCGGTGACGTTCGAGAACCGCTGGCTGCTCGACGCCCAGTTGGGAGGCCCCGGCCCCAACGCGCTGACCGGCTCGCCCGACCTGGCCATTCTCGAGCTGCCCGCCGACGCTGGCGTCATCGACCTGACCCTGAGCTACGGCAACCCCTTCCCCGCCGAATGGCAGCCGTTCGTCACCGTCGGCACCGCGTTCGAGGTGCTCTACACCGCGCCGGCCACCGACGGCGGGACCTCGACCGCGCGCAGTGAAGTCGGCGCCATCAGCCGCGCGATTCCCCTGGCCGATGCGCAGAACGGGCCGATTGGCCCAGCCATCACCCCGGTGCGCAACGTGATGATGGACGGCGTGCCGATTTCGCAGGGCCTGCCCACCGTCGCCGCAGCGCCCGTCATCACGTGGGACGCGCCGGCCCTCGGCACCCCGACCCGCGTCGACATCGAATGCATCGTGCTCACCCCGGGCGTGCCCACCGGCCGCCTGCATCAGGGCACGCTGCACGCCGTCGGGACCAACCGCCTGCGTTTCCCCACCGGGTTCCTGCAGCCGGGCGCGGTGCAGTACCTGCGCATCACGGCGCTGAGCCAGCCCGACGGGTGGGACCCGACCGCTCCGCTGCGAGACGTGGGGCCGCCGTCGGCGTCGGCCGCGACCATGACGCCGATGTTCATGGTCACGCCGCTCTGAACGCGGCTCGGCGCCGCCACGCGCCGAGCAGCACCGCCCCCAGTCCTGCCGAGAAGAGCACCACCTGCTTCGTGGTGGTGTCGACGAAGCCGCTCGCGCCGAGCAGGCGCAGCGCGACGCCCATTCCAGCGAGCACGCCCAGCACCACGCCCAGCCCGTGAAACACCCGAGCCCCCTGCCCGACCGTACGGCGCTGGCGATCGCGCTGGTCCCTGAGCACCGCCCGCCGCGCAGCGAGCTGACGTTGGGCCTGGGACAGTGAGCGGAGCCGTTCCGCCAGCCGGGAATCGGGCGACGGCGTGGGACCCGAGCCCTGGCGATAGCGGGCCCACAGCCCGGCCACCTGGGCCTTCAACGACGCGAGTTCTTCGGCGTGGTCCATGGCGGTCTCCTCTTCAGCTCCGCGCGAAGGCCAGCACCCCGACCACCGTGAACACCGAGGCCAGTCGAAGGGGGTCATCACCTCGCGCCATCGGCGTCAGCAGCGCCGTCGCCACCACCCAGGCCGCCAGCCCGAGCGCCACGAGCGCACCGCGAACGCTGCCTGCGACCAGCGCCCGAACCAGCGGGAAGCTGCGCGGGCGTGGTCTCGACAGCGCCTCGACCTCGGCCTCCAACCGGTGAATTTCCCGCTCGAGCAACGCCACCCGGTGCGCCATCGCCACCACCGGCCCGTCACGTCGGCTGTGCTCCAATTGCTTGCGTCGCTCGAGCCAGGTCTCGAGCAACTTCGCCTCGGCCTTGAGGGAAACCCGCTGCACCTGTGTCCGGTCGTCCACGCGCGTCGTCATGCGAGACAGGGATTGCAGCGCGCGTGCCGCCGTCAGGTGTGGCTCTCGAACTCGCCACGCGTGGGCTGGCCAGCACCAGCCACCGTCAAGTCGCCGCAGCACCTGGGCCAGTTGACCGGGGTCGAGAACGCGGCCGCGTCGTCGGTCGTCTTCAGGTCGCGACGGGCGCTGCCACCGCGGGAGTCGATGGTCGTGCTCGGCCTGGCGAAACGGCTTTGAGGGACGGCGGCGACGGCGTTGCGGTGGTCGCCGTGCTGGCTTCGCCTGTCAGCCCTTCGCGACGACGCGGGGGTCACGAGCGGCACATGACGTTGTGGCTTCGAGGCACGTGGGCGACTTGGGGGGTGGCCCCGGGGCACCTCACGGCAGCATCGGAATCCCCGTCAGCGCCGCGACGATTCCCGCCCCCAACCCCACCAGGCTGAACGCCACGTGCAGGCTGCGCCGGCTCGCCCGGTCCTTCACCAGCCCCGTGCCGATGAGCCCGGTCGCCGCGAAGCCCACCGTCGCCACCAGCCCCAGCCAGGCGTGGGTCGAGTCGAAGAGCTTGAAGTGCCTCACGAAGTACGCGCTCGCGAGGCCCAGGAAAAACGCGACCACCAGGATGATGACTCCCGGCTTGGCGACCTTGAGGTGCGAGGCCATCGCGCCCGCCGGCTGCGGCTGCTTGCGCGCGCGCGCCTGGCGAATCGAGAGGCCGATTTGCACCGAGCGGAAGGCGAGCAACAAGCCCACCGTCGCCACGGCGGGGTGAACGAACGACGCCCAGGGTGGGCCGCTCATGGGAGGAGGCGCTGCCATGCGGGCCGATTACTTCCGAAGCCGCGTGATCGCCACCTGCGCGGCGTGAAAGCCGCACATGCCGTGGACGCCCGGCCCCGGCGGTGCCGACGACGAGCACAGCAACAACCGTGGGTTCGGCGTGACGTAGGGTCGCCCGATGGTCGGCCGCAGGAACAACTGCAGCCCGTCCATCGCGCCGGCGCTGATGTCGCCGCCCAGGTAGTTCGCGTTGCCGGCCTCGAGTTCCTTCGGCCCCTTCGAGGCGCGGGCCAGCACGAGCGAGCGCCAGCCCGGCGCAAAGCGGTCGAACTGCGCTTCGATGCGCTCGGTGGCGTCGAAGGTGCTGCCGTTGGGCACGTGGCAGTACGCCCAGAGCGTGTGATGACCGGCGGGGGCGCGCGTGGGGTCGAAGCTCGAGTGCTGCGCCACCAGGGTGTAGGGCCGGTCACTCACCTGGCCCGCGTTCACCGCCGCCTCCGAGGTGGCGAGCTCGTCGAGCGTGCCGCCCAGGTGCAACGTGCCCGCCCGCGACGCTCGCCTGGCCGCCCACGGCATGGGCCCCGAGAGCGCGTAGTCGAGTTTGAAGACCGCCTGCCCCCGGCGGAACGCCGCGACTTCTTCGTGCCAGGCCGTCGGCAACGCCTCGCCGCAGATGGCGGACATGACGTGCGCGTTGGTGTCGAACAACACCACTCCCGCGTCGTCGACGTCGGCGAGCGAGGTCACCGGGCGCCCGGTCTCGAGCTCGCCGCCCGCCTCGCGCAGCACCTCGAGCAGCGCGTGCACCAGCGCCTGCGAGCCGCCCTCGAGCATCGGCCAGCCCACCGCGTGCCCCGAGACCGCGAGCATCAGCGCCACGGAATTGGTCAGCGGTGCAGACAGCGGCGCGAAGCTGTGCGCCGCGCAGCCACCCAACAGCGCGCGGGTGCGCGGGTCGACGAAGTGCGACTCGGCGAAGGCCTGCGCGCTCTGCAACGCCATCACCCCGAAGCGCGCCGACTTGACCGGCGTGCCGAGTGGCGGCTGCGTCACCGGGTTCATCACCAGCGGCAACAGCACCTCGTCGAAGTCGCGCACCAGCGGCGCCATCAGCTTCCGGTAACGCTGCTCGTCGGGGCCGAGGCCCGCGGCCGTCTCGTCGACGCTGCGCTCGAGCATCGCCACCTGCCCACCATCGAGCGGGTGGGCCAGCGGCGCGTCGGGGTGAATGAAGCGCACGCCCTTCGCTTCGAGCTTCAGGCTCCGGAAGAACGGGCTCGCCGCCGCCAGGGGGTGAATCGCCGAGCAGACGTCGTGACGGTAGCCAGGCAGCGTGAGCGGCAAGGTGCGCGCGCCGCCACCGGGCGTGGGCTGCGCCTCGAGGACCTTCACCGAGAAACCCGCGCGAGCCAGCGCCACCGCCGCCGAGAGCCCGTTGGGGCCCGAGCCCACCACCACCGCGTCGAAGCGCTTCATCGCAGGCCGACCTTCTCGGCCTCGCGCCAGAAGCCGGGGAACGACTTGGCGACCGACGAGCGACCTTCGATGGCGATGCGGGCGCCGCCCAGCCACCCCAGCAACGCCGCCGACATGGCCATGCGGTGATCGTCGTGCGCGTTGAACTCGCAGCGGCGGACCCGACCTGGCGTCACCGTCAGCGTGTCCCCGTCGAGCGAGGTCGGCACGCCGGCCGAGCCGAGCAGGTCCTGAATCGAGGCCAGGCGATCGCTTTCCTTCACCTTCAAGATTCGGCAGTTGGTGAAGACGCTGGGCGCGGGCAGGAACGCCGCCAGCACCGCGAGCGTCGGCACCGCGTCGGGGCACTGCGAGGCGTCGACCACGAAGCCCGCCTTCGGCCAGCCGCCCACCCGCACCAGCGGTGCGCGGTCGACGGTCAGCCCCACCGATTCGAGGTGCTGCACGAAGCGTTTGTCGGGGTGCTCGGCCGAGAAGTCCACGTGCTCCACCGCTGCGCCCGCGCGCCAGGACATGGTGAGCAGGTAGGTCAGCGAGCTCCAGTCACCCGGCACCTCGAGGTGCGTCGCCGGGTTGCCGAGGCCGACCTGCATGCCACCTTCGGCGTTCGTCACCGTGAAGCCGGCGCGCTCGAGCCACGCGCGGGTCATGTCCAGGTAGCCCGCGCTGGCCAATTCGCCCACCACCGCGACCTGCACCGGCTGCCGGTCGAGCATCACCCGACGCGCCGCCGCCAGCAGCAGGGCCGAGGCGAACTGGCTGCTCTCGACGCCCGAGACCTCGAAGCGCCGCGCAGCGATGGTCGCGGGCGTGCGCACCACCATGGGCCAGGGCGTGCCCACCTCGAGGGTCAGGCCTGGCACTGCGGCGCGCAGCGAGTCCATCAACGGACCGTGCGGGCGCTCGCCCAGCCGAGCCGACCCGGTGAAGGTCACCACCCGCGAGGGCAGCGAGCAGGCCTGCGCCAGCAGGAAGCGGAAGGGCGCACCACCGTCGCGGCAGTCGAGCCAACTCTCGGGAGAACGGAGGGCCTCGAGGCCCTTGCGGACGATCTTCACGTCGCGCGGCAGGTCGTCGCCAGTCACCACGGAATCGAAGGGAATGCCCAGAATGTCGGCCAGCACCAGCGCGCGCTGGGCGTCGCTCTTCGACGGCGGCGGGGTGAGCACCACGCTCATGGCGCGACTCCCGAGGCCCACGCGCGCCACAGCGGCTTCCACGCCTCGTGGGGCACGTCACGCAGCTCGGTGCGGCCTGGCTCGTTGAAGAGCACGAAGCGGGTGTGGGTCGCCGACGCGCCCTTCTTGTCTCCAGCCAGCAGCGCCTTCACCTGCGCGACCGTGGTGCCCGCGAACACCGCCCGCACCCTCGAGCGCGCCGAATCGGCCAACGGCAGGTGGCGATCGACGTCGAGGGAGTTGGTGGCGCCCAGCGCGCGGGAGAGGTCGAGCGCGCAGACCATGCCCAGCGCCACCGCCACGCCATGCCGCACGCGGTAGCGGGTGAGGCTCTCGATGACGTGACCGAAGGTGTGGCCGAAGTTCAGCACCGCGCGACGCCCCGTACGCTCGTAGGGGTCTGCCACGCAGATGGCGTTCTTCAGCGCGCGGCTGGTGCGCACCAGCGACGTGTCGTCGGGCCGCGCGAGTCGCCAGGTGCGCCACACGGTCGCGTCCAGCGTCAGCGCCATCTTGTACGCCTCGGCCTCGCCCTCGAGGCGCTGCGCAGGGGTGAGCGTGGTGAAGAGCTGCGGGCACACCCAGGTCTCGGCCGGCGCGTGGAAGACGCCCAACGCGTTCTTGCGGCCCTTCACGTTGACCGCGCCCTTGCCGCCCACGCTGCTGTCGATGGCCGCCAGCCAGGTGCTGGGCACGTGAACGAGCCGCGCGCCGCGCTTGTGCAGGTGCGCGAACACCGTGGTCACGTCGCCGATGGTGCCGCCTCCCAAAGCGATGATGGTCGCGTCACGGGGCACGTCGAGCGCCGCCACCGCCAACCGCTCGACGGTGCGCAGCGACTTGGCGTTTTCCCCCGCGGTGAGCGCGACGTGCGGCACGCGTTTTACCGCTCGGGCGACCGGTGGGTGCAACCGGAGCACCCGCTCGTCGGCGACCACGAAGACCCTGGCGTCGAGGGAGTGGGGAAACTCGCCGAAGCGATCGTCGCTGGGCGCGAAGCTGCCTGGCGCGAGCGCGCTCATGCCCGGTGCGCCCTGGCCGCGGTCAGCAGCGCGAGGTCGGCCAGCACCAGCGACACCATGGCCTCGACCACCGGCACGGCGCGCGGGAGGATGCAGGGGTCGTGGCGACCGGCCTTCGCATGGTCGCTGAGCGTCGCGGGGGGCTTGAAGAGCACGCGCAGCAGTAACGGCTCGCCGTTGGTCAGGCCGCCCTGAATGCCGCCATAGACGTCGCTGACGCCCTGTGCGGGGCGAAGGTGGAAGGCGCTGCCCGGTTGGCGCAGCCGCGCCTCGAGATCGTCAGGCCCCTGCACCACGCCGGTCACGGCGCCGATGCCGTGGAGCGCGCTGGCCAGCAGCGCCTTGGTCTTGCCGAACACCGGCTCGCCCCACCCCACCGGAAGACCTTCGGCCCGCACCGTGATGGCCCCGCCCCAACTGTCACCCTTCGACTTGGCGTCGGCGATGAGTGACGCCATTTCTTCGGCGATGCGGGCGTCGGGGCAGCGCGTGGGGTGCGTGTCGACCTGCGTGCGGGTCAGCCCCGGAAGCGGCGCGGCCGAAACGAGCGGCCCCACCTGCGAGACCCAGGCCACCACCTTCACCGACGGAAAATCGCGCGCCAGGAAGGCCTCGGCGAAGGCACCGCCGATGACGCGGCTGAGCGTCTCGCGCCCACTCGTACGGCCGCCGCCACGCGGGTCGCGGTGCCCGAAGCGCTCGCGCCAGACGCGGTCGGCGTGGCCTGGCCGGTCCTCTTTCGCCAGCGTCGCGTAGTCCTGGCTGCGTTGGTCGTGGTTGCGCACCACCGCGGCGATGGGCGTGCCCAGCGTCTTGCCTTCGAAGACGCCCGAGAGCAATTCGACCTGGTCGCCCTCGGCGCGCGCGGTGGTCAGCGCCGACTGGCCCGGGCGACGGCGATCGAGCGCGGCCTGCACCTGTTCGCGCCCGACCGTGACGCCTGCCGGACACCCGTCGATGACCGCGCCCAACCCGATGCCATGGCTCTCGCCGAAGGTGGTGACCCGAAACAGTTCGCCGAAGGTATTCATGTGCCCGCCCAGTGCCGTCGTTGCGTGCGCGCCTGCGCGATGAACCAGGTCGGCCCCAGCCGCAGGGGTGTTCCGCCCAGCGAGCGAACCACCCGGGTGATGGCGTGGGCCGGCCCGCCGTAGGCCACCACGGCGACGCGGGTGCCCGGCGCGAAGCGGAGCGCCTTGGGGACCTCGACGCTGACCGGCCAGGTCCAGATGACGGTGCCGTCGAGCGGCCCGACCACGTCGCCCCGACGCAGGAAGCGCAGCGAATGGTCTTGCCCCGCGGCCTCGCGGAGCGCGTCGCCGACGCCACCATCGCCCAGCACGGTGAGCTCGCGGACGCCCAGCGCCTCGAGCACCCGCCGCGCCCCGACCACGTCGGAATTGAGCGACGCCCAGCCCTGCTCGGAGCGAGTGAGCGTGTTGATGGCCTCACGGGTCGCGCCCGCCGCTTTCGCCGCGCGCTTCTTGAACGGGTTGGTGACCGCGAAGCCCGAATACCAGGGCCGCAGCGCCTCGAGCACGGCGCCCAGGTCGACGTCTTCTGGCAGGTCGATGCGGTCGAAGGGCGCCTGGTGGATTCGCGGACTGCGCGAATGGAAGATGGCGTGGCCCAGCAACCCGTGGCGTTCGCGTTCGCCGTCTCGACTCAACTGCACCCATTCACGGCGAGCGTCGGCCAGCAGTCGCTGCCCGGGAGCCGCTCCCCACGAGGAGTCGAGCGCCAGGTAGTCGAAGGCGTTTCGGCGGGCCAGCACGGCGCGAAAGGGCAACGCGAGCGGGCCGGTCGCCAACACGGTGACGTGATCGGTGCCGAAGCGTTCGACGAGCGCGTCACGCGTCGCGAACAGGCGCGGCGCGTCGGGCAGCGCACCGAGCGGCTCGACGTGTTTGACGAAGGTGCCGGGCGGCGTGTCGGCCCAGCGCGCCAGGGCCTCGGCGGTGGTCAGCGGGCGCTCGGCATGAATTGAGCGAAACGCGCCCGAGCCTTCCCGATCGACGAAGGTCGCCAGCGAGAGCCACGCCTGGGGCAGCGGCACGCCACGCTCGGCCACCAGAATCGGCAACGCGCGCGACGCGGGCTTCACGTCGACCTCGGGGCTGGTGAGATCGCTGCGCACCTCGAGCACGTCGGCACCACCGTGGCGGGCCCGCCAGGCGAAGTCGTGGGGCACTTCTCCCGGAGGCAGGGTCACCACCCGCGCTGGCCGCGCTCCACGCCTCGAGCGCAGCAGGAAGTCGGCGAGCGACAGCGGCCGGGCCTGGCGATGGAGGCGGGTGCGCTCCTCGAAGACGGTGCGCAGCTCCTGCTCGAGTGGCACGTCAGGGTCGAGGCGCGGCCGGGTCGGGTCCGCCCGCAGCCGCTCGGCGTAGGTCTGGAAGGTGATGGGGACTTCCACCACCACGCACCCCACCAGGGCGCCGGGGTGTTGCGAAAGGAAGCCGCCACCGACGGCCACCACGACGCCGCGAGGGAGCCGCAGGAAGGCCTCCTTCTCGGCCCGCCGGAAGGACGCACGGTCTCGCTCGAACCATTCGCGAATCGGCCCGCCGTGCGCGCGCGCGAGCTCGGCGTCGAGGTCGATGGCGGGGCGGCCCAGCAGCGCCGCCACGTGGGGCAGCAGCGACGACTTGCCTGCAGCGCGATGGCCGGCCAGCACCACCGTCGTGGCGCGAGGCAACGGTTCGAGCACGTCGTGGGCCCGGCGCTCGAGCTCGGCGAGCAGCGAAGGCGTCAGGCGCGGGTCGAGTGCATCGAGGGGCATCACCACGGCGACCTGTATAACGAAGCCCCCCGCCCCGGTCGCGTCGAAGGTGCGCGAAACGCTGCGCAACACCCTCGCCCGGCCCCCAACTGTTCTCACCGGTTGTGGCGGCTGGAATAGGCCCTGGCGACCCCGGTTCCTGTTGGCATGCCCCGACCGAGCCGACCTGTGCAGTTCGCCATCGCCGAGCAGCTCTCGCACCTCGACGCCGGCACGTGGACTTCGCTCACCCGAGACGCGGGGGTGTTCATGAAGCCGCGCTTCCTTTCGGCGCTCGAACGCGCATGCCCGGCCAACGTGTCGCCCCGCTACGCGCTGATGTCGCGCGACGGGGTGCCGCTCGCGGCGATGGTCCTGCAGTTGGTTCGGGTGCAGGGCCGGCTGGCCATCTCGCAGGACGCTCCGCTCGGAGCGATGGCGCAGTTGGTCGACGAACGCGCGCTGGTGCTGGGCAACCTCGCGGGCTGGGGGCAGACCGGGCTCGCACTCGCAGAGGGCGCCGACGGGGAATTGGTGTGGAGGGAAGCGCTGGGTCTGCTCGACCGGGTGCGGCGCTTCGAGAGACCCGAGGGCGTGATCAACGTCTCCTTCGTGAAGGACGCGCTGCTCGAGGAGCACGAGCCGGCGCTGCGTCACCAGGGCTTTCAACGAGCGCCCTCGGGCCCGGACATGGTGCTGGACCTGGCGGCGTTCACCTCGTTCGACGAGTACCTGGGCAGCCTGGCCAGCAAGCGGCGGCGGTCGGTGAAGAAGACCCTCGAGGCCGTCGAGCAGGCGGGGTACGTGGCTCGGCCGCTCTCGCTCGAGGAATTGCGGGCTCACGAGACGAGACTCGACGCGCTCTACGGCGAGGTGTGGTCGAACGCCGACGTGCGGCCGCTGCGGCTGACCGGGCGGTTCTTCGTCGAGCTCCAGGCGGCGATGGGGGCGGACTGCGTCGTCCTCGGGCTGATGAAGGGCGCGCAGCTCGACGGCTTCGGGGTGTGCCTGCGAAGCGGGGACGCGGGCGTGGGCTACTATCTGGGCTTCGACCGCAGCGTCGAAGCGCCGCTCTACCAGCGCCTGCTCACCAACATCGTCGAGCAGGGGTGGGCGTGGCGCTGCTCGCGCATGTCCATGGGGCGGACCACCGAGGAGCCGAAGGTGTTGCTCGGCGCGAAGCCGGGGAGTCCGGGGCTGTGGGTCAAGCACCGCACGCCGCCGTTCAACTGGGCGGTGGGCACGCTGCTGGGCACCATCGAGCCGCCAAAGGTGCCCGAGCATCACGTGTTCAAGGAGGTGCGCTGAGATCGCCTGAACCAGGGCCGGGCCGGTGGGAGCCCAGAGGGGGCGCGAACGGCCACGAGCCCCTCTGCACGGAGCTGGTCGCCGTTCGGCACGGCGCAGGCCCCCCTTTCGCCGACCCCCCCGCTCGAGCCCAACTCCAGCGCCACCACTTCTGCTCTACACTCACTTCATGACTCGACGATGGCTCTGGAAGGTGCTCCCGGGGTTGGCGCTGGCCTGCGCTGGGGCAGCCGTCATCCCCCACGCCGGTGTCTCGTGCCCGCAGAACGACACCGCGACCTGCGACCCCGACACCCACCAGTTCCTCGAGTGCCAGGCCAACGCGTACGTCGCCGTCGCCGACTGCCACGGCCCCGCGGGCTGCACGGTGGTCAACGACGTCGCGTCGTGTGACACCAGCGGCGACACCATCGGCGACCGCTGCCCGCCCAGCTCGGAAGGCAAGGTGCGCTGCGACCCCGACGGCGGCCGCTTCATCCTCCGCTGCGTCGACGGCGGGCTGACCAGCATCTTCGAGTGCCCGGCGAGCACCACCTGCGCCATCGAGGACGCAGGCCTGAGCTGCTACTAAGAAGCTCGTCCCGTTTCGGGCAGATCTCGCCGGCTTATGCGGCGCGCTTGATGTCGACCTCGCAGCCCAAA
>CAIWFK010000169.1 GCA_903911905.1 uncultured Myxococcales bacterium
CCTTTTGTCGTCATGGCGGGTAGCGAGTCGGGTCTATGCGCAAGCTCCTGGTGGTGATGGCCTCGCTGGCTGGCTGTGCCGGCCTCAAGCCCGTGCTGGTCGATGCCAGCGTGCAGAAGCCCTCGAACGTGGCGGTGTACTTCACCGTCGACACCGTGCGGGGTCAGCCGGTGCCGGGGCTGACCGCCGAACAGTTCCACATCTACGAAGACGACAAGCTGGTCTCGGTCTTCGAGTCGAAGCAGACCATTCTCAACCCCGAGGTCGCTGCGCGGCATTACACGTTGCTGCTGGTCGACATGTCGGGCTCGGTGTTGCAGTCGGGACAGTTGCCGGCGCTGCAGCAGGCGGTCAACGACTTCACCTCGCGCGTCGAGAAGCTGCAGGAAACGGCCGTCTATGCCTTCGATGGCCGGGCTGAACTGGTGCCGCTGCGCGCGTTCGGGCCCGGTGGCGGCGCGGTGAACCTGTCGGGTTTCAGCTCGACCGACCCGTCGACCAACTTGAACGGCGCGGTGGTCAAGGGGCTGGACCTGCTCCGCGCCCAACTCGAGCGTTCACCCACGCCGCTGCGCTTCGGCACCCTGGTGGTCTTCACCGACGGCACCGACCACGCCCACCGGGTGACCAGCTCGGACGCGCTGCGCGCGGTGGCCGAGGCGCCGTTCGACGTCTTCGCCATCGGCGTGGGCGCCGAGGTCGACCCGGCCGAGCTGTACGCCATCGGCAAGAGCGGTGCGGCCACCTCGAAGGACCCCGGCGCCGTCGGCGCGCAGTTCGAGGCCATCGCCACGAAGATCGAAGGCTATGCCAAGCGGTTCTACCTGCTGTCGTACTGCTCGCCCGCGCGTGCCGGAGAACATGTGCTCACCATCGAGCCGTTCCTGGTCGATGGGCAGAAGGGGAAGATGCAGTACCGCTTCAAGGCCGAT
The DNA here is from genome assembly GCA_903911905.1 of uncultured Myxococcales bacterium. GTDB lineage: Bacteria > Myxococcota > Myxococcia > Myxococcales > Myxococcaceae > Xiheilimnobacterium > Xiheilimnobacterium phototrophicum. The sequence continues at coordinate 933 of CAIWFK010000169.1, forward strand.
GGCTTCGGCCCGCAGTGCGACCCCAACCGCAAGCCGAACTTCGACGTGCTGCACCCGCGCGTGGCCAAGCCGACGAAGAACTGAGCGCGAGAATTCAGCGGAACCCGGCGCGAGGCGACTAGAAGCGGGCGCATGCGTCGACTCATCGCCCTCGCCTTCCTCACCTCACTGCCCGCGCTGGCCGCCGACACGGTTCCCGACGCCGGCGCGCCCTGGAACGTCGAGGCTCCCGAGCACACCGGCTTCCGCGACGTGTCCATCGACGTCACCGAGGGCACGTGGTTGAGCGTCGACGTCAACGCGAAGGGCGAGGTGGTCTTCGACCTGCTCGGCGACCTCTACCTGCTGCCCCCTGGCGGCGGTGAGGCGAAGGCGCTCACCCACGGCGCCGCGTGGGACATGCAGCCCCGCTTCTCGCCCGACGGCACGAGCCTCGTCTTCACCTCGGACCGCGGCGGCGGCGACAACCTCTGGCTCTTGCCCCTCGCGGGAGGCGAACCCACCCAGGTCACCAGGGAATCGTTCCGCCTGGTCAATTCGCCCACCTTCAGCCCCGATGGCCGCTTCCTGGTCGCGCGCAAGCACTTCACCTCGCGACGCTCGCTGGGCGCGGGCGAGCTGTGGCTCTACCACCGCACCGGCGGTGAAGGCGTGCAGTTGACCGAACGTCAGAGCGACCAGAAGGACCTGGGTGAGCCCGCCTTCAGCCCCGATGGCCGCTTCGTGTACTTCAGCCAGGACGTCACGCCGGGGAAGAACTTCGAATACAGCAAGGACCCCAACGGCGAGATCTACGACATTCTCAAGCTCGAGCTCGAGACGCGCGAGGTGACCCGCGTCGTCACCGGCCCCGGCGGCTCGGTGCGCCCCACCCCCAGCCCCGACGGTCGCTCGCTGGCCTTCGTGCGGCGCGTGCGCGGGGTCTCGGTGCTGATGGTGATGGACCTGGCCAGCGGTGCCGAGCGCTCGGTGTACGAAGGCCTCGAGCGCGACCTGCAGGAAACCTGGGCCATTCACGGCGTCGCCCCCGCCATGGCGTGGACGAAGGACTCGAAGGCCCTGCTCTTCGCCGCGAAGGGCGGCCTGTGGAAGGTCGACGTCACCTCGCGCGCCGCGACGAAGGTGCCCTTCCACGTCAAGACCACGCGCCGGCTGTTCGACACCGTGCGCTCGCCGCAGGTCGCGGTCAGCGACCAGGTCGACGTGAAGATGGCGCGGTGGGTGCGCGTCTCGCCGAAGGGCGACGTGGCGGTCTTCGAAGCGCTCGGCAAGCTCTGGCGCAAGGCGCTGCCCGACGGCAAGCCCACCCGCCTCACCGCCCAGACCAGGGACCTCGAGCTCTTCCCGTCGTTCAGCCGCGACGGCGCGTCCATCGTCTACACCACCTGGAACGACGAGACGCTGGGCTCGATTCGCCAGGTGCCCATCGGCGGCGGAGAAGGACGCGCGCTGACCCAACGGCCCGGTCACTACGTCGAGCCCGCGCTGTCCAACGACGGCAAGCACCTGGTCTACCGTGCCGCGAGCGCCAGCCTGCTGCGCTCGGCGCTCTGGGCGCGCGAGACCGGCCTGTTCGTGATGCCCGTGGCGGGAGGTACGCCGCGACGGCTGTCCCGCGATGGCGTCGACCCGCACTTCGCCGACGCCAACGACCGCGTCTACTTCCAGACCGTCAACGACGAGGGCAAGGACGACGTGCGCTCGCTCAAGTCCATCGCGCTCGATGGCAGCGACGAGCGCACCCACGCCACCAGCGACGAGGCCATGGAATATCGGGTCTCACCCGACGGGAAATGGTTGGCCTGGCGTGAGAACTTCAACGCCTGGCTCATGCCCTTCCCCCGTGGTGCGAAGGCGCTGCTCGCCGCGCCCGAATCGAAGGCGCTGCCGGTGGCGAAGCTCTCGCGCGACTGTGGAGAATGGCTCGGCTGGTCGGGCGACAGCCAGAAGCTCCACTGGTCGTGGGGCGCCCGGGTCTTCACCCGCGAGCTGGGCGACGCGTTCTCGTTCGTCTCGGGGCGCGCTGCGGTGCCACCGCCTCCGGTGACCGGGACGCCCCTGGGGCTGTCGGCGAAGTCGTACGTGGCGCGCGGCGTGGTGGCCTTCGTCGGCGCTCGCGTCATCACCATGAAGGGCGACGAGGTGCTGCCAGAGGGGCACGGTGGTGGTCCGCGACGGGCGCATCGAAGCGGTGGGCCCGAAGGCCAGCGTGAAGGTGCCCGAGGGAGCGAAGGTCTTCGACGTCACCGGCAAGACCGTGATGCCCGGCCTCGTCGACGTGCACTGGCACGGGGCCTACGGGCAGGACGGCATCGTGCCGCAGCAGAACTGGGTGCTGCTGGCCTCGCTCGCCTTCGGCGTCACCACCACCCACAACCCCTCGGCCGACACCGAGACCGTCTTCTCGGCGGCCGAGCGCGCGCGGGTGGGCGACTTCGCTTCACCGCGGCTCTTTTCCACCGGCGTCATTCTCTACGGCGCCCAGGACCCCGAGCGCGCCGTCATCGACTCGCTCGACGACGCGCGCGCACCTGCGTCGCTTGAAGGCCGCGGGGGCCTTCAGCGTCAAGAGCTACAACCAGCCCCGGCGCGACCAGCGGCAGCAGGTGCTCACCGCCGCGCGCGAGCTGGGCATGCTGGTGGTGCCCGAGGGCGGCGCGCTGCTGCAGCACAACCTGACCATGGTGGTCGACGGTCACACCGGCGTCGAGCACGCGCTCCCGGTGGCGCGCGTCTACGACGACGTGACGCAGTTGTGGTCGCAGAGCGGCACCGGTTGGACCCCGACGCTGGGCGTGGCCTACGGCGGGTGGGAAGGCGAGAACTACTGGTACGCGAAGGAGGACGCGTGGGCCGACGAACGCCTGGCCACCTTCGTACCGCGCCGGCTGCTCGACGCGCGCTCGCGCCGCCGGGTCATCGCGCCGCCCGAGGAGCACAACCACCTCGCAGTGGCCCGCATCGCCAAGCAACTGACCGACCACGGGGTGTCGGTGCAGTTGGGTGCCCACGGGCAGCGCGAGGGGCTGGCCGCGCACTGGGAACTGGGGAGTTTCGGGCGGGGCGGCATGACGCCGCTCGAAGCCCTGCGCGCCGGTACGCTCAACGGCGCGCGCTACCTGGGGCTCGACCGCGACCTGGGCTCGCTCGAGCCGGGCAAGCTGGCCGACCTGCTGGTGCTCGACGGGAACCCGCTGGCCGACCTCCACCAGAGCCGCACCGTGCGGATGACGGTGGTGGGCGGTCGGGTGTGGGACAGCGCGAGCCTGAACGAGCTGTGGCCCACGGCAGCGACGCGCCCTCCACTCTTCTTCGAGCGGGAGGGCGGTCAGGCCTGGCCGAACGGCGTGTCGGCCACCTCGGCCTCCGACTGAGGCCTCAGTACGCGCTGTTGTCGTAGGTGCGGCGGGCGGTCGCCACGCCCGGGCTGGCGTGCTGCGCGCGCTGCATGAGGCGCACGAACTCGCGACGCTCGGCCTGCCCGTCGGTCGCGTCGTCGGCCAGTTCGATGATGCGCGAGAGCGGCCAGGCCTCGGTCACGTTGCCGCGCAGGGTGTCGGCCGCCATCGCGACCGCAGTGGCGAAGCGCAAGTCGGTCGAGCCGTCGTCGAGCGAGCGGCGAATCGACGCGCGGGTGATGCGGGTCGCGGTCTCGAAGGGCGCGCGGGTGTCGGGGTGCAGACCGCGCACGCGCACCAGGCCCAGGTCGTCGGTGTCGTTGCGCAGGGTGATTTCGTACATCGCCGTCACCGAGTGGCCAGCACCCAGCGCGCCGCCCTCGACCGCGTCGTTGCGGAAGTCGCCGTCGCGCACGTCGCGGTTCTCGTAACCGATGAGCCGGTAGGTGCCGACCACGTTCGGGTCGAAGTCGACCTGCACCTTCACGTCACGGGCGATGGACTCGAGCGTGCCGCTGATGTCGGTCGAGAAGGCCTTCTGCGCGGCGGCCAGCGAGTCGATGTACAGCGACTGCCCGTTGCCCTTGTCGGCCAGCTCCTCGAGCGCGGCGGCGCGGTAGTTGCCCATGCCGAAGCCCACGGTGGTCAGCGTCACGCCTTCCGACACGTAGCCCTTGATGCTCTCGAGAATCGACTTGCCGGTGGTGTTGGTGCCGATGTTCGCGTCGCCGTCGGTCAGCACGATGACCCGCGAGGTCTCGCCGCGCCGCACCTGCTTGACGGCCATCTCGTACGCGAGCTGCATGCCCGAGCCCATCGCGGTGCCGCCGCCGGTGCGCAGCGAGTCGATGGCCGCCAGAATGCGCGAGCGGTCGTTGCCTTCGGTCGGCTCGAGCACCACCCGGGTGTCACCGGCGTAGGTGGCGATGGCCACCGTGTCGCGCGCGTTGAGGTGGTCGACCAGCACGCCCAGGGAGCGCTTGGCCAGGTCGAGACGGTCGGGGCCGCTCATCGAGCCGCTCACGTCGACCAGGAAGACCAGGTGCGCGGGCTTGCGGTCGGCGTTGGCGACCTCGCGACCCTTGAGCGCCACCTTGAGCACGTAGGCGTCAGGCCGGCCGGAGGGGCTGGGGGCACCCTCGGCGTAGGCGACGAAGGGCGCGTCGGCCGGCGCCTTGAGCGAATAGTGGAAGGCGTTGACCCATTCCTCGACGCGCACGCTGGCGGGGTCGGGGCGCTGGCCCAGTTCGAGGGTGCGGCGCGCGTAGGTGTACGAGGCCGTGTCGACGTCGACCGCGAAGGTCGACAGGTGGTCGACGGCGGCTTCGACCGAGCGGTTGGGGGTCTGCGCCTGGAACGACGGCTGGGGTGACGCGCCGTAGCCGTCGTAGCCGTTGGCCTGGCCGAAGTTGCTCAGCCCCTTCTTCTCGAGTCGGTCGCGGCTGGCGTAGCCGCGGGTGGAGACCGACACGTTGCCCGACAGCGAGTCGGCGCTGCCCCCGAACATGGCCTTGATGTTGTCGCCGAAGAGCCAGACGCCGAACAGGAACATCACGACCACCACTGCTGCACCGAGAAGAAGCTTCTTCATGTTGGTTACTCCCGTGGAAGGAACTGCGTGATGAAACGCATGGTGCCTGCGCCGAAACGCGCGCGCGCTCGGGCGAACGTCCGTCGGTCGGTCACCCGAGTGGACGCGCCGCCGCGAGGCGTGGCCGAGGGCCCACGACGCCCGGTCGATTCGCCAGCCTGGCGCGTGGCGAATGGGCCACACCTGGCCTGGCCCGGGTCGGAAACCGCCCCTGAAGTCGGTGCCGACCACCCGAACCCGGGCGCGGAGCGAGCGCTCGCGGGCGGTTGCGCGGGGCACGGGGCGTGAAGTGAAGACCCGTTGCCCGTGCGCCTGATCATCATCGCCAGCCTGCTCGTCGCTTCACTCGCGTCGGCGACGGCGCCCAAGGCGCGCGAGAAGGCCG
>CAIWFK010000170.1 GCA_903911905.1 uncultured Myxococcales bacterium
GTCACCACCGCGAACGCCCCGACCACCAACCACACCACGCCCAACTGCACTCCCGAGAGGAGGTGGGCTTCGGGCGCTGCGCCGACCAGCACGGCCGCGCCCGCTCGCTCGAGCACGTGGAACGCCAGCGCCGTGACCACCACCGCCAGCGCCGTCTGCCCCGCGAGGCGAAGGCTGAACTCCCCTGCGGCGCCCTGGGCCATCAACTGCGTCAGCGCCAGCGTCATCACCACGCCCAGCGCGAGGGTGCTGGGCGTACCGAACACCGAGACCCCCAGTGCGGCTCCGGTGGCCCACACCGACATCGCCGCCACCAGCACGCTGCCGAGCACTTGCCACCAGGTGAGCGACGACCCCGTGTTGGGCACGCGCGAGGCCCGCGCCACCTCGACCGTGCTGCCCGCCGACAGGAAGGCGTGCGCCTTGTAGACCGAGTGCGCCACCAGGTGTGCGATGGCCACCGGGAACGCGCCCAGGCCGCACAGCATCAGCATGAAGCCCATGTGCGCCGCGCTCGAAGCGGCGAGGGTGGCCTTCACCCGGCTCTCGGTCACCATCAACACCGAGGCGAAGAGCGCGGTGAAGCCGCCCACCAGCACCAGCGCGCTGAGCACCGCGGGAGCCAGTTGCACCACCGACGCCAACCGCACCACCAGGAAGGTGCCGCCGTTGAGAATGCCGGCGTGCAGCAGCGCCGACACCGGCGTCGGCGTTTCCTGCATCTCCATCAGCCAGCCATGGGTGGGGAACTGCGCAGCCTTGAGCACCGCCGCCACGCCGATGAGCCCCGCCGCCACCAGCATCGCCATCGGGGCCTGACCGAGTGCCGCGGCGCCAGAGAGCACCACGCCCAGGTCGGTCGAGCCGAACTGCTTCACCAGCAGGCCCGCCGCCACCACCAACGCCACGTCTCCCACCCGGGCCACCAGGAACTTCTTTCGCGCTGCCACCACCGCACCGGGCCGGTCGGCATAGAAGCGGAGCAGGCGGTGCAGCGCGAGGCTGGTCGCCACCCACCCGAAGACCAGTTGCGCCAGGTTGCCCGAGAGCACCAGCACCATCACGCAGGCCACGGTCAGGCAGAGGTCGGCGAGGAACGGACCCTGGCGCTCGTCGCCATCGAGCGCGGTGCGGCTGAAGTGCACCACCGCGGCGCCCAGCACCGCCACCAGCACCAACATCACCGCGCTCAGGCCGTCGAGCCGCACCGAGAGCCCCACGCCGCCGAGGCCCAGCAGCGGGCTGGTGAGCGGAGCGGACCACGCGGTCAGCCCGGCCGTCACCACCGCCACGAGCAGCGCGAAGCCCGCGGCCAGCCCCGTCACCCGCTTCGCCACCACGGGTCGGGGCCCGAGGTCCCGGTACGCGAGCAGCGCAGCGAGGCTCAAGCCAAGTGGAGCGAGCAGAGGCACCAGCGCGAGCAGGTCGTTCATGCACCAGGAAATACGAGTCCAGGGTCGATTCCGTCCAATTGATTGAAGTTGACCTATCGTTCGATTCAAAGGAACGATGGAGGGGTGATCAACTTCCACCACCTCCATTACTTCTGGGCCGTCGCGCACGAGAAGAACCTCACCCGCGCCGCCCAGCGCCTGCACGTGTCCCAGTCGGCGGTGTCGATGCAGATTCAGAAGCTGGAAGGTGAGCTGGGGCACCCGCTGTTCGAGCGCCGTGGTCGGCAGTTGGTGCTGACCGAGGCCGGCCGCATCGCGCTCGACCATGCCGACGCCATCTTCGCGCGGGGAGAAGAGCTGCAGAGCGCCCTGGGAGACCGCGGCCCGCGCCGGCGTGTGCTGCGCGTGGGGTCCATCGCCACGCTGTCCCGCAACTTCCAGCTCGGGTTCCTGCGGCCGCTCTTCGACCAGGGTGACGTGGAGCTGGTCATTCGTTCGGGCGCGCTGCCCGAGATGCTGCGGGCGCTCGAGGCCCACCTCATCGACGTGCTGCTGGCCAACACCGCGCCCGCCCGCGACGCTGCCACGCCGTGGGTCGCGCACGCCATCGACGAACAACCGGTCAGCCTGGTCGGGCTGCCCACCATGGCCCGCGGCAAGCGCAGCCTCGAGGTGCTGTTGAGCCAGGAGCCGCTGCTGCTGCCCAGCGCCGAGACCAGCATTCGCGCCGGGTTCGACGCGTTGGTCAATCGCCTGGGCGTGCGGCCCCGCATCGCGGCCGAGGTCGACGACATGGCGATGCTCCGCTTGCTGGCGAGGGAAGGCATCGGCCTGGCGGTGGTGCCTTCCATCGTGGTGCGCGACGAGCTGGCGACCCGCAAGCTGGTCGAGCTGGCGCCCCTGCCACGCCTGGAAGAGACCTTCTTCGCCATCACCCTCGCGCGCCGCTTCCCCAACCCCCTGCTCAAGCTGCTCATCTCGCCACGGGAGGTGAGGGGCAACAGTTCGAAGAAATAGAACGAATCGTACATTTCAATATGTTGGACGGAAGGACGTGTCGTTCCGCATCCTTCCCGCATGACCGACTGGCTTGCTCGGGAAGCCTCCGCCCCCAGTCCGTGGAGCGCTGACCACCTCGTCTGGGCCACCGAGACGCTCGCCCAGACGCTCGACGTTCAGGTCGACCCGCTCGAGGTGCGCCGACTGGCCCGCGCCTCGACGCAGGGGCAAAGCCTGGCTGACGAGGCGGCTCGGGTCGCCGCGCTGCGCGCACTGTTCGAGGCCTGTCGGCTGGTGCCCGGACCCGCCGTCCCGACCCTGGAGGGCGCCTCGTCGCCGGCCCTTTCCCTGTCTCGCGGCGCGCTGGTGCTCCGAAAGGACGGCGGGCGGGTGGAGTTGGCCCGGCCTGGGGAATCGGGGCGGTGGTTGGCGCTCGCCGAGGCCAGCGCCGGTGACCCGGGGCCCTGGCTGACGGTGACGCCGGCCACGCCGCTGGAGGACCTCGCCGGGCACCACGCGCCCTTCGAGCGGCTGGCGGCCCTGGTGCATCTGGAGCGCGACGACCTGCAGGTGGTGCTCATCTACGCCGCGACGGTGGGGTTGCTGACCCTCGCCACGCCGGTGGCGGTGCAGTCGCTGGTGGGCTCGGTGGCCTTCGGCACGCTGCTGCAGACCATCGTGGTGCTCTCGCTGTTGCTGCTGGCGGCGCTCGGCTTCGAGGCCGTGCTCAAGGCCCTGCAGGCGCGGGTGGTCGAGAGCCTGCAGCAGCGACTGTTCGTGCGCGCCGCCCTCGACCTCGCGTGGCGTCTGCCGCGGGTCAAACCCGAGGCCGCCGAGCAGGGCTTCGGCCCCGAGACCGTCAACCGCTTCTTCGAGGTGGTGACCCTGCAGAAGACCTCGGGCGTGTTGCTGACCGACGGCATCGCCACCGTGCTGCAGATTGGCATCGGGCTCGTGGTGCTGGGCTTCTACCACCCGGCGTTGCTGGCCTTCGACCTGCTGCTGGTGGCGCTGCTGGCCCTGGTGACCTGGGCGCCCTCGAAGCGCGGGCTCGACACCAGCCTCGACGAGAGCGCGGCCAAGTACGAGGTCGTGGCCTGGCTCGAGCAACTGGCACGGCCAGGCGCGGTCTTCCGCAGCCAGAGCGGCGCCACCCTCGCGGCCGAGCGCACCGACGCCTTGACCCGCCGCTACCTTCGCGCGCGCAACGGCCACTTCCGCGTGCTCTTCGGGCAGACCCTGGGAGCGCTGGCGCTGCAGGTGCTGGCCAGCGCCGCGCTGCTCGGGCTGGGCGGGTGGCTGGTGGTGCGCCGTGAGCTGACGCTGGGGCAGTTGGTGGCCGCCGAGCTCATCGTGGCCGCGGTGGCCAGCTCCATCGCCAAGCTGGGGAAGCTGCTCGACAGCGGCTACGACCTGCTCACCAGCGTCGACAAGCTGGGGCACCTGCTCGAGCTCGAGGTCGAAGCGCTCCATCGCCCCGAGCCGGTGCCGGGGCAGGGCGCGGTGCGGGTCGAGGTGCGCCACGCTCGCGACGACGGCGAACCGCTCTCGCTCGACATCACGGCGGGTTCCCGCGTGGCCATCGTCGGAGCGCAGGGTCACCGGCTGGGCGAATGGCTGACCTCGCTGCGGCTTCCAGCCAGCGGCGCCATCACCCTCAACGGGGTCGAGACCAGACGCGCGCGCGCGCCGGGGCTGCGCGAAGCGGTGGCCTTCGTGCGCCGCGGTGACCTGTTCGAGGGCACGGTGCTCGAGAACGTCACGGCCGGGCGAGATCGCCTCACCGACGCCGAGGCCCGCGCTGCGCTCGAGAAGGTGGGGCTGCTCGACGAGCTGCGGGCGCTGCCGGCCGGGCTCGACACGCCGCTCACCTCGGCGGGGGCTCCACTCGATGACGGGCAGGCCCTGCGCGTGCTGGTGGCCCGCGCCATCGCCGGCGCGCCGAGGCTGCTGGTGGTCGACGAGTCCTTCGACCGGCTCGACCCCCGCCGCCGCGCCGACTGTGTCGCCGCGCTGACCCGCCTGGGCGCGCCGTGGACCCTGGTGGCCCTGGTCAACGACGCCGAATCGCCGCTGGCCCGGGCCTGCGACACCACCCATCACCTGGTGCCTTCATGAACGTCTCGCTCGAATCTCCCGGGCCGCGCGCGGCCTCGTTGGTGGTGCGCACGCCGCGGGCGCTCTCGGTCCTGGCCCGCCTGCTCACGCTGGCGATGGTGCTGGTGGCGCTCGGGCTGGCGCTGGTGCCCTGGCAGCAGAGCGTCGATGGTACCGGGCGGGTGGTGGCCTTCGCGCCCACCGAGCGCCGGCAGGACCTCGACGCCCCCATCGAGGGCCGCGTCACGCGGTGGTACGTTCGCGAGGGCAGCCGGGTGCAGAAGGGCGAGCTGCTGCTCGAGCTCAGCGACAACGACCCCGACATCCTCACCCGGCTCGAGGAGGAGCGCACCGCGGTCATCGCCCGCCGCGAGGCCGCGTCGTGTCGCGCCTCGTCGATTCAGGCGCGCCAGCGCTCGCTCGCGTCGTCCCGCACCGCTGGCATCAGCGCCGCCGAGAGCCGGGTACGCATGGCCCAGGAACGCGCCGCCGCCGCGCGCCAGTCGCTCGACGCCGCTCGCGCCGCGCAGGACACCACGTCCCGAAATCTCACCCGGCAGCGCACGCTGCTCGAGCAGGGGCTCACCAGCCAGCGCTCGGTCGAACTGGCCGAGCTCGACTCGGTGCGCGCCACCACCGAGCTCGAACGCGCCCGCGCCACGCTGCAGGCCGCCGAGGGTGAGACCCTGGCGCTCGGCGCCGACCGCGCGCGCGTGGAGCACGACCTGAGCGCCGCCATCGACGACGCCCGCGCCGCCGAGGCTGCGGCGCTGGCCGAAGAGGCCACTACCGCCGCCGAGCTGGCGCGTCTCGAGGTTCGCCTGGCGCGGCAGAGCACGATGGAGCTGCGCGCGCCGCTCGATGGCACCGTGCTGCGACTGCATTCCGGGCAGGGCAACGACTTCGTCAAGGCGGGCGAGCCGCTGCTGACGCTGGTGCCCGACACCACCGAGCGCGCGGTCGAGCTGTGGGTCGACGGCAACGACCTCCCGCTGCTGGCCGAGGGCCGACCGGTGCGCCTGCAGTTCGAAGGCTGGCCCGCGGTGCAGTTCACCGGCTGGCCGTCGGTGGCGGTCGGCACCTTCGGCGGCACCGTCGCGCTCATCGATTCGGCCGACGATGGTGCCGGGCGCTTCCGCATCGTGGTGCGCCCCGACGAGCACGAAGGCTGGCCCAGCGGCGCGTACCTGCGCCAGGGCGTGCGGGTCAACGGTTGGGTCCTGCTGGACCAGGTGACGCTCGGCTACGAGCTGTGGCGGCGCTTCAACGGCTTCCCGGCCGCGGTGAAGCCGCCCGCCGCCCCGAAGGACGGAAAGGGCAAGTCATGAACGCGCTGGTGGTGACGCTGGTGCTCGGTGCCTCGGCGCTGACGCTGGAAGAGGTGCTCGATTCGGCGAAGGCCAGCCTGCCCGGGCTGCGCGCCCTGCGGGCCGACGTCGAGGTGGCGAGCGGCGAGCAGGTGGCGGCCGACGGGGCCTTCGACCCCACGTGGAAGACCCGGGTGGTGAGCGTACCGGTGAGCGGCTACCCGCAGACCCGGGTGGAGTCGGTCATCGAAGCGCCGACGCCGCTGTGGGGGGCCACGGTCTTCGGCGGCTACCGGCTGGGCGTGGGCAAGATTCAGCCGTACTACGGCGAGCGCGAGACCTGGACCGGGGGCGAGCTGCGCGCTGGCGTGACGGTGCCGGTGTTGCGCAACGGCCCCATCGATCGCCGCCGAGCCAACCAGGGGCGCGCCGAACTCGCGCGGGGCCTGGCCGACCTGAGCGTCGAACAGCAACTGCTCGAGCTGCGACGCCTGGCGACGAGCCGCTTCTACGAGTGGGTCGCGGCCGGCGAGCGCCGCGCGGTGGCCCGAAGCCTGTTGCAGCTCGCGGTCGACCGCGACCAGCAGTTGGCCCAGCGCGCGGGCGCGGGTGAAGTGGCCCGGTTCGACCGGCAGGACAATGCGCGCGCCCTGGTGCAGCGCGAGGCGGCGGTGGTGCAGGCGCAGCGCAGCCTCGAGCAGGCGGCGCTCGAGCTGTCCCTCTTCCTGCGCGATTCGCAGGGCGAACCGGTGGTGCCCGACGAGGCCCGGCTGCCGGCGCTGCTCGAGCCCGAGGGCCTGCCCGCCGCGCTGGCCGTCGACGAGGTGTTGGCCCGCCGCCCCGACGTGCTGCGGGTGGCCCACCAGAAGCAGCAGGCCGAGCTCGAGCTGCGCTTGCAGCGAAACCAGTTCCTTCCTTCGCTCGAGCTGGGCGTGGCCGTCTCGAAGGACCTGGGCGTCGCGCCGCGCCCCGAGCTCGCGGGGCTGGGGCCCGCCGAGGTGGAGCTCACCGCGCAGCTCGAGCTGCCGCTGCTCTTTCGCGCGCCCACCGGTCGCCTGCAGGCGGCGCGGGGCGCGGTCTCGAAGCTCGAGGCCCAGTGGCGCGGCGCGAAGGACCGGGTGGCGATGGAGCTGACCGACGCCCGCTCGGCCTTCACTGCGGCGCACGCGCGGTTGGGGCTCGCGCGCCGGGAAATCGAGGTCGCGCTCGAGCTCGAGCGCGGGGAGCGCACCCGGCTCGCGGTGGGCGAGGGGACCCTGGTCTTCGTCAACCTGCGCGAGCAGGCCACGGCCGAAGCCCGGCTGCGGGAGGTCGAGGCGCGCCTCGACGGGCTCAAGGCCCTGGCCTCGTGGGCCGCCGTCGCCGCCACGCCCTGGCCCTGAAGACGCACATTTTGGTGCGGTTTGGCCCCCGGGGCGACACATCAGGGCCCATGGTCGAACCCCTGCTTTCCTTCCCGCCGCGCTTCGAGCCGGTGCGTTTCGTGGCCTCGCAGGTCACGACCATGTCCGACGCCGAGCTCGACGCGCTGCCCTTCGGCGTCATCTGCCTCGACCCCGACGGCAAGGTGCTTCGTTACAACCTCGCCGAAGCGCGCCTGGCCCGGTTGGACCCCGCGCAGGTGGTGGGCAAGAACTTCTTCCGCCGCATCGCACCCTGCACCGCCACGCCCGAGTTCGAAGGGCGGGTGAGGGCCTTCTTCGGTGCCACGCTGCCGCTCGACCGCTTCGAGTACCTCTTCGACTTCAAGTTCGGCGCCCAGCGCGTCGACATCGAGCTGGTGCGGGTGCCGGCCAACGACCGCGTCTACCTGCTGGTCAACCGCCGCCAGTTCGAGCGGCCTCGCGCCAACCTGCCCGACGGCTTCGCCGCACCCCTGCAGCGCGAGCTCGCTCCCGACGAGCTGGGCCTGGGCGTGATGCGTGACGCCGCCGGTCGCCGGGTGATGACGGTCAACGCCAGCTTCTTCACCGCGCTCCACCAGACCTGGCAGAAAGTGGCGCCGAAGGCCTGGCGCGGCTTCACCCGCGAGTGGGGCTGGCAGTGGGGGCGACACGCGGTGGTCGACCTCGAGGCCGACCTGCTCGAAGAGAAGCTCACCACCCTGCGCGAATTGCCCATGCGCGAGGCCATGGAGCGCGTCGGTCACTGGGCGGTCGCGCGGGGCCTGGGCACCTTGCGCTTCGACTTCGGCGCGGCGAGGTACGGGGGTGTTCAGCGTCACCTTCGATCGCAGCGCGGTGGGCGAAGCGATGGGCCACGTCGAGCTGCCCAGTTGCGGGCTCATCGAAGGCTTCCTCGAGGCCATCTGCGAGCACCTGGCGCAGCGGCTGCTGGCGGTGCGCGAGGTGCGCTGCTGCGCGCAGGGCTTCGAGGCCTGCGCCTTCGTGGTGGCCGCCGAGAAGCGCGCGCCGCTGGTCGAGAAGGCCATCACCGACGGCGCCGAGACCGTCGAGGCCGTGGTCGAGGTGCTGCGTGCCGCCGTCTGAAGCGACCCGTCGACCGCCGCCGCCGTTGCTCGAGGGCCTGCCCGACGAGGGCACGCGCGTGAGCGACTACTTCGACCACTTCGATTGGGAAGGTGACGCCGGCCCCGACCCCGAGCGGCAGAGCGCAGAAGACTTCCTGACCGCGTTGGGCGGGGCCTGAATCACTGCACGGTGGCCTTGAGCTGGAAGGTGCCGCCGCCGAAGCCGAACGAGTCGACCACCGCCAGGTACTTGCCCGCCGGCACGTTGTGCAGCACCAGGCGTGAGGTCGGCGTTCCCGGGGCCACGTCGTCGGCGCAGCCCAGCGCCATGGCCGAGGTGTCCGGGCAGCCGGGCAGCAGGTAGAGCACGGTGTCGAAGTTGGTGCCGGGGCCCTCGGTGCTCAGCGTCAGCGTGGCCGCGGTCTGGGCCAGCGTGATGACCACCACGCCCTCGGGCCGCCCGGTGGGGTCGTTGGTCGAGCAGCCCGCCGGCGCGTCCCACAGGCTCTGGCCGCCGTCTGGCCCAGGGCGATGGCGCCCTCGGCCGTCGGGGTCAACACCGTCGCGCTCTGGCAGTGCGAGGTGCGCAGCGTCGCCGCCGCCTTGCAGACGTTGGCCTGCCCCACCACGCCCGGCGAGCACGCCAGCGTGGGGCCGCACTGGTCGAACCCGCGCGGGTCACAGGTCTGCCCGGTGCTCTTGATGGGGACGGCGGTGGGGGCAGCGGTCACCGTGGTGCCGACGTGCCCGGCCAGGTCCTTCGGGGTGGCCGCCAGCTTCGCCAGCTGCGTCTCGAGCCCTTCCCCCGACTGCATGCGGAAGAAGAAGACGCCGCCCGACGAGAGGTTGGTGGCGTCGGCCACGACCGACATCAGGTCGGGCGTTCCATCGCCGTTGGAGTCGACCATGATGGACTGGCCCTGCGCGTTCTGGAACTGGAAGGTGATGCTCGCCAGGTCGTCTTCGGGCTCGGTGCCCTCGATGAGCGTGGTGGGCCCGCCCGCGGTCTTGAGGAAGGCCATGCGCGTGATGGTCGGCGCTTGCCCTGGCTGACAGGTCGACGGCGTGCCCCGACAGCCCTGGCTGGGCGGGCAGCGGCTGGCGACGTAGGTGGGGTCACACGCAGCTCCGGCCTGGTTCACCGGCTGCGCGTCGACGGGCACGGTCAGCAGGGCCGAGCGCAGGTTGGTCGCGTCTTCCAGAGCCACGGCCACCTGCGAAATCTGCGGAAACTGCCCCAGCGCGCCCACCACCGTCGCCACGCCCGTCACGGCATCACCACCCGCCGTCACCTGGTCCAACGACACCGGGCCCTCGGCCTGGCCCGCGAAGACGCCGACCGGGCCCGAACTGCCCGCCGCTGCGACCCACAGGCGCACCACGTTCCTGTCGGGGTCCGACCCTTCGATGGTCAACCGCAGGTCGCGGCCGGTGCGGCCCGCCTGCTGGGCCGTGACCCTGGTGAGCACCGGAGGTGACGGGGCGGCGGGGCCCGCGTCCATCGCGCGGCCGGCGTCAGCGGTGCCGCCGCCTGCGCCTCCATCGCCCGAGCCCTTCGGGGGCGTGCAACTGCACAGCACGCCAAGCACCGCCACCAGCAGTCGCGTTCGCATGTGGTCTCCTTCGGCACGGGTGAGGGCTGACCTTCACCTCGAAAAACACCGGTGGGCAGGGCGGAAGAAGACCGCCCTGCCCAAAGAACCGTTCAGTCGAGGTCCGTCGCCGCGCTCACAGCTCGCAGTCGGCGGGGCGCGACGCGAGGCCACCCATCACCAGAATGTCGCTGCCGTCGCCGCAACTGATGACGTCACCGCTGTTGACGCCTTCGATGAAGTCGTCGCCCGCGCCCGAGGACAGGGTGTTGAGCGCCGAGCCGCCGGTGAGGTGGTTGTTGGCCGGGTTGCCCACCACCGTGCAGGCGCTGGCCGTCGGGCAGACCAGGTTCTCGACGTCGAGGCCGATCTTGATGCCGTTGGTGGTCGAGGCGGTGTTGTCCATCTTCACGTCGATGGCCGCGCCGAAGTTCGAGAAGTCCACCGTGTCGATGCCCAGCATGCCGCTGAACACGTCGGTCGCCGCGCCGCCCACGTAGAACGTGTTGTCCAGGCCGTTGCCGGTGCCCACGCAGGCCACCGCGGCGGTCGGGCACTTGAGGTCTTCGGTGTTGGGGCCGATGGTGATGGTCGCCGCGCTGGTCGCCGCCGACAGGTCGAGGGTGTCGTGGCCCGCGCCGCCGTTGAACACCGGCAGAGCGCTGAAGGCCGCCGCCGGCGCCACGTAGAAGTCGTCGCCCGAGCCGCCGATGACCAGCTCGACGTCCGCGTTGATGAGGTCGCCTTCGTCGCCGATGGCCGCGGTCACCTGCTCGCCGCTGGCCGTCGCGCCGTCCGCCGTCACCTGCACGGCGTGGGTGCGAAGCGCGTAGCTGACGGTGTCGATTTCCGCGGTGGTGGTGCTGGGCAGCTTGTCGCCGCCCGAGAAGATGCGGCCAGTCACGGTCGCCGCGACGGCGCCCGCGTTGAGGGTGTCGTTGCCCGGGCCGCCGTACAGCGCGTCAGCGCCAGCGCCCGCAGTCAGGGTGTCGTTGCCCACGTCGCCGTAGAGCGTGTCGTCGCCTGCGCCACCGACCAGGGTGTCGTCGCCAGGGCCGCCGTAGACCACCAGGGGGCCGGTGAAGGCCGAACCGCCGGTACCGTGGCTGCCGGCCGTGCCGTCGAACACGTCGTTGCCGCCGCCGAGGCTGAAGGTGTACGCGACGGTGCCGCTGCCGATGACCGTCATGTCGAGCAGGTTGTCCGACCCGAACGAGATGTTGGCAGCAGCCGCCGTGCCACCGACGTAGATGGAGTCGACGGCCGACGACTGACCACGAATCTTGAACGAGTCGCTCGACGCGCTCGCGCCCATGTCGACGGTGATGCCGGGTGCCGCGGCGGTGCCGGGGGCGAACGTGCCGTTGGCGAAGTCGATGATGACCGTCTCGTCACCGGCCGCGCCGACCACGTTGATGGTCTTGATGTTGGTGGCGGTGATCAGCACCGGGCTCGCGCCGCTGGTGTCGTAGGTCGGAACGTCGTTGACCAGAATGCCGCCGGTCACCGCGTGCTTCGAGATGACCGCCACGTCGGCCGACGCCAGCGTCACCGTCATCGCGCCGGCCGCGACCGTGCAGCCGTTGGGCGCTACGCAACTGGCGATGGGCGAGAGCGGCTGGGCGATTTCCCCGACCCCGGAGACGTCTCCAAAGTCCTTGGGTTCGGGTACGCCACACCCGACGAGCGCCAGGCTCGTGAGGGCATAGATGACTGCAGCAGGTCCAGGGCCACTCGTGAGACGGGTGCACGACAGAAAGTTCGGTGACGGGCTACCAATCGTCACGAACCCGCTTCCGACGAAGTCCAACCCCGCCGGCTCGGTCTCACGCTTGAGCAAGGCGTGCGCCAGCCGCGTTTCGACCACTCTCCAAAGGGTTCCACCGCGGCCGGGGCAGGTCGCCACCGACGCGGGGAGTATTGCCGACCTGCATTCGATCGCCCGGCCGTTGACGCAGGTGAAGTGACTCGTCGGCGGATCACGCCGGCCTTCGGCTGGTCGCTCCGCCAGTTTCCTGACGCTACTTGCGGCGCTGGCCGTGCCCGGCGCGTTCGCGGCGCTTGCTCTCGGGCCGGCCGCGCGACTGCGAGGGCGTGCCCAGCCACACCATTTCGCGCTGCAGCTCCAGCCACGACGCGAAGCGGGCCTCGTCGAGCGTGCCGTCTTCCAGCGCCGCCTTCACCGCGCAGCCGGGCTCGGCGTCGTGCTGGCAGTCGCTGAACTTGCAATTGACCGCCAGCGCCTCGAGGTCATCGAAGGTCTTCGCCAGCCCACCTTCGGCCGCCCACATCTGCACCTCGCGCAGGCCGGGCGTGTCGATGACCGCGCCGCCGTGAGGCAGCAGAATCAGCTCGCGGCGGGTGGTGGTGTGTCGACCCCGACCATCGTCACGAACCGAGCCGGTCTTCATCACCTCACTGCCCAGCAGGTGGTTGACCAGGGTCGACTTGCCCACGCCCGAGCTGCCCAGCAGGGCCACCGTCTTGCCGCTGCCGAAGAGCGGAACGAGCGGGTCGAGCCCTTCGTGCTTCAGTGCGCTCACCGCGTGCACCGCTGCGCCGCGGGTCAGCGCGTTGACCTCGGCCAGTTGCGCCTCGAGGTCGCTCGCCAGGTCCTTCTTGTTGAGCACCACCACCGGCGTGGCGCGGCTTTCCCAGGCCAGGGTCATGAAGCGCTCGAGCCGGCGGACGTTGAAATCGCCGTCGAGCCCCATCACCACCATCACGGTGTCGACGTTGGTGGCCAGCACCTGGGGCGTCGCGTTCTCTCCAGCGACCTTGCGCACGAAGGCGGTGCGGCGCGGCAACACCGCGTGCACCAGCGCCTCGCCGGCGTCGGGAATGCGGGCCGCCACCCAGTCGCCGACGGCGGGAAGGTCGCCCGCGGAGTCCGCGCGGTGGATGATCTTGCCGCCCGTGCGAGCCCAGTGCTCGCCCCGGTGCGAGAGCACCTTGAGCTGCTTGCGGTAGACGAGGATGACGCGCGCCGGCTCGAGCCCCTTGGCCTGGTGCGGCCCCATCGCCGCCTCGAAGTCGGGGCCCCAGCCCAATGCGGTCTTCCAGTCACTCACGTGCCTGCTGACGTACGCCAAACGCGAGGCTGACGCCAACCGCGCGAGGTCAGTTGGTGACTACCGGCTCGGTGGTGGCGCCCGCGGCGTGGAGCAGCTCGCGGTACCAGGCCGCCGCCTTCGCCGCCCGCCCGGACAGCGCCTTCGCGCCCCACACCACGCTCAAGGTCTGGGTGGTCTGCGCCGAGGTCTTGGTGCGCTGCGAGTCCTTCACCGGGTTCGCGCACGCGCCGTCGGCGTCGAACAGGCAGACCAGCCCCGCCACGTCGATGGTCTGACCCGAGGCGTTGAACACGTACGTCGTGCCTTCTGCCGCGAGCGCCACCCGGAGTGGGGCCTTCACCAGCCCCAGGTCCACGACCGAGATCGGCAAGCCCGAATGAAACGACACCACGTTGCAGGCGTCGACCGCCACGTTGATGCTCGAGAGAGCGCTCTCGCTCACCGCGCGCAGCAGGTACTCCGAGGCGGGCTTGCCGCGACCAGTGGGCTTGTAGCCGCCGTGGCGCAGCACCTCGCGCACCGCGCCGCGCACCGCGTCGTCGGAGCTCAAGCCCGGCGTTGGCGCGTCGGGCCGCAGCAACGAGAACACGGCAGGGTCCTTGCCGACGGGGGCAGGGAAGGCGGTGGTGAACGCCACCACCTCGACCAACGGGGCTGTTCGACGGTCACCTGCATCGCCACGATTGTAGGCGCGAAGCCGGTTGAGGGGAACGTTGGGTACCCTCCTAGACCAACCCCGGCAGGGCCAGCGTCCAGTCCGTCAGGTCGGCCCCCATCCACGACTGCGCGACGCCCTGCAGGTCCAGGTTCGCCCTCTCGGCGCTCGTCACCCGGAAGGCGTCGAGCACGGTCGTCAGCAGGCGCGAGTACGAGAACCCGGTGTAGATGGAGTTGCTCTGCGGCTGCTGCCCCGGCCGCGCGTAGTCGTACAGCGTGCCCCCGGTGAAGGTCCCGAACCCGCCCGCGAGGATGACGGGAATCGACCCGCGCAGGTGCCCGTTGGGCTGCCCGTCGTGCTCGGGCACGATGACCACCAGCGTGTTGTCCAGGTACGTCGCGCCGGTCGACGGGTCCTCCACCACGTCGAGGTCGGCCAGGAACTCGGCGATGGCGTCGAACACGAACTGCTGCGTCTTGCGGCACTCTTCGATGATGGCCAGCGAGGGGTTCGCCAGGTGCCCCGCGTTGCCGTGGTACGCCTGCGAGCCGCCCAGGTTGATGCCCTCGGTCAGCCACTCGTCTTCGAGGCCGGTGTTGATGGACACCACCTGCTCGAGGTTCATCTTGATGGCCGCCGCGGCGTTCTTGAACTGCGCGCGGAAGAGCGTGCCCTTGTCGGTGTTGAACTCGGCGGTCGAGTTCTGCGGCGTGCCCGTCGGTCGCGAGGGAGGCGAGACCGTGGTCGTGCCGGTGCCCGTCATGGTCATCAGGTTCGCGCGCTGCGACGTGAGAATGGCGGCGTGGTTGTCGAGCCGTTGCTTGTCGAAGGTCGACAGCCGCTGGTCGCGCGCGAGCTTCGCCACGTTGGTCAACGTGCGGTCGAGCAGCGCGGCGCGACGGGAAATCGGATCGCGCTGCCCCGGCGGCGGCGGCATGAAGTTCGCGAACAGCTTGTCCCACACCAGGAACGGGTTCCGCAGCGCGGTGAGCTGGGCGAAGGTGCCGTTGGCGTACTGGATGGAGTTGCCGCCCGACGCGTCCTCCAGGTACTTCACGTCGTCGAGGTAATCGGGCGCCTTGAGGACCAGCGGCGCGCGGCCGTTCAACTTGCGGCCGATGACCACGTCGATCGACTCGCCCGTCATCGACTGCACCGCGGGCCCGTTGGCGTCGTTGTTCTTGTAGCCGCCCAGTTGCGCCGTGTACGTGTGGCCCTGCACCGAGGCGTTCGAGCACGAGAGGTTGTTGAGGAACGCGACCTTCTTCTTCAGCGGCTGCCATGCGGCGCTGTGAATCGGGCCCAGCGCGCCGGTGTACGAGGTCAGGTCGATGGCCGTGCAGCCGGTGCGCTGCGTGAACGCGACGGGCCGCAGGAAGTCGCTGGGCGCCTGCAGCAGGTTGCCCGGCGACGAGGTCGAGATGGGGAAGCCCGTCGGCACGTACGGCAGCCAGTGCTGCGCGAAGACGCCGTGGTTGTTGACGATGCACACCAGCCGTTTGACGGGCGTGGTGGGCGCCGCACCGGCCGTGCGCGGCAACACGTCGAGCAACGGCAGGCTGCCGCGGTCAGACCGAAACGCCTCATGAGCTCCCGCCGGGTGATGCTCATCTTCAGGGCCTCCAGATCTGCAGCTCGTTCGAGGTCAACACCGCGCGCATGGTGTCGAGAATGGTGCCGCCGTCGGTGATGGCGCTCGCGCCGTCGTCCGCCAGGCAGAGGTCGGAGTCGTCGTTGCGGCCCAGCGCCGAGCGCACGTACTGGTCGGCGAAGCAGCGCGCGAATTCAGGAGACGTCGCCAGCAGGTTCGACAGCTCGACCGAGCCGTTCACCGTCGCTGGCCGGCCCAGCAGCGAGGACAGGTCGGCCGTCGCCACCACCGGCACCTGGTAGTCGAACTGCCCACCGGCGTAGTGCTTCTCCACCGTCACTGCGCGACCGATGGAGTCGAAGTCGGACCGCGCGCCTCCCGCGGGGTTGATGTGCGAATGGCAGGCCGTGCACGCTGCCGACTGCGTCACGCTGGTGATGCGGTCGAGGTTCGAGACCTTCATCGACTCGGCTTGTTGCTGCGCGGCGGCTACGCTGAAGGCCGGCGGGGCGATGTCCTGGCACAACAGCTTCTGCAACACGGTCAGCCCGCGCGCGACCACGTGCCAGTCGTCGGTGCCCGTCGCCAGCATGCCGACCCGGGTCAGCAGCCCAGCGCGGCCCGCAGGCAATGTCGTCGCTCCGGGCGACACGCCGTAGATGGCGGCCAGCGTCGGCGAGAGCGGCGCGGTGGCCGTCGAGGTCAGCAGCGACGTGGGTGAGGACGGCGTGGTCCAGGTCAGCGCGGCGACGAAGTCGTCCAGCTCCTTCACCTGGTCGGGCTGCACGGTGGTGGCGTCGAGCCCCGCGAGGAAGGCCGGCGAGTACGAGACCGAGCCCCGGTCGTAGAGCAGCCACTGCCTGAAGAAGGCCTGGGTGCGGGCGTGGCCTTCGGGCGATTGCTGCAGGCGCGCCACCTGCGCGGCGAGCACGTCGGGCTGGGTGAGCGAGCCGTCGCGCGCAGCGGTGAACAACGCGTCGTCGGGGCCGTGGCCGGTCAGCGCGAAGGACAGCCGCGAGGCGAGCGAGAACGGGTCGAGCAACGAGGTCTGCCCCACCGGCGCGTCGCGCACGTAGAGGAAGTCCGGGTGCACCAGCAGGCTGGCCAGGCCCTGACGGAAGCCTTCCTGCGAATCGGTCGGCAGGCCCTGCGCGGCTTCTGTGGAAAAGAAAGCCGCCGTGTCGTCGAGCTCGGCCTGCGGAATCGGGCGTCGCAGCAGGCGCTCGCCTTTCGTCGAGAGGAAGGTGGTGAAGCAGGTGACCGCGGCGGCTCCAGTGACGGTGCGGGCGTTGCAGCCGAAGACCGACTGCGCGGTGGTGTCGCTCGAGAGCGCCCAGGCCGCGACGGCGTCGGCGCTGGTGGCCAGAGAATCGAGCGTGGCGTCGGTCAGCAGCGAGCCCGCGGTCTCGTAGGTGAACTTCTTGTCGGTGGCCGGAGAGAGCGCGGCGTTCGCGGCGGCACTCGCGGCTCCGGCGCCGAGAATGCGTGTCAGCTCGGCCTGGTACGCGCTGCTCCACAACAAGCGCATCTTCGCGGTGCTGCCCTGGCCGCGCGTGGTGCAGGGCTTGAGCGCGTTCGGCGTGGCAGGATCGGTCGGTGTGGTCGGCGTACCGGGAGTCGTGCCTCCCAGAATCGAACCCTGGCATCCCAGCATCAACGTCAGCGCGGCCAGAACAGGTCGGAGCATGGTCCTCAGGAAGGACGGATGGACCCCGACAGACGGCTCACGGTGTGTGTGCAGGTACGGTGAGCAGCGCCGGTGCGGTCCTGCGTCTTGAAAGAACCATGAGATTCTCGCTGGTTGTCGGCATTGGGCTGCTGATGGGGTGTGAAGCTCGCTCGACGATGGGCTGACCTGGGTCGACGAGGCGACCGACCTCTCGCAGTCGATGATGGGCGACCTCTACGGCGTGCGCTCCGTGGTTTGGGGCAACGGGCAGTACGTGGCGTTCGCCGCGAAGGTCTTCACTTCACCCGACGCGCGCACGTGGACCGAGGTGCCCAAGGCCGATGGGCAGTGGCTGGCGTGCATGAGCTACGCGCAGGGGAAGTGGGTGAGCTCGGGTGGCTACGGCTGGCTCGCGACGACGGTGAGCGACCTCGGCGACTGGACGCAGCACCCGCCCGACCCGAACTACACCACCGCGCACCATTCCCGCGGCGCGCTCGCACATGGAGTCGTCGACGGCGTCGATGCGTGGGTGGTGGTCGATGATGACGGCGTCATCTTTCACTCGAGCGACGCGGTGACGTGGCAGTCCACCAGTGGGGTGACGCCGGTGCCGTCGGGGTTCACGTGGGGCACCATCTTCGCGTTCGGCAACGGCGTGTTCGTGGGCCTGCTGCCCGCGGGAGATGCCGTCATCCGCTCCGAGGACGCCGGCGCGACGTGGAGCCGGGTGGCGTTGCCGTCGACAGTCAGCGGCATGGTGTTCGCGCAGGGACACTTCACGCTGACCTCGAGCGGGAAAGTGTTCACCTCCGCCGACGGTGCGAGCTGGGTGGAACACGCCGCGCCCACCGCGAGGGCAGGGGACTTGTTCTACGGCCATGGGACGTGGTTGGCGCTCGACAACAACGCCATCTATCGATCGACCGACGAGCTGACGTGGACGAAGGTGTTCGACAACGGCAGCAACCCCGATGGGCTCTCGGCCATCGCGTTCGGGCCGAAGTGACGCGCTTCAGGCGCCGAGCGTCTTCAGGTGCTTCGAGAGTACCTCGTGAAGCGGCGTCCACTTGAGGTCGGGATAGCGCGCGTTGTCGAGCGGGTCGACGAGGTTGCCCCGATTGCTGAACATGTTGTGCGAGTACTGCATGCCCTGCCACGGCGGGAACGGGTCGCTGGTCGCCGGCATCAGCGCGCGCATGGCGCGAATCATCAGCCCGAGCGTGAAGACGTTGCCCACCCAGGTCAGCGTGAAGGGCCGGCCGGTCAGCTCGCTCATCAACGCCGCCAGCTGTCGTGGCGTCGTGCGCTCGCCGACCACCTTGAGCACCCGGGGCGCCTGCGGGTCCATCGCCGCGGCGGCGGTGAAGGCGGCCACGTCGTCCATGGTGGTGAAGTCCAGCACTTGATCGGCGTTCTGCCAGTACAGGACGCGGTGGCGCTTGAAGAGAATGTACGGGGCCTGGCCGAGCAGCAACTCCATGAAGGCGCCGTTGAGGATGGAGGTCCACGCGATGCTCTTCGTGCCCAACACGTGCAGAAACTCGCGGTGGAAGTCGAGGTTGCGGTTCTCGCCCGGCGCGAGCTGCGAGAAGTCGAGCGCGTAGTCCGAGGGAATGAAGCGCGGGACGCCCGCCTTGACCGCGCCGTCGACGAGCACCGTCTGCGCGTCGACCATCACCTCTCGCAGGCCGAGCAACGTCGAGACCACGCACGACGCGCCTTCACACGCGCGCGCGACCTCGTCGACGCGGGTCAGGTCGACGGGCACCACCGTTGCGCCTGCGGCCTCGAGGGGCGCGAGCTTCTGCGGAGCGCTGCCAGGTCGCGTCAACGCCACCACCTTCGCCCCGCGCGCCTTCAGCGCAGTCACCACCTTGAGCCCGAGGTGGCCTGCCGCGCCCGCGACCGCGATGGTGTGTTCCGTCATGACTTCGGTGTACTCGGGTTTTGGCGTGTAGCCTCGAGATTGAGCGCGAACGGTGCGACGCAATGAGCGTCGTGGAGCAATCGTATGACCCTCATGAGGGTTGGGGTGTCGGTCTCGCTGATGATCCACGTGCTCGCGCTGCTCATGCTGCGCGCGCCTCAGCACGAAGAAGCGCCAGAATCCGTGCGGTTCGTCATGACCGTCGAGGCGTCGCCCGAACCCGCCGCACCGCCACCAGTCGAGAAGCCATCACCGCGACCCACGACGCACCCGGCAAACGCCACCCGCCAGGGGCTCGGTGCATCCGCCCCGGCGCTCCGCTCCGTGCCGCAGAATGACAGCTCGTCAGCTCCGACGGACTCTGCACGAGCGAATCGAGCCACCGAGAGCACCCTCGACCAGGAGCCCGCCAGCCCTGGCTACGGCTACTACGACGCACGAACGGTCGATCGACTCCCCACACCCGCCACCCCCACAGAGCATGCCGTCGAAATCAGCGCCGACGATCGGGTGTTCGACGTCGACCTCACCATTTCCGGCAGTGGCCGAGTCGATGGGGTCGTGAGCGCAGATGCCACTGCAGGAGAGCTGCCGCGCGTCTGCCTCGACGAGTTCCGGCATTGTCGGTTCATACCCGCCATGCTGCGGGCTCAGGACGTCTCGACGACCATTCCCGCTCGAATCACGCTGCCCAACGAGCCGAGGCATGATGGTGAGCCAGTGTGTAGACTTCGTGCTGCCGGTTGGGTGGTGGCCTGTCGACCGCCTCACTCGGCTCGGTCGCACTGATGACACCGAGGGAAGCAATGGCGGTCGCGATGAGGTGTCTCAGCGTGGCGCTCGCCCTCGGGGTGTCGGTGTCGCTCTCGGCCTGTTTCAACCCCGACGACATCTTCCTCGTCGACGGCCACGTCTTCTCCGACGCTGGAGTCGATGGTCAGGAAGTCCTGCTGCTGCGCAGCCGCGACTGCAGAGCGCCGAACTCCAGCTCGGTCGGCTCGCGGATGGTCGATGCCGGCGGCGCCTTCCACTTCGAGGTCTTCCGCGCACAAGCCCAGCCGCTCAGCCAAACCGGCGCAGGCTTCTGCTTCCGCGCCGTCGCTCGCTTCCCGACCGGCGCCGAGTCGTGGAACGATTTCAGCATCACCGACAACGTCGACGTGGGCACCCTCACCGACTGGGTTGCGAACCTGTCCCTCGATGGCGGCGTGGTGGTCTTCGACCCCTTGAACCCGCTCCCGCCGCTCGTGGACCCCAACGACGCCGCGGCCGAACAACTCGACCACCGCCTGCGCGCGACCACGACCGACGGCGGTGTCGTCTGGCTCGACGACGATCGCCCCGACACCTGGGACGGTGGGCCTGCGAGTCGGCACCCACTCCGCTTCGCGGCCTTCGAGATGGAGGACTTCACCGGTCAGTACACGCTGACCATGCGCGCGGCCTCGGCGATCAACTCGTCATTCTTCGCCCCGATGCGGAGCGTCGTCTTCACCCGCGCGGCAGAAGTACCGCCCTTCACCGGAACGCTCGTGCCAGTGAGCCGCGGGCTCGAGTGTCCCCCGCTGCGCTCGCCGTGTCCGCTGACCGACGGCTTGCTCGTGTCGACGCAGTTCGAGGGTGTCCCCGAGTTCTCCATCGCGCTTCCCGTCGCGACGCCGCTCGAGGCGGTCGTGCTGCGCGGTGTCGAGACCCGGCCGAATGACGACAACCTGCGGGAAGTGAGGCTCGAGCTGAGTCTCGGGGACGGAGGTCTCACCACCATCGACGTGCTGGATGCCTTCTCGGTGTATTCCTCGCAGAACTCCATACTCGGCGTGCTCGACGACGGTGGCATCGACTACCAGGTGGGCTTCGAGATCTACCGCGTCATTCCGGTCGATGAGCCCGAGGCGATCTCGAGCGTGAGAGTCATCTTCCCCGGCGAGCTTCAGCGGGCGAGCGAGGTCTCGCTGTTCGCGCGAGGGCATTAACGCGCCAATGAAGAGGCTGTTTTGAGGCGTTTAAGTGCCTGAAACTGGTATAAAGACCCGTATATGGCGCCTTATCTCCGAAGCATGGCCGAGGTGCTTCAGGCGCTCGGGTTGCGCGCCCAACACCTCCGGCTTCTGCAGAACGTGACGCAGCGCGAGCTGGCGGCCAACGCCGGGGTCGGGCTCAAGGCGCTCCGCCGGTTCGAGGCCACGGGGCAGGGCACGCTCGAGACCGCCATGCGCATCGCGGTCGCGCTCGGCGTCGAAGACGGGTTCGGCACGCTCTTCGCGGCCCCGCCGTTCCAGACGCTGGCCGACGCCGAAGCGCAGCTCGTCGCCACGACTCGCCGCCGCGCCCGCAAGAGGGCCTCGTGACCTTCACTCCGGTCACCCGGCTCAAGGTGTTCCACGAGCCGAGAGAAGGCCAGCGACAGCTCGTCGGTCGATTGCTTCGCCACGGTCACGAACTGCTCTTCGAATTCGACCCAACCTTCATCGCGACGGGGCTCGAGCTCGCGCCCTTCACGTTGCCGCTTCGGCCGGGGGTCGTTCCTGGCGACCCGCGACGCTTCGATGGGCTGATGGGGCTCTTCGACGACAGCCTGCCCGACGGCTGGGGCCGGTTGCTCCTCGACCGCCGCGCGCGGCAGCAAGGGTATTCCAGTGCGCAGCTGGGGCCGCTCGACCGGCTCTCGCTCGTGGGAGCGAGCGCGATGGGGGCGCTGGTCTACGAGCCTGAGCAGCTGGTCGAGCGACCGACCGTGCTCGACCTGGCGAGCTTCCGCCAGGAGGTCGATACCGTGCTTGCCGACGGAAAGCGCGCCGACTTCGAGCGGCTCTTCGCCATCGGCGGTTCACCGCATGGCGCCCGCCCCAAGGCCGTCGTGCAAATCGATCGCCAGGGCAGGCTTCACGCGGGGGCGACGCACGCGCTGCCCGACTGCACGCCGTGGCTGGTGAAGTTCCCCTCGAAGAACGACGCAGCCGACAGCGGCGCGCTCGAGCTCGCGTACTGCCTGATGGCGAAGGCGGCCGGCATCGACGTGCCCGAGACCCGGCTGCTGGCGCGGAAGTACTTTGCCATTCGTCGCTTCGATCGTGACGGTACGCGCAAGGTGCACCAACTCACGCTCGCTGGTCTGCTCGACGCGCCGCACACCACGCCGTCGCTCACCTACGAAGAGCTGCTGCTCGTGACCCGGCGACTGGTGAAGGTCGAGGCCGCGGTGGTCGAGATGTTCCGGCGCGCGTGCTTCAACGTGTTCGCGCACAACCGCGACGACCACTCGAAGAACTTCTCGTTCTCGATGAACGAGCGAGGGCGGTGGAGCGTCAGCCCTGCCTACGACTTGAGCTTCTCCGACGGCCCTGGCGGCGAACACTGGATGCTGGTCGCGGGGGAGGGCGCCGACCCGGGGCGCGCGCACCTCGAGGCGTTGGCTCGGAAGACTGACTTGAAGCGCGTGGGGCCGATCATCGACGAGGTGCGCAGCGCGGTGGATCGGTTCGCGTCCTTCGCCGATGAGGCGGGAGTGCCGGCGAGGACCCGCGTTCGCGTTGCGCTTGAGCTTGGCGTTTCTACAGGGGGCGTACGGACGCGCGGCGGCGGGTGACGCTGCGCTCCGCAGTGGCCTCAATGGCAGGCAGTCGGGCCGGGGTGCGTGAGGCGATGCTTCTTGCGGGGTTGCCCCTCGATCTCGAGGCGCGGGTCCTCACGTAACTGCACTCATGGTTGCAATAGGCGCTCCCTCGGGTGCCTATTGCAACCATGAGCGCGAAAAATCAGCCCATCGCTGAAATCACGTGCGCAACCAGACCATCGAGGCGAGGAGCTGGTGGGCGAAGCCAGCAAAGATGGTCGCAGAACGCTCGATGCCGCCTGCCCTCGAGGCGGAGTGACTCCCATTCCTCACCGCTCGTCGTCGTCGTGCTCCTCTTCCCGCTCGTCCGGCTCGATGCGGAACCGATCGCGCTGCTTCTCACGGTACCGCTGCAGGTTCGGCCCCTTGCCCCCGGGCATTCGCCTGGTCTGCGAGTCCCACGTGGCGTGGTCGAGCAGCGTCAGCTTCTGTGGCAGCACGGCGTTGACCGCGTCGAGCCGCGCACCGACCAGCTTCGTCCACTCCCCTTCGAGGTCGGTGAACTCCGCGCGCAGCGTGCTGGCGTACCGCTTCTGCTCCTCGGTGGGCGGCCCGTCGAACCCATTCGTCGCCGAGTAGAGCGAGGCCGCGTGTTCGCGCAGCCGCTCTTCCCCGGTGATGGCGCCGCCTTCCTTGGTCGCCACCACCTTCCGGCGCAACGCCTCGACGTCAGCCACCCAGGCGGTGAGCACCGGGTCCTTCTTTCCGCTCGCCGCAATCGCCGCCGTGGCCTGCTCGATGCGCGTGGTGAAGAACGCCAGGTCTTCGAGCAGCGCGAAGGCCTGCATCACCACCTCTTCGCGCGCCTTCAAGTCGGCGAGGGTGGCGCTCGAGCTGGGGCTCAGGCCCACCTCGATCTTCTTTTCCACCACCGTCGTGCCGCGCGTGATGCGCACGGTGTACGTGCCAGGCAACTGCAAGGGGCCCACGGCCGCTTCCCACGCCATCGTCGCGCCACGGGACGTGCGCGGAGCCACCTTCCGCATCGGCCAGTTCACGCGGTTCAAGCCCCTGCGCTTGCTGCCGGTGAGCTTCTCGACCAGCGCGCCATTCGCGTCCAACACCTCGATGGTGAACGGCCCGTAGATGTGCCGCTTGGCCTGCCAATAGGTGATGACCGCGGTCTCGGGAGCGTTGTCGCCCACGAAGGTCGCCGCGCCCTCGACCCAGCCACCGACCTGGTTCAACGGCTGCCGCGCCGGCCGCGCGTCGACGATGGCGATGTCCTTCGCCGCCACCTCGGCCGACAGCGTACGCAGCGGCGTCAGGTCGTCGAGAATCCAGATGCCGCGCCCATGCGTGCCGATGACCAGGTCGCCATCGCGCGCTTGAATGGCCAGGTCGCGCACCGCCACGTGCGGGAAGTGCGTGCCGGTGAAGCGTGCCCAGTGCGCGCCGGTGTCCAGCGACAGCCACAGCCCCAGCTCGGTGCCCAGGAAGAGCAGGCGCGGCTGCGTGGGGTCTTCACGAATCACGTGCGCGTAGCCCTCGACGCCGGTGGTGTCGACCCGCTTCCAGGTCTTGCCCGCGTCTTCGGTGCGGTACACCCACGGCGAGAAGTCGCCGAACATGTGCCGGTCGAAGGTCACCATCGCCACGCCTGCGGCGGCGTGCCCGGGCTCGATGGTCGAGACCCAGCTGTTGGGGGGCAGGCCGGGGAGCTCCTTCACGACATTCGTCCACGTCTTGCCGTCATCGCGCGAGACCTGCAGGTTGCCGTCGTCGGTCCCGACCCAGATCAGACCTTTTTGCTTCGGAGATTCCGCGATGGCCGTAATGACCGTGTGCATCTCGGCCGAGGAGTTGTCGACCGTGATGCCGCCCGATTCTTCCTGCTTCTGCTTCTCGGGGTCGTTGGTGCTCAGGTCGGGCGAGATGCGCTGCCAGCTCTGGCCGTGATTCACACTGCGGAACAGGAACTGCGCGCCGAGGTAGAGCGCGTTCTTGTCGTGGGGGCTGGTCGCCACCGGCGTGTTCCAGTGGAAGCGCAGCTTCTCGCCCTTGAGCGGCCGGGGCTGAATGTCGCGCGCTTCGTGCGTGCGCCGGTTGATGCGCCCCAACACGCCGCCCTGCGCTTCGGCGTAGGCGTAGTTCGGGTCCGACGGGTCGGCGAAGGTGAAGAAGCCGTCGCCGCCGAAGAGGTTCTCCCACCGCGCGTTGGTCACGCCGCCGGGGAACGACGAATCGGCCACCCAGCTCGAGTTGTCCTGCAGGCCGCCGTAAACGTGGTACGGCACCGCGTCGTCGACGGCCACGTGGTAGAATTGGCTGATGGGCAGGTTCGAGCCCTTCCACCAGTGGTTGCCGCGGTCGTGCGAGAAGAAGAAGCCGCCGTCGTCGCCCAGCAACACCTCGTTCGGGTTGGCAGGGTCTACCCACAGCGCGTGCACGTCGCCGTGAATGCCGTTCGACACGTTCGAAAAGCTCTTGCAGGCGTCTTCACTGGCCAGCAGCGAGCCCGCAGTCTTGTACACGCGGTTCGCATCGGTGGGGTCGACCACCAGGTTCGAGAAATAGAACGGCCGCCACACCATGTCGGGGCCGTCGTCGCCCCGCGCCCAGGTCTTGCCCGAGTCGTCGGACACGAAGATGGCGCTCTTCACCGTCTCGATGAAGGCGTAGACGCGCTGGCTGCGCGAGGGTGCCACCGCGAGCGCCACGCGACCCCACGGCTTGGCAGGCAGGCCCTTGCCGGCCGCACCGCCGTCCTTCAATTCGCTGAAGGTCTTCCCACCGTCGGTCGACTTGAACATCGCGCTGCCGCTGAAGGCCTCGGGGCCGTTGCCGCCCGAGCGAAAGGTCCACCCCTGCCGGCGGAAGTCCCACAGGCCGGCGTAGACCACGTCGGGTGACTTCGGGTCGATGGCGACTGACGAGCAACCGGTCGACGCGTTGGGCCCTTTGAGCACTTGCGAGAAGGTCTTGCCGCCGTCGGTGGTCTTGTAGAGCCCGCGGTCGGTCGAGTCGCTGAACAGCCGACCCGGCACGCAGACGAACGCCGTCTGGGGGTTGCGCGGGTCGAGCACGATGGCGCTGACCCGTTCGCTCGACGAGGGAATCGCCACCTTCGTCCACGATTCGCCGCCGTCGGTGGTCTTGTACACGCCGTCCCCGAAGCTCACCGAGTTGCGCGTCCAGCTCTCACCCGTGCCGACCCACAACACGTCGGGGTTCTTCGGGTCGACCGCCAGCGCGCCGATGGACTGCACCGGCTGGTCGTCGAAGATGGGGCGGAACTGCGTGCCCGAGTCGTCCGACCGCCACACGCCGCCGCTCGCCGCGCCCACGTAGATGCGCAGGCGCCCGTCCTTCTGGCGCGCCGCTGCCATCGCCGAGATGCGACCGCTCATCGTCGCCGAACCGAGGTTGCGTGCGCCCAGGCCCGCGAACGACGCCTCGTCGAAGGGCACGTCACCTGCGGTCAACACCATCGCTGCCACCAACGCCGTCATCATCGCGACTCTCCCTTGCTCGGCACGGTCGCCGCGGGTGCCCCCGGCTTGGCGAAGAACGAATCGTCCACCTTCACGTTGAACTCGACCTTGTCGACCGTGGTCCGCGAGGTCCAATTCGAGTGGCGCTGCCGCGACTCGAAGCTCATCGGCACCATCACGCCGTCGACCTTCTCGTAGTTGCCGAACTCGGTCTCGTATTCGACCAGGGCGCCGCGCACCGTGCGCTGGGTGATGACCTTCAGGTCGATGAAGGTGTCGGCGTCGAGGAAGACGTATTCGATGGTGCCGCTGCGCAGCGTCACCTTCAGCTTCCACGCCGGCGAGCCGTCGAGGTCCTCCTGCCCGACCAGCTCGACCTGGTGACCCTTCTTCTTCCAGTCGACCAGCGGCCCGTCGAGGTCGGCGTCGTCGAGCGCGGCCTTCAGGTCGTCGGGCGCCATGTCGATGGCGTCCTTCCGGCCGCCGAAGGTGTTGGTCTGCCAGCCGTGGAAGCCGTCGATGGCCGAGCTCTGCGTCATGCCCTGCATCGTCATGTCGCTGCGGCTCTTGAGCCCGCGCGCCACCGTCTGCACGGTCTGGAAGGTGACCCAGCCGCCTTCGTTGTGCATCGTGTAGCGCTGGTTCTGCACCGAGCGCAGTTTCTCGAGGCCACCGCGGGCCGCGTAGTTCTTCTGCAGCACCTCATCGAGCGTGAGCGTCGGCGTGGCGGTGGACAACAGGGCGAGCAGGGGCAGCAGCATGGGCGCTCCGGGCAGCGAAAAAAGGAGTTTCAGAAGTCGAACGAGGCCAGCAGTCGCGCAGTCGGGCCGAAGGGCAGGCCCACCGGGTGCGTCGCACCGACCAGCAATTGCAGTTGCAGTTGCGTGATGGGGTTCCACGCCACCATCGCACCGCCCACCATCGCCACGTCGTCGGCGAACGAGGGCGACTTCCAGCCGTTCTCGTCGTGGATTTCGGCCTGCGCCCGCGCGTCGAGTCCCACGCTCAGGGCCTCGATGAGGCGGTACGACGCGAGCGCCTTGAGCTCGACGTCGAAGCCCGGCCCGCCCAGTTCGTGACCGGCGACCGTGTTCAGCACCAGCCCCAGCCGCCCGAAGCGGTGGCCGACCGCGACCAGCCCCTCGAGCTCGCCATTGCGCGGGTCGAAGCCCACGCTCTTGTAGCGGGCCCCCACCGCCAGGTCGACGCCGTGGGTGGCCTGGTCGAGCAGTTGGTAGCGCAGGCGCACCGCCGGACCCGCGTCGCCGTCCTGCCAGTAGCCGCTCACGTCGGCAGCGAAGTGGGTGAAGGGCGTCCACATCGCCTGGCCCGAGATGCCGGCACCGGTCGTGCTGCCGGTGTACGAGGCGTTCGCACCAGCCGAGATGCGCACGTTGCCGCGCTCGGGAGTGGCAGGGGCTTCGGTCAACAGGGCGTCGCGGTCGAGCCCATCGGCCAGGGCGGGCGTCGCCAGCAGGGCGAGCAGAATGAAGCGGGCGTGCATGGTGTTCCCCCTACGCGAAGAGGGGGCCACCATTGCACACGTCTCACTGCTTGGGGTGTGCGTACAGCCAGGTCACGATGGTGTCGGCCCAGCTCGAATTGAACCCCGGCACGTGCGAGCCACCCTGAATGGTCCACAGCTCGGCCGCGCCATTGGCCGGGCAGCCCGCCCAGCCCTCGCGCGTGGTGTCGTTGCCGAGGAGCTCGACCACCAGGTCCAGGTCGCCGCCGATGCTGCTGCGCGCGGTCGCCGTGCAGCCATTCTTGGTGGCCCAGGTGGTCATGCTGTCGACCGCGCTGGGGAAGGGCGGCGCGCCCGTCACCGCCGTGCCGCCGTTGTACGAAATGACCGTGTCGAGGGTGCCGTGCACCTGCAGCATCGAGACCGCGGTGCTCGGCTGGCACTTCGCGGTGTCGGCCCAGTTGTCTCCGGCCAGGGCCACTGCGGCCGCGATGACCGGCGCGCGATCGCACGCCATGCGGTGCGCCATGAACGCGCCGTTGCTGTGACCGACCAGGAAGATGCGGTGCGGGTCGACCGTGTAGTGCCTGGCCACGTCGGCGATGACCGCGGTCAGGTACGCCACGTCGTCCACCGTCGCTCCGAAGCCGCAGCAGGCGTCGGTCGCGTTCCAGAAGTGCTGCCCCGCGCCGTCGACGGTGCCGTTGGGCAGCGCCAGCAGGAAGTTGTGGGTCTGCGCGGCGGCCGAGAGGTGGAAGTACGCGTCTTGCGTGGCGGCGGTCGCGGTGTAGCCATGCAACAGCACGATGAGCGGCATCGGCGTGCCCGCCACGTAGCTGACCGGCACCACCGTGTCGTACGGCCGCGCGACGATCAGCGGGTCGGGCCCGGCGTCGACCGTCAGGCCTGCGTCCACGCCGCCATCTCCCGAGGAAGCGGAACCACAGGCCAGCAAGGTCAGGACCGGGAGCAGGAAAAGCGTGCGCATGGGCTGGGGCCTACACGAAGCGACGCCCGTGGTCACTCCCCCGTGACGCGGGCGAGCAGGGTGGGGAGCAACGCCTCGGCGCCGCCCTGCAGGTTCACCATCGAGGGGAAACGCGCCGGCTCGGGGTTGACGTTGATGGTCAGGGCGCCCGACACCTCGGCGCAGCGCACGGCGTAGCTGGTGATGCCGACCGAGAAGGACGTGCCCACGAAGATGAGCACGTCGGCGTCGTTGAGCGCCTTCTTGCCCCGCCACGACTGGAAGGCGTCGTGTGACTCGTAGTGCTCGTCGAAGAGCAGCACCAGCGGGCGCATCGGTGCTTCGCAGTGCGGACAACGGGGAATGACGCCCGCGGAGAGTCGAGAGAGGTCCACCCGTTCGACCGGAGACTCGACCCCCGGGCAGTCGGCGCGGCTGGCGCAGATGAAGCGATCGTGCCGGCCGTGAATCTCGATCAGCTGCGCTTCAGGGTGCCCCGCCAGCCGGTGCAGCCCGTCGATGTTCTGGGTGATGACCAGGTCGTCCTGGCTGCGCCGCATGGCGTTGGCGAGCGCCACGTGACCGGCGTTCGGCTGGAACGACTTGAAGAGGTCGCCATGCGCGTCCAGCCAGAAGCTCGACCACCACGCCGCCGGGTCGGCGATGAACTTCGCGAAGGTGCCCCATTCCATCACGTGGTCGGCCCAGATGGCGTTGGGCCCCGCGCGGTAGGCGCGAATGCCGCTGGGCACCGAGAGGCCCGCACCGCACAGGAAGACCACCCGCCGGGCGTCGGCCACGCGCTGCGCGAGCTCGCCGATGTTTGAGTCCATGTGGCTCTTTTGCCACGAAGCGCCGTTTTCTTGGAGCCTCTTCCCTGCGTGCTTCACTCGAACGCCGATGCGGAGGCTCTTCCTTCTGGCGGTGGCGGTGTGGACGGCGGTCAGCTTCGCCGCGCCGCCCGAGTCCACCCTGCTCAGCGCCGAGGCGGCCCTCGCCGGAGCCGTGCTGGTCGGCGACGACGAAGGAGGGGGTGGCTATTACAACCCCGCCTCGCTCGCCGCGCTCAACCGCCGCACCGCGCAGGTGGGCGTGAGCGCGTACTCGGTCGGCTGGGTGAACGTCGACCGGGCCGTCACCACCGAATTGCCCTGGGAGACCAGGACCCAGTCGCTCAATTCCTTCCGCTACGACTCGGTGCCCTCGGCCTTCAGCGCCTCGTGGGAAGTGCTGCCCGGCCTCGGCGTCTCGCTGGGCGCGTGGACCACGTACCACGACGCGTTCGCCGCCACCCTGAGCACCCGCTCGACCCAGACCGACCCCAGCCAGCCTGGGCTCTCGCTCTCGCAGCGGGCCGACTGGAACGAGACCACCGACGATCGCTGGGCCGCGGTGTCGCTGGGCTGGCAGATGACGCCGGCCTTCCGCGTGGGTGCCTCGCTGCAGGGCGCGTACGCCACCGACCGCTACCTGCTGCAGTTGGACAACACCGTCGACATCACCACCACCGGCCAGCAGTCCACCGGTGCGCACCTGCACAAGCGGCTCGAGGGCACCATCGAGTCGATCGCCCTGCGCGCGGTCGTCGGCAGCCAGTGGCAGGTCACCCGCGCGCTGCGCCTGGCGCTGGTGTTGCGCACGCCCCGCCTGCAGGTCGCCGAGTGGGGGTTCACCTCTCGCTCCGAGAACGCGGGCGTGTCCTTGCCCGGGTACCCCGCGAGCGAGACCGGCGAGCTGGTCGACAGCAACCCGCCCATCGGCGTCAAGGCGGGCGTCACGGATCACCTGCGGGTCCTCGCTGGAGTCGGGCTCGAGCTGGGGGCGCTCAAGCTGCGCGTCGATGGTGAATGGAGCCCGCGCCTTCGGCTGCCAGATGGCACCACGCTGTCCGACTCGCTGCGCGCGCGGGTGGGGGCGCTCTACACCTGGAACCGCGACTGGCTCTTCGGCCTCGGCGCGACGTATGACCGCTCGCGCACCTTCGCCGCCGACGGCAACCTCTCGCTCAACACCGTGGCGCTCACCGGCGGCTGCACCTTTCGCCCCGAGAAGATCGTCCGCGCACTCGGTGGCGGCGATTCGTGGGACCTGCTGAGCACCGTCGCCGGGTCGGCGGCCTACGGCTACGGCACCGCGCCCAGCGTGAAGATCGTTCCGCTCGACGTGCAGCAGAGCGTGTTCCCGGTGCTCATCACCAGCACGCAGCCCTTCCTGTCGTCACCGGCCAACAGCGTCGAGCTGTCGCTGCACCTGATGACGACCTTGAAGTTCTGAAGCGCCTCACTGCGTCAGAGGCAGGTAGCCGACCTGCGGAGCGGCCCCACCGGCGAGCAACCCGTCGCACGTCGCTCCCATCATCTTCAGGTGCCTCGTCCCCACGAGCGTCCACTCGGTCGAGGGCACGGTGACGCCCTCTCGCGTGAGCGTCAGGTTCTGCGTGAGTACGTCGCGGTCCAGCCAGAAGGTGCACGCGGCGCTGCGTCGAGCCGGTTGGCTGGAGCCTGGTAGTCGCTCGCGAGCGAGCCCAGGTAGAGCCGGTTGCTGCACACCCCGTCGGCGCCACAGGTCGAGCCCGGGCAGTCGCCGGCGGTCGAGCAGGTGCGCGGCAGTCCCAGCTTCATCGACGACAGTGTGCCCACCGCGTTGGCGATCTCCTCGCCCACGCCCACCACCATCAGCTCCGCGCCCGTGTCGGCCAGGGTCTGGACCGCGGTAGAGGTGCCCAGGTCGTCGACGCAGCCCTTCGAGCACAGGGCGCTGCCGGGCGCGCAGCTCGAGGTCGTGCAGCGACACGCGGTGGTCTGGCTCGCGCTTCCGTCGGTGCAGGTGTTGTTCGGGTTGTTCGCGTTGCAGTTCGGCAGGCCGTCGGTCACCAGCACCACGAAGGTCTCGCTCTGTGGAGGCGCGGGTTGCGCCGCAGCGCCGCAGGCCCAATCGGGCCTGGTCACCCTCTTCGAGAAGGGCCTCGAGTGTGGCACGACGGCCAGGCGCCCGACGACCGAACGACCCGAAG
Organism: uncultured Myxococcales bacterium; assembly: GCA_903911905.1. Lineage (GTDB taxonomy): Bacteria > Myxococcota > Myxococcia > Myxococcales > Myxococcaceae > Xiheilimnobacterium > Xiheilimnobacterium phototrophicum. Next base: position 31,274 of record CAIWFK010000170.1, read on the forward strand.
CTGCGTCAGCAGGCGAAGGACCGCTCACGTTCTGACTCATCAGCGGCGCGGTGGCTCGAACCCTGCGTGCTCTTCGAGTCGGCGCAGCCGGCCTTCGTGGTTCAGGAAGCGCTGGTCTCCCTGGCCGAGGAGCGCCTTGAACCCGGTCTGCGTGAATTCGGCGAGCTCGTGAAGTTGTTCGCGCACCTCGCCGAGCTCGTTTCGCACCTCACCGATTTCGACGCGCACCTCGGAGAGGCCAGTTCTCAGTTCGCTGCGGAGCGCCGAGAGCTCGCTTCGCATTTCGACCCGAAGTTCGCTCAGCTCACCCTTCACGCCGTTGACGTCTTGCCGCAGCCCGACCAGCTCGCTGCGAATGCCCTTGAGAATCTCGACCGTCAGATCGCTCACGTTCCCGTCCTCCGTCATCGCCAGCCTCCCCCATCGTGAAGGCTGACGTCTACCACCCGGGTCTGACAGTTCCCCACCCGACCCCTGCGCGTCGCGTGCACGCCTCGACCTCGAAGCGAAGTCCGGACACTTCGGTTGGATTGTCAGCGGCGTCGCGGCTCGAACCCCGCGAGCGCTTCGGACGTCGTGTCAGTTGGCTCGGGCCCGTGACTGCGGAGCGAGCGGGCGCGTGGCGGGGTGCTTCACCGCCGAGGTCGCCAGCGCCGCGGTCATGCCCAACGACAGCACCACCAGCGCCGCGACGACGACGAAGATTCGGCGGTTGCTCAGCCCCAACGCCTTGCGCATCGCGAAGTAGTTCGCCTCGCCCTTCCAGCGATCGACGACCCGCCCCCGAAAGGTCTCGACGAGCTGGACGTGCTGCGCGCTGCGATCGAGCCCGAAGTCGATGCGCCGCAGCGTCGGGTCGCCCGGCAGCCGGTAGGCGATGAGCAACGACTTGAAGGTGCCGGTCTTGCGGCGCTTGAGCGCGATGCCGGCGCTGACCACCTCGCCATAGGGAATCTGCAGCACCCCGAACTGGAAGTCGGTCTCGCGAAGTTGAATCGGCGACATGGTCAGAGGGCTCGTCAGGTGTGGGTGGACTGCATGTGCGCGAAGCGGCGGCGCACCACCCGCTCGGCCAACCAGGCGAGTGGAGGGAACGCCAGCGCGAACGGCACCAGCGTGACGAGCGCGAGGCCCAGCGCCTGCGCCTTCGGTCGGTTCCCGAAGTGGTGCGCCAGGTTCGTGCCGAACAGCAACACGAAGTAGACCAGCGCGAAGAGCAACGAGAGTGAGGCCTTGACGAAGGTGCGCGCCAGGGCCCCGACGTAGCGGGGGTCGACGGGGGCGGTGGGTGGGTTCATATACCGCCAGAACCCGCGGGCCCCCGGTGGTGTGCAACCGGAAGGACCAGAACGTCAGCACCTCACACCCACCGCTTTCACGGCGCCTTCGGGCACGAGCGCTGGGCAGTCGAATCGAAGCCCCGCGCAACGACCGTGCTGCAGACCGAGTTGACGTGGGCAGAAGGCGAGAGCACCATCGCCACGCGAGTGATCGACGAGCCAACGCACGATGATGCACTGCGCTTCCCCGCCGCGCGCGGGCGGCGCGTGCTGTCGATCGCGCTGACCAGTCTGGCCGGGTGTGTGTCGGCGCGGCCGCCCACGCGTCAGCCGCCGGCCGCGGCTCGAGTCCTGGCGATTCGGGGCGCGCGGCTCTTCGACGGCAACCAGGTGATCCCCAGGGGCAACGTCGTCATCGAGGGAGAGCGCATTCTCCTCGCCGGCGCTGACGCCCCCATTCCTCCCCACGCGACGGTGATCGACGGCACCGGCAAGACCGTGCTGCCCGGCCTCATCGACGGCCACTACCACGTGCTCTCGCCAGACTCGCTCACGTGGGCGCTCCAGTTCGGCGTCACCAGCGTCGTCGATCTCCACACCCGACCAGACCTGTCCGCGTTGGTGCGCTCGCACGCCGACGAGCGCCGAGACACCGAGGCCGACTATCACCGCGCGGGACAGTTGATCGAGGGCGCGGGCGGGCTCCATGTGCGCAAGGGCACGGAGGGCGGCTTTCTCGCCGTCACCGACCCGGAGAGCTGCCGCGCGGCCGTCGCGCGAGTCATCGACGAAGGCGCAGAGTGGGTGAAGCTTTCGCTCGACGACGGGAAGATGCCGCTCCACGCGCTCGCCCAGGTCGAGCAGGCGGCGCTCGCGCGTCGCGAGCAGAAGGACTTCGCCGGCGAAGCGCGCCTCTTGACCGCGTTCCGAGAGCAGCACGCCGTCACCGCCGAGTTCAGCTACGAGCTCGCGTGCGCGCGGCAGCTTTCAGGACAGGAC
>CAIWFK010000171.1 GCA_903911905.1 uncultured Myxococcales bacterium
CGACGGCGCCATTCGCATGAAGGACCTGATCAAGACGGTCCAGGCGAAGGGCATGAAGTCGGTGGCCGTCACCGATCACGGCAACATGTTCGGCGCGGTCGACTTCTTCAAGAAGGCCAAGGACGCCGGCTTGAAGCCCATCATCGGGCTCGAGGCCTACGTGGCGGGGCCGAAGGGGCGGGGCGATCGCACCGAGAAGATCGCCAACCACCTCATTCTCCTCGCCAAGAACCAGGAGGGTTACCGCAACCTGCGCTACCTCTCGTCGAGCGGCTACCTCGACGGGTTCTATTACCACCCGCGCATCGACAAGGCCCTGCTCAAGGAACACAGCAAGGGCCTCATCGGCCTGACCGCGTGCCTGGGCGGCGAGGTCACCAGCGCCTGCTTCCGGGGAGACATGGACCACGCGAAGCGCGCGGCCCTCGAATACAAGGACATCTTCGACCCCGGCCACTTCTTCCTCGAGATCCAGTGGAACGGCATGGAGGAGCAGGACAAGGCCAACGCCAACTTGAAGCAGTTGGCGCGCGACGTCGACCTGCCGCTGGTGGCCACCGCCGACGCGCACTACGTGAAGCGCGAAGACGCGCGCGCCCACGAGCTGCTGATGTGCATCGCCTCGGGCAAGACCCTGGCCGACTCCAAGCGCATGCGGCACTCGACCGACAAGCTGTACGTGTCGACGCCCGATGAGATGCGGCAGTACTTCAGCGACACCCCCGAGGCGGTCGACAACACGCAGCTCATCGATTCGATGATCGGCGAGCTGAACCTGCTGGTGAAGCCCATGCTGCCCTCGTTCAAGGTGCCCGAGGGCCACACCGCCGACACGTACATGGCCATGCTGGCCAAGCAGGGCCTGGAAGAGCGGTTCAAGGAACTGCCCTACCGCTGCGACCGCGACGTCTACATGGGCCGCCTGGACCTCGAGGTCAGCGTCATCAACAAGATGGGGTTCGCGGGCTACTTCCTCATCGTCCAGGACTTCATCAACTGGGCGAAGCAGAACGGCATCCCCGTGGGGCCGGGTCGTGGCTCGGGCGCCGGCAGCATCGTCGCCTACTCGCTGCGCATCACCGACCTCGACCCCATTCCGTACAACCTGCTCTTCTAGCGCTTCCTGAACCCCGAGCGCGTGTCGATGCCCGACTTCGACGTCGACTTCTGCCAGGACCGGCGCGACGAGGTCATTCACTACGTGCAGGGCAAGTACGGTGAATCGAACGTCGGGCAGATCATCACCTTCGGGCAGCTGAAGGCCAAGAGCGTGCTGCGCGACGTGTGCCGGGTGTACGGCCTGCCCTTCAGCGAAGGCGATCGCCTGGCCAAGCTGGTGCCCGACATTCTGGGCATCACGCTCAAGCAGTCGATCTTCGGCGACCCCGAGAAGGAGCTGGTCGGCGAGCCGCGCCTCAAGGAGATGATCGACAACCCCCAGACCCTCACCGAGGTCGACGGGAAGGCCATCACCACCAAGGACGTGCTCGAGGTCGCGATGGCGCTCGAGGGCTTGAACCGCCAGGCCGGCATGCACGCCGCCGGCGTGGTGATCGCCGACAAGCCGCTCTGGGAATTCGTGCCGGTGTATCAGCCGCCTGGTGAGAAGTACCTGGTCACCCAGTTCGCCAAGGACGAGGTCGAGGCCGCGGGCCTGGTGAAGTTCGACTTCCTGGGCCTCAAGACCCTCACCGTCATCGAGAACGCGATCAAGCTGATCAACCGGCGCCTGCCCGACGATCAGAAGCTGGTGCGCGACAAGATTCCGCTCGACGACCGCGCGACCTTCGAGCTCATCAGCTCGGGCGACACCGCCGGCGTGTTCCAGATGGAGTCGAGCGGCTTCACCGAAATGGTGATGAAGATGAAGCCGTCGTGCTTCGAAGACGTGATCGCCGCCGGCGCGCTCTACCGCCCGGGCCCGCTCGATCAGAAGCTCGAAGACGGCCGCACCATGGTCGACGTGTACATCGACCGGAAGCACGGTCGCGACAAGGTCACCTTCCCGCACCCCACGCTCGAGCCGGTGCTCAAGGACACCTACGGCGTCATCGTGTACCAGGAGCAGGTGATGCAGATCGCCCAGGTGCTGGGCGGCTACTCGCTGGGTGGCGCAGACCTCTTGCGCCGCGCGATGGGCAAGAAGAAGGCCGAGGAAATGGCCAAGCAGCGGGCCTTGTTCCTGGCCGGCGCCGAGAAGCTCACCGTCGACCAGAAGATCGCCAGCGGCGTCTTCGACCTGATGGAAAAGTTCGCCCAGTACGGCTTCAACAAGTCGCACTCGGCGGCGTACGGCCTCATCACCATTCACACCGCGTGGCTCAAGGCCCACTACCCGGTCGAGTTCATGGCCGCGCTGCTCACCAGCGAGAAGGACAACACCGACAAGGTGGTGATGCACATCGCCGAGGCGCGCGCGGCGGGCATCGAGGTGCTGCCGCCCGACCTGAACGAGTCGTTCATGGCCTTCGGTGCGGTCGACGGGAAGATTCGCTTCGGGCTGGGCGCGATCAAGGGCGTCGGTGAGTCGGCCATCGAGGCCATTCTCGAGGCGCGCAAGACCGGCCCCTTCGTGTCGTTGTTCGATTTCTGCGAGCGCGTCGACTCGCGGCGGGTGAACAAGAAGGTGATGGAAGCGCTGGTGAAGGCCGGTGCGCTCGACTTCGAGAAGCGCCACCGCCGGCAGTTGTTCGACACGGTGGAGCGCGCGGCCGATCGCGGCGCCTCGACCCAGCGCGATCGCGAGATCGGCCAGTCGAGTCTGTTTGGCCTGCTCGACGCCGGCCCCGCAGGCAAGACGCGCGACGACTACGCCAACGTCGACCCGTGGACCGAGAAGGAAAAGCTGTCCTACGAAAAGGAGACCATCGGCTTCTACGTCTCTGGGCACCCGCTCGACGCGTACCAGAAGGAGCTGCGGCGCTACGCCCGGCCCATCGCCTCGGTGGCGCGCGCGCGGCAGAACGACAAGCTGACCGTGGCCGGCGTGGTCTCGGTGATGCGCGAGCGGCCCACCAAGACCGGCAAGCGCATGGCCTGGGTCACACTGGAAGACCTGTCGGGCCACGTGGAGTTGGTCTGCTTCCCCGGGAAGGAAGGCGGTCGCTCGTTCATGGACCCCAAGACTGGCAAGTGGGGCAAGGGCGGCCCCAAGCCGGGCTTCGAGAACTGGGAAGCGCTGCTCAAGAGCGACGACCCGATCCTGGTGACGGGCACCGTGCAGATCAACAACCGCGACGAAGAGAACCCGGTCGCGGAATTGATCTGCGACGACATTCAGTCGCTCAAGGAAGTGCGCGAGAAGCGCGTGAAGCGGCTCGAGCTGCGGCTGCACGTCGACATGGCGACCGAGGCCAACCTGGCCAGGCTCTCGGACCTCGCGCGCAAGTACGCGGGCGCGACGCCCATCGCGGTCGCGGTGCTGATGCCCGGAGAGGCCGAGGCGCTGATCGGCAACACCAACCTCAAGGTGCAGATCTGCGACGAGCTGTTGGAATCGGTGAACCGGCTCTTCGGCGCGCGCGTCGCCGAGCCGGGGTGAGGTCGTGTAGGGTGGCGGGCTCGATGCGCCGAACCACCCTCGCCCTGGTCCTGTTGTTGCTGCCGGCGCTCGCTCGGGCCGAAGACGAAAAGGCGCGCCGTGCGCGGGAAGAGCTCGAGAGCGAGCTCAAGGCCATGGTCGGCAAGCAGCCGACCCGCGTGCGCGTCGACTTCGTGGCGGTCGAAGACCCCAACTACAAGCTGGAAGAGGCCAGCTTCGAGCTCGACGGCAAGGCGCTGCAGGCGCCGTCGCTCACCGAGCTGAGCGACGACACCCCACCTGGTGTGGAACGGCGAGGTCGCGCCCGGCCGGCACACGCTCAAGGCGAAGGTGGTCTACGCCAACGGGGCCAGCGTGATCGTCAGCGACGAGGGTGGGCACAAGTGGAAGGTCGCCGGTGACGTGTCGTTCGACGTGAACTCGGGCATCGAGGTGCAGGTGCGGGTGGTGCCGACGAGAGATCCTTCGCAGAAGGACATCGCCAAACGCTTCCGCCTCGCGCTGCCCGCCAGGCCGGTGATGGTGGCCGCGCTCGACGACGGGAAGATGCCTGACGCGGTGGTGGCGAAGCCGCCGCCGCCGCCGCCGCTTCCCGCACCGGCCGCCGAGCCGGTCGACGCCGGGGCGCCGGTGGTGGCTGAAGCGCCGAAGCCTCCTCCGGTCAAGCACGGGCCGACGACCGACCCGGTCTTCGAGGCTGGGCCGCCTCCGCCCCCGAAGGCCGAGAAGCCGGAAAAGCCGCTGGTCGTCGCCGAGGCGAAGCCAGCGCCCGCACCAGTGGTCCAGCCGGCGAAGGAGCCCGTGCCTGCGTCGGCGCTCGACGCTGGAGCGATGGCCGCGGCGTCGATTCCGGTGCCGCCGGCTGGTGCTGCTGCGCCCGCGACCACCGAGGAGGGCAGCGTTCCCCTGCTGTGGTTGCTCGCAGGCCTGGGGCTGGTCGCGATCATCGCGTTGGTGGTGGTGGCCCGTCGCCGCGCGCAGCCGCCGAAGCTCGACGACTGACCGGCCGACGCGCCTCCAACTGTCGCGGGCCGAAGGTCTCGACCGTCACGTCCTTGCCGTCGCTGTGGAAGGTGACCGCGCCGTCGACGTCGGTGCGGTAGCAGCGCGAGCCGAGCGCCTGGTAGCGCTCCACGACTTCAGCCTTCGGAAAGCCGAAGCGGTTGTTCACGCCGACACAGAAGACGACGTAGCGGGGGCGGGCCCTGGCCAGCAACTCGGGGGTCGACGAGGTGTCGGAGCCATGGTGCGGCGCCTTCATCACCGTGATGGGGCCGGGGTCCAGCAACGCCTCGCCGTCCTCCTCGAGGTCGCCGGTCAGCAGGAAGCGCACGTGCCCATGCGTCACCCGCAGCACCATCGAGCGATCGTTCTCGGTCGATTCTCCACGGGCCCCGTGTGGCCCGAGCACCTCGACCGTGGCCGAGCCGAGGCGGAAGGGCGCTTCCCCCGCCGAGACCTCGTCGACCTGTGCGTCGCCGGCGGCCTCCATCAAGTCCTGAACGAGGTCGCCCCGCCCCACGTCCAGCGGCAGCCAGAGCCGCGCGGTGGAAATCGATTCCAGCGTCGTGATGAGCCCCAGGGCGTGATCGGGGTGGGCGTGCGAGAGCGCGACCAGGTCGAGCCTCGAGACGTGGTGCTGCCGCAGGAAGGGAAGGACGAAGCGCTTTCCCGTGTCGAGGCCATCGGGTACGCCGCCGCCGTCGATGAGCGCGTGGTGACTGCCTGACGAGATGACGGTCGCATCGCCATGGCCCACCGAGAGGAAGGTGACGTCGACCCGGTCGTCGCGGGTGTGGCCGGTCACCAGCAGCGCCACCAGCGCGATCGGCGTGGCGAGCGCGAGCCACCGGGCCCGCCCCGTCGCGAAGACCAGCGCCAGCAGGCCCAGCCACCAGGCCGTCATCAGCAGGGCACCGGGCGCGGGGAGGGTGAAGGCGGCATGTGGACCCGAGAACGCGTGCGCAATGGCCAGGAAGACGCGCGCGATGAGTCCCGCGAGCCACAGCGCCGGTCCTGCCAGCGGCTGCCAGAGCAGATGCAACGCGGCGCTGCCCGCGGCGGCCATGGTCAGCACGCCCGAGATGGGCAGGGCGACCAGGTTTGCGCCCAGGCCCGCCACGCTGACCCGCTGAAAGGCCATCAGCACCAGCGGGGCCGTGGCCGTGGTGACGGCGATCGACGACGCGGCGCTCTGCAGCACCGCTTCCCGGGCCTGGGCCAGGCGCAACCGCAGGCCGGTCTGCGTCGCGAGGCTGGGCGGCTCGACCGGAATGGCCGCGCGCACCAGAGGCGAGAGCCAGATCATCGCCAGCACGGCCACGAACGAGAGCTGCACCGACAGATCGTACGGCGTCGACGGGTCGGCGGCCGTCATGGCGAAGAGCGCGAGCGCCACCGCGTTCAGCGGGTCGCTGCGACGTCGCAAGGCCCAGCCCACCAACACGAAGCTGCACATCACGGCCGAGCGCACGGCCGGGGCCTGCAGCCCGGTGAACAGCACGTAGCCCCAGACCAGTGGCACCGAGAGCGGCGCCGCCAGCGCGCGGGCATCACGCAGCCGGTTCCACTTCGCCATGCGTCGGGTGAGCAGCCACCGCACCACCGCGAAGACGGTGAAGGCGATCACCGCCACGTGCAGCCCGCTGACCGAGAGCACGTGGGCCAGCCCGCTTCGGGCGAACACGTCTTCCAATTCGTCGCCGAGCAACGCGCGCTCCCCCGCGGCGAGCGTCAGCACCAGCGCCCTCGCGTCGGGCTGCTCGATGACGTGGGTGGCCTGGGCGCTCAGGCTGCGATGCACGCGGGCCAGCCAGCGCCGCCACGCCGGTCCCGCATCGAGCAGCACCAGCTTCGCGCGCTCGAAGCCTCCGCTGGCCACCTGACCGCGCCGCTCGAGCAGGGTGGCGCGACTGAACTCGCCATCGTTGGCCGCGAAGGTGCTCGGTCGCAGCCGCGCGCTCACCCGCACCTGCTGCCCTTCCACCAAACCCTCGGCGTCGCCTCCCAGCGCCACCCGAAGATGCGCGGGCTCGTCGTCCAACCGGCCCACCGCCAGCACCACGCTGGTGGCGCTCACCTGCTCGAGCGTGCCTTCGAGCACGTGCAGCCCCGGCTCGGGCACCGTGACGTCGCGGCCCGCGCCCGAGGCGCCCAGGCCCAGCGTCGCCGCACCCACGAAGGTGACGAGGAGTGCGCCCGGTCGGGCACCCAACGCGAAGCCCAGCACCAGGAGCGCCGTCGAGCCCGTCAGCCAGACCGCCCACGGCAGCCACGGCAACGACGGGCCCAGCACCAGACCCACCACGAAGAACGAGACCGGAAAGAAAGCAGGGCGCCGGCCGAGCGCCTCCCACGACCACCCCATCACCCACCTCCACGCCCCGAAGTCGCCGAAAGACCCGCCCCAAACCGCGCGCCCCCTTACCCAATGTGGGAGTTTGTAGTCAAGGCCAGAACGTGCTATGGGTGGGCTTCTTCCGGTCGTTTTTGCAGCACTTTCTTCAGCGAATTCAGAGGTTTTGATTGTTCAAGCCAGGCGACAAGGCGGTCTATCCGGGGCACGGCGTCGGCGAAGTAGTCGGTATCGAGCACACGGAGGTCGCCGGGCAGCGCCAGTCGTTCTACGTGCTGAAGATGCTCGAGAAGAACGGCGGGCGCTTCCTCATTCCGATCAACAAGATCGGCCAGGTCGGCCTGCGCGAAATCATCTCGGAAGACGACGTGAAGCAGGTCTACGCGATCCTGAAGGAAAAGGAGGTCGCGGTCGACTCGACCACCTGGAACCGTCGGTACCGTGAGTACATGGAGAAGATCAAGACGGGCTCGGTCTTCGAAATCGCCGAAGTGCTGCGCGACCTGTACCTGCTCAAGGGCGACAAGGACCTCTCGTTCGGCGAGCGCAAGATGCTCGACACCGCGCGCTCGCTGCTGATCAAGGAACTGGCGTTCGCCAAGGGCGTCACCGAGCAGGACATCGAGAACGACCTGAAGAAGATCTTCAACATTCCCGAGAACCCTCCCAAGATGTCCGAGATGCCCGAGAAGCCCGAGAAGCCCCGAGCGGGCTCGAAGGCGGCGCTCGCCGCGGCGGCCGAAGAGAAGGAGCTGCGCGAAAAGGAGAAGGAAAAGGAACGGGAGAAGAAGAGCTGAGCGTCGACCAACCCCCCGGTCGCAAGACCGAAGAGGATCGCGCTCGCTTCATCGCCGAGCTCGAGGCCGACTTGAACCGCAGCCGGGTGGGCGTGGTGCCCCCCGTCGCGGCGCTGGCGCTCGCCGGCTCGCTGTTCCTCATGTGGTGGCTCTCTCCCGACGTGGCGTATTTCTTCAGCCCCCGTGAGGCCATCGAGCTGGGCGCCGAGGGCGACTATCACCTCGAGCGCGCAGTCGAGAACCGCTACGCCCAGGTGCACGGCACGCCTTCGGTGCGCGGCTGGTACACCATGGAAAAGGACGGCGACTTCGTGGTGGTGGGCCTCAACGACACCGCCTTGCTGGTGCACCGTTCGACCTTCACCGACGAGCAACTGAGCCCCGACGGCAAGCGCCCGCAGCCCCGGCAGAACCCGTTCTTCGCCAGGGGCCGGTTGACCAGCCGCGCGCAGGCCACCAAGTACGCAGAGGTCTTCGCCCAGTTCGAGCAGTGGAGTGGGGCGCCGCCGAAGTGGCTGTTGCTGGCCGAGCAGTCGCCGGGCCGCGATCTGGGCTCGGTCGCGATGTTCGGCTTCCTGGCCATCTTCGCGGCGCTCAACACCTGGCTCTTCGTGCGCGGGCTGCGTCGGCCGAAGAACGGGTGACGGCAGGAAAAAGCCGGCCGATGGAGGCTCCATCGATCGGCGGCACCATCGAACCACGATCGGTCGTTCAGTCGCCGAAGGCGTCGTCGATCGACGAGCTCTTCGCCGCCGGCTTCTTGCCCTGGTTGATGACCTTGCGCGGGGCGGCCGGCTTCTCTTCGTCGTCGTCGGCCGGCCTGGGCGCGCTGCCACCGAGCTTCTCGAGCTGCGCGCGAGCGCGATCGTTGGCCGGGTCGTTCTTGAGCGCCGCCTGGAAGGCCTTCTTGGCGCTCGCCTCGTCACCGTTGGACACGTGCTGCAGGCCGACCAGCGTGTAGAGGTTGGCGAGCTTGCGGCGAATCTCACCGCCGTACTTGCCCCAGCCACTCGACAGCCCTTCGTCGAGGGTCAGCGCCTTCTGGAAGTTGACGATGGCCGCGGTGCCGTTGTTCGACATCATCGCTTCGTTGGCCGCGTCGTAGGCCGTGAGGAAGGCGTTGAGCTTGTTGCTCAGGTCGCGGTCGCCGGCCTTCTTGGCCAGGTCGAGCGAGGCCTCGGCGTTGCCCTTCTCGTAGGGCGCGAGAATCTGCGTGCGCTTGTTGCCGCCCCTGGGCGCGGGCGCGTCGTCGTCACCCTCGTCGGCGGCGGGCGCCGCGGCGCGGGCGTTGACGGCGGCGCGAGGCGCGCCGACGGGTGCGGTGCGGGTGGCGATGGGCGCGCTGGGTCGTGCGCGAGGCTCCCGGGTGTTGACCACCACGTTGGTGTCCGAGTCGATGTTGGTCTCGGGCGCGTCGGCAGCGGGCTCGGCGGCAGGGCGCTCGGCCATCTTCCGCTTGAGCGCGTCGTCGATCAGCTTGTCCTTTTCCTTCGGCGTGGCCTTCTCGGTCGAGGCCATGGGCGAGCTCGACTGGGGCGCCGACATGGCCTTGATGAGACCGAAGGCCAGCACGGCGGCCAGGCCGAAGCCGATGGCGCCGGCGAAGATGGCCAGCTTGAGCGCGTTGTTGGCCGGCGGATCGGTGGGGCGGGTCACCAGCGCGGTGGCGACGCGGGCGCGGGGAGCCGAGGTGGCGGGGTTCGAGGGGCGCCCTGAATTGCCCACCAGCTCGTCGCGCGCTTCCTTGGCGTCACGGGGGCGGCTGGCCTTTTCCTTCTTCGAGGGCGCAGGGGCCTTCTCGTCGCTCTTGAGCGGGCCGCGCAGCAACACCAGCGCGTTGCCCAGCGCGAGGGTGTCACCGGGCTTGATGGCGACCTCGCCGCTGATGCGCTCCTTGTTGACGAAGGTGCCGTTCTGCGAACCCAGGTCCTTGACGAAGAACTGCTCGCCCACGCGGCGAATCTGGGCGTGGCGGCGCGAAATCGAGGGGTGCTGCAGGCGCAGGTCGGCGACCGACGCGCGGCCGATCACCACGTTGCCCTGCTTGACTTCCAACAACTGACCCGCGCCCGGCCCTCGCTCGACGAAGAGGAAGGCAGGCGTGTGCTGGGCATCGGGAACTCCGTACTGGGCCTGCATCTCCTGATCTGCCTCCGTGTCGTAGATCGACGTGGGAATCGCCTCTTCCACCCTGTTGCCCGCCGCCCGCCGGCCCGTGCTCGAAGCGCTGGGGTACTGTGTCACGCGCTGGGGTCGCGGGTCGTCTGCCTTGAGAATCTGCTCGTCGCTGAACTCAGGGCGGGGGGCATTGCGCTTCGGGTTGGGCGGCATGTCGAGACTCCAGACGGCAGCTGCAAAAGTGAAGAACCCCGGGTGTGCTCGGAGTAGTCGGACATCTGACACCAGCGGCCGGGTGCGGGTAAAGTCCCCCCTCACATGAGCACCCCGTTGATCCGCGTCTACAACACGTTGCAACACGCCAAGGTTCCACTCGAGCCGATAACCCCCGGGAAACTGGGGGTCTACGTCTGCGGGCCGACCGTCTACTCGTACGTACACATCGGCAACGCGAGGACCTTCACTTCGTTCGACGTCATCGTCCGGTACCTGCGCTTCCGCGGCTTCGAGGTGAAGTACGTGCGGAACTACACCGACGTCGACGACAAGATCATCAACGCGGCGAAGGCCAGCGGAGAAGATCCCATCGCGTTGGCGGCGCGGTTCGTGGGCGAGTTCGAGGCCGACGCGAAGGCGCTGCACCTGATCGCCCCCGACGTCTCGCCCAAGGTGTCCGAGACGATTCCCGAGATCGTGGCGTTGGTGAAGACCCTGGTCGAGAAGGGCGCGGCGTACGTGTCGGGCGGCGACGTGTACTTCGAGGTTCGCAAGTTCCCCGGGTACCTGAAGCTGTCGGGCAAGAACCTCGACGAGCTGCAGGCCGGCGCGGGCGAGCGCGAACAGAAGGGTGAAGTGAAGCGCGACCCCGGTGACTTCGCGTTGTGGAAGGGTGCCAAGCCGGGTGAGCCGTCGTGGGACTCGCCGTGGGGCAAGGGTCGACCGGGCTGGCACATCGAGTGCTCGGCGATGAGCTCGAAGTACCTGGGCGAGACCTTCGACCTGCACGGTGGCGGGCTCGATCTGATCTTCCCGCATCACGACAACGAGATTGCGCAGAGCGAGGCCGCCAGCGGCAAGACCCTGTGCCACTGCTGGATGCACGGCGGTTTCCTCGACCTCGACGGCGCCAAGATGTCGAAGTCGCTGGGCAACGTGGTGCAGCTGCGCGACGCGATGAAGCGGGTCGACCCCGAGGCGCTGCGCTACTTCTTCCTCGGTACGCACTACCGCCAGGCGCTCGCGTTCAACGACAAGATGCTGGCCGATGCCGAGACGCGCATGGAGTACTTCTACGAGACGCTCAAGAAGATCGACGAGCGGGTGACCGGGAAGGACTTCGGGCAGGGGGCGCTGCATGGAGACCCCGAGCGGTTCATCGCGCAGTTCGACGAACAGATGAGCGACGACTTCAACTTCTCGGGCGCGCTCGGGGTGTTGTCGGGGCTGTTCGCCGAGCTCAACCAGTTGGCCGACAAGCCGCCGGTGAAGGACAAGCCGATGGTGGGGCGTACGCTGGTGGCGCTGCGTGGGGTGGTGACGCGCTTGTCGAAGGTGCTCGGCGTGTTCGACGACGTGCCGGCCGACTGGTTGCTGCGGCGACGTGATCGCCAGGTGGTGGCGAAGGGGCTCGACGTGGCGAAGATCGAAGGGCTGATCGCCGATCGCAAGGCGGCGCGCGAGGCGAAGAACTACGCCGAGGGTGATCGGCTGCGCGCCGAGGCGAAGGCGATGGGGGTGGAGTTCATCGACTCGCCGCAGGGGACGACGTGGAAGGTCATCGCCGAGCTGGCGACGGCCTGAATGGGGGGCGGCGAAGGCGTGGCGTTGCTCGCCTTGCTGGCTTCGCCGAGCAGCTCCTCGCAACGACGCGTGGGTTCGAGGGAAGTTGGCAAGTGCGAGGACTTCGCATCGAGGCCGAGGGGCTGCCCGCGACGAGCAGGGCCCAGAACCCCGGCCGGACACAGCCTGCCCTCGAGGCGATTCGCGCGTTGCACGTCGAGCCCCACTCGGGTGTCTTCAGCGCATGAACCGGCTCCTGATCGCGGCGTGCGCGCTGTTCCTCGCCTGTCCTCCCGCGAGCCAGGGGCCGCAGGGTGAGACGGGGCCCGCAGGCCCTCCCGGTCCAACTGGAGCTGCTGGCCCCGCGGGTCCGACCGGTCCCCAGGGACCGCAGGGCGTGATGGGCGCACAGGGTCCTCAAGGCGCGCAGGGGCCGATGGGGCAGGTGCTGGTGCTCGACGGTGGCGTGGTGACCGGGCCTCAGGGGCCGAGGGGCAGCTCGGTGGTGCTGAGCACCGTGGACGCCGGCTGCGTGCAGATCTCCCTCGAGGACGGCGGCTCTCCGCACGTAGTGTGCAACGGCGCGCCGGGCCCACAGGGGCTCTCGGGACCGGCCGGTGCGGCGGGTCCGGCTGGCGCGACGGGCCCCGCTGGGCCGGCTGGCGCGGCAGGCCCCTCAGGAGCGACAGGTCCTCAGGGGCCGCAAGGGCCTCCGGGCGCGGTCTACTTCCTCGACGGCGGCCTGCCGTCGACCGGCTACCTGAGTGACGGCTCCGATGGCCTCGCGTTCGCGGGCTTCACCACCGCGACGTACGACGGGAGCCTCGGTGGCGTGAACGGGGCGAACGCGAAGTGCGACGCCGAGTTCGCGGGCTCACACTTCTGCACCGACCGCGAGTTCAACCTCATCGGCACGTCGGTCCCGATTCCTGCGACCGGCGTGTGGGCCGACCAGGGCCTGTACCCTTCGACCAGCTCGCCCTCGGCCACCGTGCGGGACCGGTACTACAACGGCGCCGACTGCTCGTTCTGGACGACCAACGCCGTGGGGTACACCGGCCTCATCATCGACGTCACCGCTCGGCCGATGGCGAACACCACCACGCCGTGCACGTTGGTTCGCCCACTGGCGTGCTGCCGGGCCCCGACGCGGTGGTTCCGCGGCTTCACGGTGGCGACCTACACCGGCGCGCTCGGCGGCATCGCGGGCGCGAATCAGAAATGCAACGCCGAGTTCCCACGCTCGCACTTCTGCAACGACCGCGAGTTCGGGCTCGCGGGAGTGGGCGTGCCAATTCCGGCGGCCGGGGTGTGGGCCGATCAAGGGCTGTATCCGAGCTCGAGTTCGCCCTCGGCGACGGTGCGCGATCGCTACTACAACGGCGCGGACTGCAGCTTCTGGACGACCGCGGCCGCTGGCTACACGGGCCTGGTCATCACCACCACCGGGCGGCCGACGGCCAACACCACCACGCCCTGCACCGCGCCTCACCCGCTGACCTGCTGCGGCGGTTGAGCTAAGGCGGCGGCCATGCCCCGTTCCCTCGTCGTCCTCGCGCTCGCCTTCGGCGCGTGCATTCCCGCGCTCGTCAACCACCCGGTGCAGTTCGCCTCGCCGATGGCCGGTGACGGAGCCATCGACGCCATCACCCGCTCGCTTGCGGTCAACGGGCAGACGGTCGCGATGGCCGATCGCCAGGTGGGCATCGTGCAGACCCGCTGGGAGAACACTGGCTTCGGCTACGGGTTCGTGGGCGCCACCAGCGCGCCGGCGGTCATCTGGCGGCGGTACACGATCGTAATCGGACCTGCAGCGAGCGGGGTCACGCTGACGGTGCGCGCCGACACCCAGCGCTGTGTCCAGGGGCTCACCACCACCGACGGCGTGAACCTGATTGGTGAGTGCACCACGCTCTACGCCGAGGGCCTGGTGCCCGAGCACCAGGCGGCGCTCGAGTCGTTGGGCGCGCAGCTCAAGCAGGCCCTGGGCGGCAGCTGATGCTCACGCTCCTGTTGCTGGCGACGGCGCCCTTGCTTTCTCCGGCTGAGCAGTCGGCGGAGAAGCTGATCACCGCCGAGTCGCTGACCGCGCACGTGCGGTTCCTGGCCTCCGACGCGCTCGAAGGCCGTGGTCCCGGCACCAACGGCGATCGCCTGGCGCAGCTCTACCTGGCGACCCAGTTCGAAGCGTTGGGCCTCAAGCCGCTGGGGACGAAAGGCTACCTCCAGCCAGTGGAGTTGGTGGGGCTGACCGGTTCACCCGACGCGGTGACCTTCAGCACGGGCACGAAGTCGCTCACGCTCAAGCAGCACGACGACGTGGTGCTGGTCTCGGGGCGGCAGGCACCGACGGTGTCGCTGGCGAAGGCCGAGCTGGTCTTCGTGGGCTACGGCATCACCGCGCCCGAGTACCAGTGGGACGACTTCAAGGGCCTCGACGTGAAGGGCAAGGTCCTGGTGGTGCTCAACAACGATCCCGAGGACGACCCGGCGCTCTTCGCAGGGAGGACGCGGCTGTACTACGGCCGGTGGGACTACAAGTACGAGCAGGCGCAGCGCCTGGGGGCGGCGGGGGCGATCATCATTCACACCACGCCTTCCGCCGGCTACCCGTGGCAGGTCGTGCAGACCTCGTGGGCTGGCGAGCAGTTCGAGCTGCCCGCACCGCCGACGGGCTTGCAGGTGAAGGGGTGGGTGTCGTCGGGCGCGGCGAAGTCGCTCTTCTCGCTCGCGGGAGTCGACCTCGACGGTGCGGTGAAGGCGGCGCAACGGCGCGACTTCAAGCCGATTCCGCTCGGCGTCACGGTCAGCAGCACCTGGAAGGTCACCCTCGCGCACACCTCGAGCGCGAACGTGGTGGCGATGCTGCCGGGCAGCGACCCCGTGCTGAAGGATCAGGCCGTCGTGATCACCGCGCACCATGATCACCTGGGTCGAAAGGCCGGGGCGAAGGCCGGGGAAGACGACATCTTCAACGGCGCGGTGGACAACGCCTCGGGCTGTGCGGCCATGCTGACCCTGGCGCGGGCGTTGAGCTCACTGCCGACGGCTCCGAAGCGCAGCATCATCTTCGCGGCCGTCGCGGCCGAGGAGCAGGGCCTGCTGGGCTCGGAGTACTTCGTGGCCCACCCACCGATTCCGCCTTCGCGCATGGCGGCGAACCTCAACATCGACGGCATGAACGTGTGGGGGCGCACCAGGGACGTGAGCGTGATTGGGCTGGGCAAGTCGACCATCGACGCCACCCTGACGGTGCTGGCCAGCGCGCAGGGGCGGGTGGTGCACGCCGACGCCATGGCCGATCGCGGGTTCTTCTACCGCAGCGATCAGTTCAACTTCGCCAAGGCCGGCGTGCCGGCCGCGTACTTTTCGAGTGGTCAGGACTTCCTCGGGCGACCGCCGGGCTGGGGTCGCGAACAGCGCGAGAAGTGGGAAGCGACGACCTACCACCAGCCGTCCGACGAGGTGCACGACGACTGGGACCTGAAGGGCGCGATCGAGGACTTCACCCTGGCGTACGAACTCGCGGTTTCACTGGGGAATTCGCCGTCGATGCCGACCTGGACGAAGGGCGACGAGTTCGAGGCCGCCCGGCTCAAGTCGCTCGAACATTGATGACAGCCGTCTGTCACGAAGGCGGTTAACTTCGCCTCCGCCATGACACCCTTCAAGCTGGTCAGCCCCTACAAGCCCACCGGCGACCAACCCCGCGCCATCGCCGAGTTGACCGAGGCCGTGCTGCGCGGCGATCAGCACCAGGTGCTGCTGGGCGTGACCGGCTCGGGCAAGACCTTCACCATGGCCAACGTGGTGGCGAACGTGCAGCGGCCCACGCTGGTCATCGCCCACAACAAGACCCTGGCCGCGCAGTTGTACGGCGAGTTCAAGCAGCTCTTCCCCGACAACGCGGTCGAGTACTTCGTCAGCTACTACGACTACTACCAGCCCGAGGCGTACGTGCCCTCGAGCGACACGTACATCGAGAAGGATTCGAGCATCAACGAGGAGATCGAGCGGATGCGGCACTCCGCGACGCACTCGTTGCGCACGCGCGACGACGTGCTGATCGTGGCCTCGGTGTCCTGCATCTACGGCCTCGGCATGGCCAAGGTGTACGTCGACATGGCGATCAAGCTCGAGACCGGCATGGACTTCGGTCGCGACACGCTGCTCAAGCGCCTGGTCGAGTGTCAGTACGAGCGCAACGATCTCGACTTCCACCGCGGCACCTTCCGCGTACGCGGCGACACCATCGAGATCTTCCCCGTCTACGAAGAGGAGCGCGCGCTCCGGGTCGAGTTCTTCGGCGACACCGTCGAGAAAATCTCGGAGTTCGACCCGCTGCGTGGGCAGGCGGTCGGTGAGGTGCCCAAGGTGCAGATCTTTCCCGGCAGCCACTACGTGACCGAGGTCGATCAGCGCGCGAAGGCGATCAGCGCCATTCGCGAGGAGCTGCGGGAGCGGCTGACCGAGCTCAAAGGGCAGAACAAGCTGGTGGAGGCCCAGCGGCTCGAGCAGCGCACCATGTTCGACCTCGAGATGATGGAGCAGTTGGGGTTCTGCAACGGCATCGAGAACTACTCGCGGCACCTGTCGGGGCGGCCGGGCGGCGAAGCGCCTCCGGTGCTGCTCGACTACTTCACCCGCGACTTCCTGGTGTTCGTCGACGAATCGCACCAGACCATTCCGCAGATCGGCGCCATGTTCCGCGGTGACCGCGCGCGCAAGGAGACCCTGGTCGACTTCGGCTTTCGCCTGCCCAGCGCCATCGACAACCGCCCGCTCAAGTTCAACGAGTGGGAGAAGATCGTCAAGCAGGCGGTCTACGTGTCGGCGACGCCCGCCGAGTGGGAAATCAGCAAGGCCCGCGGCGTGGTGGTGGAACAGGTCATTCGCCCCACCGGTCTGCTCGACCCGCCCATCGACGTGCGGCCCGCGGGCAACCAGGTCGACGACTTGCTCGCCGAGATTCGCGAGCGGGTGACGAAGGGCGAGCGCGTGCTGGTGACCACGCTCACCAAGCGCATGGCCGAGGACCTGACCGAGTACTATGCGGAGGTCGGCGTGAAGGTTCGCTACCTGCACGCGGACATCGACGCCATCGAGCGGACCGCCATCATTCGCGATCTGCGCCGGGGCGTGTTCGACGTGCTGGTCGGCATCAACCTGCTGCGCGAAGGCCTCGACATTCCGGAGGTGTCGTTGGTCGCCATTCTCGACGCCGACAAGGAAGGCTACCTGCGCAGCCAGGTCTCGCTCATTCAGACCATCGGTCGAGCGGCCCGCAACATCAACGGCAAGGTGTTGATGTACGCCGATCGCACCACCGATTCGATGCGCTTCGCCATCGAGGAGACCGATCGCCGTCGCGAGATTCAGCGCAAGCACAACGAGGACCACGGCATCACCCCGAGGCAGGTGAAGAGCGCCATCACCGACTTGAAGGCGCTGATGTACACCGGCGACGCGATGGAGCTGCCGCTCGCCGCCGACGCTGCCAACGCGGTGCTGAGCAA
>CAIWFK010000172.1 GCA_903911905.1 uncultured Myxococcales bacterium
ACCGACGGCGCGCTCTACAAGACGGGGTACGCCCCGCTGCTGCTCGACGGCACGGTGGTGGGCGCGGTCGCGGTCGAGGGCAGCGCCGGTTTCTTCGGCCCGCTCACCGGCCTGCGCAATGCGTTCCTGGGCCTGGCCGGGCTGATGCTCGCGTTGCTGACGCTGGCCGCGGTGCTGTCGGCCGAAGCGCTCAAGCGCCCGCTCGACGCCCTGGTGCGCGGCGCGCTGCGCATCGGCGGTGGAGACCTGGCCACGCCGTTGACCGACGAGGGCGGCCCCGGCGAAATCGCGGTGCTCGCGCGCGAACTCGAGGCGATGCGGCTCTCGCTCGAGAGTCGTGACCGACAGCTCAAGCTGATGTTGGGCGGCGTGGCGCACGAGGTGAAGAACCCGCTGGGCGGCATCGAACTGTTCTCGGGGCTGCTCGACGAAGAGCTGACCGCGCCCTCGCCCGACCTCGCCGAGTCGCGCGCGCACCTGTCGAAGATTCGCCGCGAGCTCGACTACCTCAAGCGCATCGTCGACGACTTCCTGGCGTTCGCGCGCGAACAGAAGCTCTCGCCGTCACGCGTGGCGGTGGCGTCGTTGCTGGGCCAGGCCAGCGGGCACCTGTCGGGAGAAGCCGCCAGCCGGCAGGTCACGCTCTGGGTGGAGCCGGTCGACCTCTCGGTCGAGGTCGAGGGAGACGAGAGCCTGCTGACCAGCGCGCTGGTGAACCTGGTGAAGAACGCGGTGCAGGTCTCGAGCGCCGGGCAGACCGTGTCGCTCGCCGCGCGGGTGCTCGACGCAGGGGTTCAGGTGGAGGTCGCCGACGCGGGCCCGGGCATTCCACAGGCCTCGCTCGCCCACATCTACGAGCCCTTCTTCACCACCAAGGAAAAGGGCACCGGCCTGGGGCTGCCCCTGGCGCGGAAGCTCGTCGAAGCGCACCGCGGCACGCTCACCGTCGAGTCCGCGCCGGGGCGAACCGTGTTTCGACTGACCCTGCCCCGCGCTCAGTGAGGCGCGGCCAGGTACGGGAAGGTCGTGCCCTGCGTGTCGGCGTCGGGGCCCACGCCGTCGCTCACGCCCGTCAACGCCCCGGAGATGAGAATGGAGTAGGTGCGGTCGATGACGTCGTAGTCGAGCTTGCGCCCGCCCACGTCCGTGTTGGCCAACAGGCCGATCGCATTCAACTCGACCGCCAGGTAGGTGGTGTTGGTCGTGCCCGCGGTGTTCACCCAGAGCCGGTCATCGGCCAGCAACGAGCTCGGAATGGAGTACCTGGCGGAGTTGAGCTGACCGGCACCGAACTGGTTGCCGCACACCGTGTCGAACGCATCGTAGATGGCCAGGGAACTGGCGAGGGTCGGACCCCAGGTGGTCGGCCAGTTTGCGAACGTGGAGTCGGCGTTCCAGGCATCTCGCGACGCCCCCTGCGCCATGCCCGCGCCGCCGAACCCGTGGTTGAGCGCCACGTTGATCAAGGGCCGGCCCACGCGATCGACCTCGACGCCCAACGCCGGAGGAGCCGGGAAGCCAGCGTCGACGCCTGCATCGACTCCGGCGTCGACACCCGCATCGGTTGCCGCCCCACCGCCGGTTGCAGCGCCGCCTCCCGTCGAGGCGCCGCCACCCGTCGCGGCACCACCACCGGTCGCAGCACCACCACCCGTCGCGGCGCCACCGCCCGTCGCGGCACCACCGCCCGTCGCAGCACCACCACCCGTGGTGGAACCGCCGCCGGTCGCCGCACCACCACCCGTCGCCGAGCCGCCGCCGCTGCCACCGTCCTGCGTGGAAGCCGCGCTGCAGCCCACCATCACCACCAGCACACTGCCCAGAAGAAGTGCACGCATCTCAGTTCACCTTGTTGGTGCTGGCCCAGACCGAAACGAGCGGCCCACCGGCGGTGAGGAGCGACTTGTCGACCGACACCACCAGGCCCAACACGTTCTTGCCGGCGAAGAAGTCGTGCGCCAACCCGCCGGGCGGCGTCGAGGTGGGGTCGCTCTGCAGCGTGCGGACCAGCGCCGCCGAACTGGCCACGTCCAACCGCGGGCACCCCGCGACGTCGAACGTCAGCCCCGACGAAGCGCTGGCGTACAGGTTCACCGCGCTCTTGAAGCCATCGAGGTTGAAGAAGGCGGGGTCATCACGCAGCCCGGCGAAGACCTTCACCTTGCCCGACGCGCTGGTCAGCCCGGTGGTGGCGCTGGCGTCACCG
>CAIWFK010000173.1 GCA_903911905.1 uncultured Myxococcales bacterium
AGCAGCGGCTGGCCGGCACGAACGCCCCCCCGACCGAGCGCCAGGCGGCGAAGGCGAGCGAGAGCGACGAGCGGCGCGACCGCGAAGCCCTGGCGCGCGGGGCGACTTCGGCGAGCCCGGCCGCGCTCCCCACGCCGCAGCCAAGTCCCACCTTCGAGCTGAGCGCTCCCGCCGTGCCGGTCGCCACGGCACCCTCGATTCCGGCCGCGCTCGAGGCCTTCCTGCCGCAGTTGCAGGACGACCCGTCGCTCCGCATCGCGCTGATGCCGAACACGGCGCGGGTCTCGCTCGACACGCCCGACGGGGGCCGGGTCTCGCTGCAGCTCAAGGTGAAGGACGGGGTGACGGAAGTTCGCGCTTCGGGACCGGCGGCGGCGGCGCTCGAGCTGCGCACCAACGAGCTGCGGGTGGCCCTGGCGCACGAAGGCCTGGCCCTGGGGCACTTCGACCTGACGCAATCGAACTCGCAGCATCGGCAGGCCGAGCGCCCCGAGCCGCCCGAGCCCACTTCGGGGGCGCGCCGCACGACGCCCAGCCCCAGCTCCACCGGCGCCGTCTCGCACGACGGTCGCCTGCACGTGAAAGCCTGAAAGGACCACACCATGGGAACACAGATTTCCGGCCTCACCACTCCCGGCGTCGGCGGCACCTCGAGTACGGCGGCGACCGGCTCGAGCGCGCTGGGCAAGGACGCCTTTCTGCGGCTGCTGACCGCACAACTCGCCAACCAGGACCCCACGGCGCCCAGTGACGATCAAGCCTTCGTCGCCCAGCTCGCCCAGTTCTCGCAGGTCGAGCAGGCCGAGGGCATGAACAGCCGACTCGATTCGCTGCTGCTGGCCCAGAGTTCGAACAACCAGACGGCGACCGCGGCCTTCATCGGCAAGGACGTCGTCTACAACTCGAACCAGGTCGGCATCACCGACAAGGGCGGAACGATCATGGGCAACCTGGCGACGAGCGCCTCGACCATGACGGTCACCATCACCGACTCGAGCGGCAAGACGGTGAAGACCATGAACCTGAAGGACGTGAACGCTGGCGCGCTGAAGGTGCCGTGGGACGGCAAGTCCGACACGGGGTTGCAACTGCCCGCAGGCCAGTACACGGTGGCCTTCGACGCCAAGGACTCGAGCGGCAACTCGGTGACGGTGACCGCGCAAGGGGAAGCGCGGGTGACCGGCGTGACCTTCGCCGCTGGGTACCCCCAACTCATCGTCAACAACACGCCGATCAAGATGAGCGACGTGATCAGCGTGCTGGAAGCGCCCCCGGCCCTCACCGCTTCCAGTTCGACCGCCGTCACCACGCCGCTGAACACGACTTCCACCACCGCCACGCCCTGATTCACCTTCCACCACCAACCACCACGAGAAAGAGACCACGTCATGTCATTGCTCACTGCCCTCAACACCGGAACCACTGGCATGGCCGCCAGCAGCCAGAACCTGTCGGTCATCGGCGACAACATCGCCAACGCCAACACCATCGGCTTCAAGGAAGGTCGCGCCGCGTTCGAAGACGCGCTGGTGCAGGAGGTCATCGGCACGCCGGGCGGCGGCCAACTGGGTGACGGCGTGAACCTGCAGGCGATTCAGCGCATCATCACCCAGGGCGCGTTGACCCAGACGGGCATCAGCACCGACCTGGCGTTGCAGGGCTCGGGGCAGTTCGTCGTCAAGGGCAACCTCAACGGCGTGCAGTCGCAGTTCTACACGCGCGACGGGCAGTTCACGGTCGACAAGTCGGGCTACCTGGTCAACCTGGTCGGCCTGCGGCTGCAGGGGTACCCGGCGGACTCCAAGGGCGTCGTGCAGGGCGGCCTCGGAGATCTTCTGGTCGGCACGGCGAGCGCCAATGCCAACCCCACCAAGGCGATCACCATGAAGGGCAACCTGGCGGCCGACGCGCCGATCTCGAACACCCCGGCCTTCGACCCGCTCGACCCGACCGGCACCTCGAACACCCAGTCGAGCGTCACGGTGTACGACTCGCTGGGCCAGGCGCACACGGTCGACGTGTACTACCGCAAGACGGCGGCCGGCACGTGGGACTACCACGCGATGACCGACGGCGCGGGGCTGACCGGCGGTACCCCCGGCGTGGCGACCGAGATCGCCTCGGGCACCCTGACCTTCGACGCCAACGGCAAGCTGACCACCCAGGTCGACAACCCGCCCAGCTTCAACCCGATCGGCGCGACCAACCCGCAGCCGTTGACCTTCAACTTCGGCGACCCGACCAGCACGGGCGGCACGGGCGTGGCGGGCTTCACCCAGTTCGGAGGCACCAACGGCGTGTCGTCGACCACCTTCACCGGCCAGGACGGCAACGGTTATGGCTCGCTCTCGAGCGTGACCATCAACAACAAGGGCGAGGTCGAGGGCTCGTTCACCAACGGTTCGACCCGCGTGCTGGGTCAGGTGGCGGTGGCCGACTTCAAGGCGGCCGACAAGCTGCAGCGGGTCAGCGGTAACCTGGCCATCGAGACCACGGACTCGGGGCAGCCGACCATCGGCGAGCCGGCCTCGGGTGGGCGCGGGTCGATCGCCTCGGGCGCGCTCGAGCAGTCGAACGTCGACCTGGCGGGCGAGTTCGTGAACATGATTTCGGCCCAGCGCGCGTTCCAGGCCAATTCGAAGACCATCACCACTGCCGACTCGCTGCTGGGCGAACTGATGCAGCTCAAGCGGTGAGCGTGGGGTGACTGGCGCTTCCGTTAAGCGCGTCCCGATTCGTGCCGAAGCTGATGAGAGGGACGTGTCATGATCATTCTAACGAGGCTGGACGGCCATGCGATCGCGCTGAACGAAGATCTGGTGGTCTTCGCCGAGAAGACCCCGGACACCGTGCTGACGATGACCTCGGGACACCGCTTGATGGTGCGGGAATCGGTGGACGAGGTCATCGCCCGCATCGCCGAATTCAAGCGGCACACCATGCCGTTGATCGCTCCCGAGTCGGGAGTCGAACATGGATAAGACGACCATTCCGGGGATCATCACGTCGGTCGGCATGATCCTGCTGG
>CAIWFK010000174.1 GCA_903911905.1 uncultured Myxococcales bacterium
CCACCGCCACCACCCGCTTGCCCGCCTTGAACCCCAGGGTGTCGATGGCCTTGATCTGCGAGGGCCCCAGCACCGTCACCGTCAGCCGGGTGGCGTCGATGCGCATCGGCAGCACGTCGTTGTCGTCGTAGAACTGGCCCTCGGCCACCGCGAGCGCGTGCGGGTCGGGCACCATGTCGCCCGAGGCGTACGGCAGGCTGTGCTGACGACCCAACACCCGCGCGAGGTCGACTTCCTTCAGGAAGCCCAGCTCGACCAGGTTGGTGCCCACCCGACCACCGTGCACGACCTGCGTCTCGAGAGCCTCCTCGAGCTGCGGGGGCGTGATGAGCTTCTCTTCGATCAGCAGTTCACCGAGGCGGGCCACGGCGAGCGTTAAACCACAGCAGCCCGCGTCACGCAGCCGCGCCCTTTTTCCGGCGAGCCAGGCACGCGAGCCCCAGCAGCATCAGCGGCGCGCCGCCCGTCGAACAACCGCAACTGGTCAAGGGTGACGAAACGGTCGCGGGCAGCTCCACCGGCACGCCACGCAGCGAGGCCCGCGCCGACAACCCGGGGCTGCCCAACAGCCGAGCCCGCGCCAGGAACCGCACGATTCGGGTCTGTCTGGCCGCCAGAGGGAACGCCGCCAACTGCCATTGCCCCGCGGCGAAGGTGCCCGCGTTGGGCTGGCCGTCGAGCTGCAGCGACCCGTCGACCGGCAACAAGCCGCCCACGTCGATCGCCAGGCCGAGCGCGTCGGCCTCACAGTCGCTCTCGTTGGTCACCGACACCTCGCCCACCAGCGCGTCTTCGGCGGCGATCTGAATGGGGCTCAGCCGTGGCTCGAGCCGTACGAAGCGTGGCCCGTCGATGGTCACCTGCCGGGTGACCGAGACCTCGTTGTTCGGCCCACCGTTGACGTCGACCGTGAAGGCCACGGTGGTGCCCACCACGTCGAACCCGCTCGACTGGGTCTGCACCGTCAAGGTGCGGCCGGCCTGGTTCACCACCGTCATCGCCGGGCCGCCGTCGAGCTGCGTCCAGGTCACCGTCGCCGATTCGCAGGTGCCCGGCATCGAGCCCAACGTGAGGGTGGCGCTCGCTCCAACTCCGCACGACGCGCTGATCGAACTCGGCGTCACCTCGCCTGCGTACGCGTCGAGCCGCCCCGTCGAGAAAGACGGCACCACGTCGACCTGCCCGGTGTCGACCCCGTTCGAGAGCAGGTGCGCGGTCGCTTGGAACGTACCGCCCGCGCAGCCGCCCGGCACCGGCACCTGCCAGGGCCCGGGCACCGTCGGAAAGCTGACCAGACCCGCGTCGCCTCCGCCCACCGGCTGCAGGTCGATGACGGCGCCAAGCGAGCGCTGCGCCAGGCAGTTGCCGGCCACGCTGAAGGCGCCCGAGGCGAAGCCCCCGTCGTAGCCCGCGAAGCCCATCGAGAAGCCCGTCAACGGCGTCAGCGCGGTCGCCACGTCGACCACCAGCGTGCCCGCATCGGTCGCCGAGCCAGCGTCGGCATCGGTCACCTGGCGACGCGCCGAGGCGACCACGGTGCCCTGCACGCAGTCGGGAGCGCTGATCGTCAGGCTGCTCGTTCCCGGCGTGATGGTGAGGTTCGCCTGCCCCGCGTCCCACTTCCAGTCGACCAACTTCGTGCCGGGAAACCCCGTCGCCGCAGCGCAGACGTGATCGGCGTTGGTGGGCGCCCATTGAACCGTCGTCCCCGCCGTCTGCAGGCCGTGCGTGAACTGCGGCGCGATCGCCGGCCCCCACGGGTTGACGGTGATGGTGGTGCTGGCGGTCTGTCCGGCCTGGCTGACCGAAATGGGCACCACCTGCCCCGCAACGACGCAGAGGTTGAGCGGTGGCGTGTAGGTGGCGGTCGGGCCCGGCGCCTGCGCGAGGTTGCCCACCTGCCAGGTCGGCGTACCGGCGGGAAGGCAGCCACCGTCGAAGCTGGCCTCGAAGGTGATGGGAAGGCCGCCTGCTTCGGTGACCGGTGACGAGGGTGCCAGCGTCAGCACCGCGACTGGCGGCGTAGGCACCTGGAAGCTGCCCTTCACCTCGTGTCCGGCCAACCCGTCGACCACGCTGATGGTGACCGGCTGGGTCGACCCGCACGCCAGCGCGGGCAACACGACCTGGACCTGGCGTTGATCAGGACCCAGCGGCGTCACCGTCGCGCCCGGCACGTTCCATTCCACGAAGATGGGGTCGTCGTCAGGGTCACCGGCGTCGACCTCGAAGAGCACCGTCGAGCCACCCGTCACCACGCCGCCGTCGAACTCGAAGGCTGGCGGCGAACGGTTCTCGAGCACCTGCAGCGTGCCCGCCGCCACCCCTGCACAGAAGCGCGCGCTGTCGCAGTGCACCCGCCCGGCCAGGGCCGGCGCTCTCGACCTCGCCACCCAGGTCTGCCCCGGCTGCGATGGATCGGGAATGGGCGAAAACACCGTGCCAGTGACCGTGGTCGCCAGGCCGTAGCCCCGTTGCCCGCCGTCGGTGTCGTCGGTGACGAAGGCCACGTTCTGCAGCACCGACCCGCTCGGAAAGCTCACGCCGCCGTCGGTGAAGGTCAGCCCGCCATCGTTGGCCACGGCGATGATCGCCAGCGCCCCCGCCCGCGAGAACGGCACCGCGTCGAGCGCCGTGAAGTTGGTGGCGTGGACGGTCTGCGCGCCACCGTTGACGCTCACCACCACGCCTGCCGTGCCCTGATTGAAGACCGACACCTCGTTGCCGGCCACCATCGCCACGCCCATCGACTGGTTGGTGTTCCGCAGCCAGGTTGGCACGGTCACCAGCGTGTAGGGCCCCGTGATGCTGGGCGCGAGGTAGATGGAATTGGAGGCGATGTTGACGCCCAGGAACTCGGCCTGGCCTGAAGGCAAGGCGCGGAACCGGCTGATGGTGAAGCCGCCCGTCAGGGCCGTCGGGGGCGCACAGGGCTGAGCCAGGAAGTTGCGACTCGCGCCCACGGCCACGAGGCAGCCGGCCGACGTCAGGCCCGCGCCCACCGCCGACCCGGTCACGCTGGCCAACACGCCGCCGTCGAGCGCGATGGCCGACGCTCCGGTCGAGGTCGAGACGATGGTGACGCCGCCGTCGACCATCACCAGATCGCTGACGGTTCCGGTGACCGGGCCCGCATTGCTCCAGCCAGCCAGCCCCTGGGTCGCGCCGAGCAACACCGTGATGATCGCCGCTCGAGTCACCACGCAGCCTCCAGGCGCACGTAGCCCCGATTATTGGACCCCACCGCCCCGGCGTCGAGCCCCGTGCCCGAATACCCGAACAGCGAATAGCCAACCCCCGCGTAGAAGTTGGAGTTCAGCCGGTAGCCGACCTCGCCGCGCAGCGCGGTCAGCGAGCCCGAGTCGGGCGCCAGGGTCCGTGCCGCCCCTTCGATGGCCACCTCGAGCCCCGCGATGATGCGCACCGATGGCCGCAACGACGCCGAGAACAGGTTACCGACCGAGCCAAACGCCGCGTGCCCGCCGGCGCCCAGCGCGAAGCGATCGCCGAAGCGCACCGTGGGCAACAGCGAGATCACGTGTTGCACCTGCTCGAACCCACCGCGCAGCTCGCGGTGAAAGGTGTAGCGCAGCACGGCCGCCCCGCTGGCCGGCCGCCACGCGATCGCCGCCACGGTGTCGAGGCTGCGCTCGAAGAGCAGGCCCGAGCGCGTGGTGTGCGAAAACTGGAGCCGCGCCATGGCCGAAATGGTCGAGCTGAGCGTCACCTCGCCGCCCGCGGTCGCCAGCCACTGGCGCAGCCCGGCGGCCCCGTCTTCGATTCGCACCTCGCCGCGCGAGAACAGCCGCACCCGCTCGCGCTCGAACGACAGCGACACGCCGCCCGCGTCTCGAGCCACGTCAGCCACCACGCCGTCGGTCGCCCGCGCGCCACGCTCGTAGCGCCCGCCAAAGGTGAACCCCGGTGCCAGGGTCTGGGTCAGCCCGACCGCACGCGCCAGGCGCAGCCCGTTGACGTCGGTGGCCGAGACGTCTTCGACGTAGACCGCGGTCGAGGGGTCGAGCTGCTGGCGCACGCCCGTCACCAGCCGGCGATCACCGGTGCCCGGTGAGTCGACGTCGAGCGAGTGCGCGCCATACCAGGTCTCGTTGCCGCGCGTGGCGCTCAGCGTGCCCCACCCCACCACGCCGGTCTGCGGCCCCCAGCCCGCTCGCAGGCCCACCGTCAACCAGTCCACCGGAGAGACGTCGGCACCCACCGAGGCAAAGGTGTCGTTGAAGTTCCCCGCGTACTCGAGCACCCGCTGCCGGTAGCTGGCACGTACCTGCAGCCACCGGGTGAGTCGGTATCGGCCCGCGAGCCCCACCGAGAGCCCGCCGCGGCCTCCATCGTCGGTGCCATCGAGCGCGGTGCGGACCTGGAGCAGATCGCGCGCCTCGAGCCGGACACCCCAGTCGGCTCGCTCGAGCCCCAGGCCCACCCCGAAGACCCGGCCGCTCACCCGGGCGCCCGACAGCGGGTCTCGGGGGTCGGGCGTGTCGCGCAGATCGCCCAGCACGGTCAGGTGCAACGGCCCCAGCGGTTGCTCGCCTCGCAGCGACACCTGTCGCAGTCGCCCCACGCCGCCCAGATCTTCGAACCCCGTGTCCCGGAACCGCGCCGACAGGTCCCACGCGCCCCTTGAAAACAGCCCCACCGAGCTGACCCGAGCCGTCGCCGCGAAGCCCTCGCCGGCCTGCGACGGCGCCAGGGTCTGCGTCAGCCCGCCGTCGCGCGAATACGACAGGCCTTGCACCGCACCCGCGCTGCGCGCCAATTCGATCGACAGGTGCACTGGCCCCAGGGTGGCGTTGGCGGTGCCACGCAGCAGCGAATACGCGCCATCGACCGCAGCGCCCAGCCCGACCGTGACTGGCCCGGCGCGCCCCTTCACCTCGCCGCCGTAGACCGCGCCCCCGGCCCCGTCGGACAGGTATTCGTAGTCGACGGTGAGGTTGGCGGTGACGCCCGAGGTCAGGGGATCGGTCTGCAGCGACGATTCTGCGGCCAGGAAGCTGAGCGGGCGGGCCAGCAACACCCGCCCCGCGACGACGTCGACCGAATAGTCGCGCAGACGCAGCAAGGTGCGCTCGCGCACCACGAGCCCGGTCACCGCGTCGCGCCATTCCACCCGCACCACCTCACTGCCCTGCACCACCGGCGAGTTCCTGAGGAAGAACAGGCTGCCGCCGGTGGCCTCGAAGCGCTCGTGGGCCTGGCTGCGCGACTGCCCCGACACCACGTCGGTCTGCGAGGGCGCGGCGGCGGCGTGCACTTCGACGCCGAAGGGGTTCGAGGCGCTGGTGGCGAGATCGACGAAGCCGCCCTCGAGCGCCCGCTCGAACCGACCGACCTCCGAGCCGTGCAGGGACAGGCGCGTGCTGCCCAGACCGAGGGTGCCGACGTCGTCGAGCGAGGCTGCCAGTCGGAACCGGGCGTTCCCTGCATTCGAGGCGATGGTCGCCGAGTCGTCGCCGTACCTCGGCACCACCCGCGCCACGTCGAGTTGGCGCTCGAGCACGTCGGGCGCGCGCGTCTGCAGCAACGAGGCCCCGCGGCTGGCCACCACCGCCGCCACGTCGCCGTCTTCTCCACGCACTTCCCCGTTCAGCTCGAAGGCGCCGAAGCGCGCGCGCAGCAAGGCCGCGCCCGTCCACGCGAACTGGGGGCTGCCCTTGCCGAACGAGGCCTGCACGTCGCCGAGCGCCAGGGCGAAGACGCCGCGGGCCTGCGGCCGCTCGAGCGACTCGTCGATGGTGAGCGCACCGCGAGCGACGGTGACGGTGTGCCCCGAGGTCGACACCACCGTGCCAGGCGACAACGCCACCGCTCCGAACCGCACCCGGAACGAGCCCTCGACCGTGGACCGGGCCAGGCCCTGCGGGTCGAGGGTGACGGAACCCAGGCTGACCAGCGCCCCCGGAATCACCAACGCGCTCGAGCGACGAAGCACCACCTCGAGCGGAAGGAGGAAGAGCGACAACACGCCCTCGGAGGCCACGGCGATCAGCGCCTCGTTGGGGCCGTCATGCAGGTCGAGCGCGATCAGCCCCGACGGCGCGGCCCGGCCGTTGACCGAGACCCGCGTCGCGCCCTCCACCCCGGCCAGCGTCGCTTCCCAGTGCAGCGTGGCGCCCGCCGCCAACCGCGGCACCCCGGTCAGCCGCACGCCCTTTGCGTCGGCGCGGCGAGAGGTGATCGCGAAGTCCTGCAGCACCAGCCCGCCCATCGGCACCTCGACCGTGACCGCGGCGGGAGCGACCGTGGTGCCCTGAGGCAGCCACCTGGCATCGACGCCCAGGCGATGTCGGCCAGGCAATTGGCGCCCGCCCTGCGAGCCGTCGAAGGTCCGCGCTCCGACGGCAGCCAGGTGGTACCGGCCCGCGGCGTCGGTGGTGGCCTGCAAGCCGGTCTCGAGCAGCACGTGCACCCCGGGCAGGCCGGGCTCGTCGGGCTCGCAGGTGCCATTGGCGTTCAGGTCGTCGCAGGCCCGCCCGACGATCGCCCCGTCATCGAAGGTGCTGACCACCCGCACCTGCCCCAGTACCAGCAGGGTCATCAGGGCGATCATGGCGCGGCTCCGATGGCCGCCGCCACGCCCGTGCCGACGTCCACCACGCTGACCTGTCGCCCCGACAACGAAGCGTGCCCGTGCGAGCGGGTGGTGGTGGCCACGCCGTCGACCGTCACCACCACCTCGCGATCGTCGGCCAGCGAGCCATCGGGCCGCTCCAGCCACCACACCAGGCCGTCACCTGCGCGGGCCAGCCGCACGTTCACCTCGCACGCGGGCGCGATGCGCAGCGGCACCGGCACCTCGACGCGCGGCGGGCGATCGGTCACCGGGAACCGCAGGGTGCCTTTGGTGACCACGACCCGGGTCTTGAGCGCCGCCCATTCGGCATGACGAACCTGATGCACGCCGTCGACCAGCGGCCCGAGCGCGGCGATGCCGTCGGGGCCGGTGCGCACCTGGCGATCGTCGACCAGCAACGGCTGCGCGGGCACGGGCAGGCCCGAGAGGTCGGTGACGGCGGCGAAGAGCGCCTTCGCGTCGGACCAGACCAGCAGCTTCGCCGGCGCCTCACCCAGCGGCCCCCACGCGCGCACCATCACCTCGACCTGCCTGGGTTCGCCCTGGGGTTGCCAGCGCAACGGCGTGGCCGACGAGCCGTCACCCACCACCGTGCCGCCGGGCAGCTCGGCGATCATCACCACGCCCTTCACCTGCCGGCCCAGCGAGTCGGTAGCGGCGATCTCGGGCCGCCAGATCGCCCCCAGGTGCACCACGGCGTCGAGGTCGTCGACTCGAACCTTCACCACCGGCCCCTGCACCAGGGCCACGCTGAGCGCCTCCTTCGACTCGAAGCCCTGGTTGCGCCAACTGGCCTCGAAGCTCACCGTACCTGCGCCGCGTTCGGTGGGCGCGGTCCACGCCCATTCGGCGACGCCGTTGGGCAGATCGCGGGCGGGCGACAAGCTGCCGGCGGAGGCCTGGAGCGACACCTTCGAGCCGCGCGCCGCCGCGCCGTGGCTGTCGGACGTCGCGCAGAGGACCCGGGCCCGACTGACGCCGTCGGCCGGCAACTGCGCGGGGGTCGAGACGCACGAGAGTTGATCGGTGGGCGGCAACAGCAAATCGAGCGACGAGCTGCGGCGGTTGCCCACCCGGTCGATGGTCTGCACCTGTGCCACGCCGAACCCGGGAGGCACCACCACCGGAAGTCGGAAGGTTCCGTCGGCCGCGGCCTTCACCGGGCCGAAGGTCTTGCCGGCGATCGACAACCGCACCTCGGCGCCCGCTTCGGCGCGCCCCGGCACCTCGACCGCGCTGGCCAGCGGCACCCGCAGCACGCCGAAGGCCCCGTGAATCGACTGCGCATGTGGCCAGGCCGAGAACGCCACGATGATCGCCACCTCGGGGAAGCGGGTGGCCGGCAGCGAATAGACGGCGGTGAAGCGCCCCGGGCCGACCCGCTCGAGGCGATCGACGCGACCCACGTTGGCCCGTACCACCGGGGGCGCCGAGTCCTGGCCCTGGGCGACGGAGATCTCGAGCGGCACCTCGTGATCGCGGTTCTTCACCGGTGCCGCGCCGCCGAGCGCGATGGTCACCGTGCTGGCCGGAGGCCCCACCTTCAGGGTGCGCCTGGGCTCGCCGGCCGGGGTCACGGTCACGTCCCTCGCGTCGCGCTCGGGCACCACGAAGAACACGCCGGGGCCGCGCTCCAGCACGCGCGCATTGGTGGCCGTCAGCGAGTGATCGCTGACCACCTCGAAGCCATCGGGCGAGACCGGCTCGTCAGGGGTGAAGGTCTCGGCGCGAAGGGGCGAACACACGAACGCCGCCAGCGCGAAGACGAGCGCCAGCGGCGAGGTGTGCGACGGGCGCGGCATGGAGCGAAGCACTCTAGCGGCTTTGATCGCTCCAGACGGCGATGATCAGTGGTGACCGCCGTGCGAGCCGTCGTGGTCATCGTCGTCGTCATCACCGTCGCCGTGGTGCGTGGTGGTGGGCCAACCGGCGACGGCGCAGGTCTCGCCCACCGTCAGGCGCACGCTGGTGGTGCCCGCGCGGGAATTGCCAGAATCGACGTGGAGCAGCACGCCGGTCGAGGCCACGATGGTCCCCACCTGGACCGGGCCCCCGGTGCCGCGGCAGCCCGCGAACCGGTAGGTGTGGGGCTACGAGCTGCTGGCGTGGTGGCAGTCGTCGTCGGCGCTGTAGCGGCAGATGGTGAGCGCGTTGGCCCCGGCGATGGCGAGGGTGACCGACCCATCGCCCGCGTCGCCCGTCACGGTGGTGAGCGTGGCGGGCACGGCGAAGCTGAGCGCCGGCGACCAGGTGGCCGAGCCGTCGACCCACCGGTTGGGCGAATACGAACGCGAGGCGGTGAGGGTCGCCGAGCGGCTGCAGACCGGAGGAGGCGGCGGCGCGACCGGCGGCACGGTGATGGTGGCGCCGACGATGGTCGAGCCCACGCCGTTGCTGGCCTGCCAGACCACCCGCACCGAGCCGTCCGGCTGCACGGCGACGTCGTTGAGCGTCTCGTTCAGCGCAGGCGTGTTGGTGATGGCGAACACCCGGTTGCTGCTGATTTCGTACAGCCAGATGTCGCTGTTCTGCCCGGTGATGCGGTGCTCGAAGGCGATGTAGTCGCCGCGAATGCTGGCGTTGTATTCCTCGCCCGCGATCGACAACTGGGTCTCGGCGCCTCCAGCGACCGGCGTGTAATAGAGGTCGGGCCCGGTGGCGCTGGCGGCGCGAATCGAGTCGTAGACCACCAGCGTGCCGTTGGTGTCGGGGTTGGTGTTCGAGTCGGTGCCGCCGGTCACCGCGCTCACGGTCCAGGTGCCGGTGCTGTTGCGGGTGGCCTTCCACACCGCACAGACGATGGTGGGGCAGTGCTCCCAGGTGATGGTGTTGCCGTCGGCCGACACCGCCGGGTACTGATCGACGATGGTGTCGTTGGTCAGCCGGGTGGTGATGCCCGAGACGAGATCGGTGGTCTGGATTTCGCCGTTCGGGTCGATGCCCAGGTCGCCGAAGGCGACGGTGTTGGCGCCCAGCCCGACATACTGGCGGTACGAGCCCTCGACCGCGTCGATCTCGGTGGTGGTGCCGGTGGCGACGTCGAAGATCATGATCGCGACGCGAGTGGGCAGCGAGCGGGTGAAGACGATGCGGTTGGCATTCACGTCGGCCAGGAAGTCGGACGCGGCGACGCCGTTGACCAGGTTGGGGATCACCGAATCGACGCCGGTGCTGAAACGATAATAGTGAATCTGCCCGGTGACCGCGTCGGAGTACGCGGCGAGGTCGCCATCGACGTGCGGGTCGAAGGGCTGATCAGCTTGATTGGCGTTGATGCTGACGGGAGAGACGGTGAGCGCGGGACCCTGCACTGGCGTCACCGAGACCATCATCGAACCGACCAGCGCGACCACGACGTCGAGACCCATGCCTGCTCCTCGACCGGGCACCTCGCCCGGTACAGGTCTTCGGTCAGGGCACGCGCTCCCACTGCAGGAGGCGCCCGTTCCCTCTGGCAACCAAGGCCGGCCGCTTCCAATGGAAGGGAGGCCCCTCGGCTTTGCGACCCCAGGCTTTCCCCGGGTGTGCCCTGAGACAGAAGACGGTGTCGTCAGAAGAGTACGGTCATTCTCGTCACGAGGTCAAACACACCTCTTGCGACACGCTTTGACCCCATGTAAGGCGGCGCGCACATTGTGGCCAGGTAGCTCAGCTGGCTAGAGCGGCGGTCTCATAATCCGCAGGTAGTCGGTTCGAGTCCGACCCTGGCCACCAATGATTTCGCGAGAAGGGGCCGGTTTCATTGAACGAAACCGGCCCCTTTGAGTGATGCTCCACGCCTGGCGCTCGGAGCACGGCGACCCTCGCGGCGGCCGTTTTTTTGACGAGGGCCCGTTCTCGCCGTCTTCTTCAGGTCAGCACAGGCAGGTTGCGGCCTGTAGCTCGCTTCGAGGGAGACCCATGCAAGACACCACGCTCAGCCCGCAGGTCATCGGCGATTCATCCACTCCGGCGCACGCCACGTCGATCGACGAGAAGGAAGTGGTGAGCACCCACGTCCTGGTCGAGCAGCTCAAGGTCGATCAACTGCGCGAGCTCAGCAAGCGCACCCGCATCGCGCAGAGCGAGTACCTGCGTGAAGCGGTCGACGACCTGCTCGAGAAGTACGCCAAGCTGCCCGAGGAGCCGTGATGCCTCCGAACCTCGTTCGCAAGGTTCGCCGCGACGACGTGCCGCTGTACGACGCGACCGGTGGCCGGCTCAAGCTGGTGATGCCCGCGCCTGCCGCACCCGCCGAGGTCGAGCCCAGCCCGTTGCTCGCGGCGATTCTGCAGTACCTCGAGACCGTCTAGCCTTCCGCGCGTCATGCGACGCGCGCTCCCTGCCCTCTTCGTCGTCCTCACGCTCTGGTTCACGGGCTGCGGAGGGGCGTTCGTCGAAGGGCAGCACCCCGACGCCTTCACCGCCGACGGCACCTTCGTCACCGCGAGCGAGCTGACCGCGACCTTCAGCGCCGATCAGGGCTTCGACGTGCACGCCTTCAGCTATTTCGGCACCGCCCCGGCCATCAACCAACGCACGGTCACCGAGAAGGCGGCCATCGTCCGGTACCTGAACACCACCGCGCCCTGAAGCGACTCAGCCGACCTTCGGCGCCTGCTGGGCCTCGAGTTCCTTCTGGCGCAGCGCTTCGGCGTTGGCCTGCGCTTCGCGCTTGCTGCGCCAACGCGAGAAGAGGAACCCCGCCAGCAGAATCACCACGGTGGCGATGACCACGCTGCGCTGACCGCGCGCGATCTTGTGCAGCAGTTCTTCCAGTTCGCCACCGAACTTGAAGCCCAGGAAGACGAAGATGGGCGCCGAGGCCAGCGAGGCCACCGAGTCGAAGAAGACGAAGTGCGAGTACTTCATGCCGACCGAGCCGGCGGTGAAGTAGGTCACCGAGCGCACTCCGGGAAGAAAGCGCGCCAACAGCACGATCTTCTCTCCGTGCTTCTTGAACAGGCCCTCGACCCGCGCCCGCTTGTCGGGGCTGATCACCCGGCTGAAGAACCCGGTGGGCTTGCTGCCCAGCTTCGAGCCGAACTTGCGCCCGAAGAAGAAGATCATCGAATCGCCGATGATGATGCCCAGGTACCCGGTCAGCATCATCCACGGCAACACCGCGCGCTCTTCGAAGACCAGGAACCCGCCGAAGATGAGCGAGATGTCTTCGGGCAGCGGCACGCCCAGGCCGCAGGTCAGCAGCACGCCGAAGACGATGGCGTACGGCACGATGCCGCCTGCGTCACCGACCAGCGAGCTGAGGAAGTTCAGGAACTCCACGGGCTACTTCTTGGCAGGACGGCGCGTTTCGACTTGTCGCATCGCATCGAGGAACCACCCTTCCAGGGGCTTCCCCTCGTCGAACAGCTTCGCCACGTCCTTGATTCCGAAATAGCGGGCCTGGGCGGCTTCCCAGGCGGCATCGTTGGCGTCCATCGCGCGCAGGGCGACGGCCTGGGTCAGCACGGCGGTGGCGTACTCGGCAACGGTCTGCTCGGTGGCACCGGCGAGCTGGGCCTCGCGCAACACCTGGGCGCCGCCTGCCCATTTGGCGACCTGCTTGTTCACCTGGGGCTCGATCGACTGACGGGCGAACTCGCGCACCAGGCCTTCGACGTTGGGCTTGTCCGACGGGCCGACGATCAGGAACACCTCGTTGCCCGATTCGCTGGTCACGCCGCGCACCTCGTTCTGGGCGTCGAGCAGGTTCACCACCAGCAGCGCTTCGACGGTGTCAGGGGTCTTCAGGGTGGCGCGGGCCCTGGCCAGCGGGCCGTCGATCACCGGCAGGTACCCCTTGAGCGCCTTGCGGTACTCGCCCTGCACCGACTGCATGGCCTCTTCCAGCTTCCACCCGGTCCAGGCCTTGGCGAGCACCTGCTCGAAGCCCTTGAGCTCGGCGGCGTCCTTCGTCTTCGGCGCGGCGGCGAACGGAGGCGCGTCACCCTGAACCACCCACGACAGGTAGCGACGCAGCGTGGCCGGGTGGGCGTCGAAGAAGGCCTCGGCCGCCTTCCGCACCTCAGGGTCGCCGCCGATCACCCGCGCGCGCAGCACCTGGCGAACGGGGTGGTAGCTCACCCTGGGCACGGGATCTTTGCGGGTGATGGGGCCCTGATCGAAGCCCAGCGCGTTGAAGACCGCGAACAAGGCGAACACGCGCTCGTCGTTGCGCAGCTCGACGCCGTCACCAGAATAGAGGCTGGCGAACCAGTCGCCCTGGGACGACGCGAAGGCGGTGGAGGAGAGCACGACGCAGAGAGCGAGGGCGCGGTTCATGTGGGGGGCGTGGGTAACCCACCCTCGGCCCTGCATCAAGTGCGCGCGACCAGGGTGCGCAACGAGTCGCGATTGGCCTGCACCTTCTGACCGAAGGTGATGCAGATCGCCATCAGCAGCTTCATGCAGGCCTGCGGCTTGGTGGCCGTCAGCCGCTGGAAATCGGCCTGGCGAATTTCGAAGGCGGCGACCGGCGTGAGGGCCATGGCGGTGCACAGGCGCTGTCCGGTGTTGATGAGCGAGAGCTCGCCCAGCCAGTCACCGGGCCCCAGTTCGCCGATCGCGAGATCGCCTTTTTCTCCACGGGTCGAGAGCGCCACGCGCCCTTCGCCGATCACCATCAACGAGTCGGACACCATGTTCTCGACGAACAACGGCGTCCCCGCTGGAAAGTTCTTCGGAGAACAGATCGTCGCGAGAATGCCGACCCCCGTGTCCG
The DNA here is from genome assembly GCA_903911905.1 of uncultured Myxococcales bacterium. Taxonomy (GTDB): domain Bacteria; phylum Myxococcota; class Myxococcia; order Myxococcales; family Myxococcaceae; genus Xiheilimnobacterium; species Xiheilimnobacterium phototrophicum. Next base: position 13,299 of record CAIWFK010000174.1, read on the forward strand.
TGAAAGTCTGGAAGAGGGGGCTCGCCCGCAGCGCCGACGCGGCATCCATTCGAGACTCCTACCACGGCTCGTTCAGCGTTTCTGCTTTGTGGCGAGGCTCGAGGCCTCATCGCTCAGCCAGCGCTGGCACGCTCGGGTCAACTGCTCGAGGTCACCGGGGGCGAGGGTCTGACTCAAGACCCCGGAACTCCTGGACTTCCCCGAAATCACGACCGCTCCCTGGGCATGGGTCAACGTGACCTCGACCCCATCGTCGCAAGGCGGCGTTCGAAGCCGGTCGGCCAGGGCCTGGAGCAGTGGGTCGGGCCGCGGAACGTCGACCCACACGCAGGCGCTGTCCACCAGACGCACGACCAGGGGCTGGCGGCTGCTGGCGGTGAGGCGCTCGTCGGCAAGGGCCACGAACTGGTGCGGCACCACCTCGACGCGCCCCTCGCGAACGGCCCCATCGCGTTCGATGACCACGTCGTAGCGCCCCGGAGGCAGCGCCAGGCGGTGGCGGTCGGGCTCCCTCACCGAGATCAGCGGCGAGCCCGACCTGGCCTCGCGAACGGTCAGCACCTGCGCACGTTCGGGCGGCACCAACCCCGAGGCGCGCTCGAGCGAGGTCAACGTGAGCTCGCCGTAGCCCGAGAGCCGATTGGCGAACGCCGCGTGTTGACCGGTGGCCCCGCCCTGGGTTCGCTCGAAGGCATAGCGGTAGGCCTCGTCGAGCGAGATGCGCCCATCGCCCGAGCGATCGGCCGCGCCGCGCAGCCCAGCGAGGAGGTGCTGCGAGAACACCGAGCCCTGGAAGGCTCCGGCCTCGACCGAGGGCTCGTCGACCGCCGACGAGGTGATGAAGACCTCGCCCTTGACGGTGAGCGGATCGGCCTCGAGCTCGAAGGCCGGCACCGCGCGTGCGCCCGCTTCGATGATGCCCGCGCTCTGGCAGCCGTCGACGATGGTCACGCGCACCGTGGCGCCGGTGGCGGCGATGGCGGCCTTGAGCTCGGGCCAGCCCAGGGCTTCCTTGCCGGGCAACAGCCCTCGGCGGGCATCGGCGTGGGCCGAGAGGTACACCAGCAGCACCGCGTCGCGGCCGGCGACCCGTTCCTTCGCCCAGTGGAGCGCCTGGGTCAGCTCGGCGATCGGCCGGCCCTGCAGCAGCTTGAGATCGGCCGGGTCGACCTGCCCCAATTCAGTCAGGGTCTGGGCCATGCGCGCGGCGTCGAGCTCGGCGTAGCGCAGCGGCGCGCGCGGCCCGTCTGCGCCGTTGTGGCCGTAGACGATCGCCACCCGCGTGGGCGCCGCCACGCTCACGCTGGCGATCGAAATCGACCACCACAGGGCGAGCAGGGTCAGTCGCACGAGAGCTTGAGTTCTTCGAGGCGCGCGCGGGCGACGGTCGAGCCCAGCTTCTGCGCGGTGCAGTAGTCCTTCAGCGCGCCGTCGCGATCGCCCTGCTCGCCTCGCGCCGACCCGCGCACCACGTACGCCGGGTGGTAGTCGGGAGCGGCCGCGATCAAGGCCTCGGCCTCGGCCACCGCCTGGGGAAACTGCTTCTGCTGCACGTAGACCGCCGCCAGCTTCGAGCGCGCGTCGAGGAAGGTGGGCGCCATGGCCGCGGCCTTCTGGAAGCGGCTGCGCGCTTCGTCGAGGTCGCCGTTCGAGGCGATGACGATCAGCCCTGCCAGGTACTGCGCGGCGGCGAAGTCGTCACACGCCAGGGCCCTGGCCAGCGAGTCGTGGCGGGCCTTGCGGTCCTTGAAGAAGGCGCGCGCGAGCAGGTACGACGCTTCGGGCGAGGGCTTGTCGATGAGCGTGAGCGCGTCGAGGTTGGTCGCGTCTGCGGCCAACTGCGCGGCCTGGGCCTCGTTGCGGCAACGGGCGGGCGGCACGGGCTCACGCCACGAGGCGTAGACGGCATCGAGCGCTTCGAAGCGGTTGACCGGCTGGGGCGGGTTGGCTTCGAGCTCGGCCTTCTTCGCGTCGTTGGTGGTCTTGAGCCCCACCGCCGCCGCCACGCCCACCGCCGCCGCGATCGCTACCGAGACGAGCGTGCGGTTGGACAGCGTCGGGGGCCCGGGCTTGCGCGCGACGGCCACGGCGCCTGTCACCGGCGTGAGGTTCTTGCGCGTGACGTACCAGGACAGAATCGCCACCATCGAATTGAGGCTGGCCATCACCTCGTCGGGGCCGACGCTCACGGCCTGATCGCTCAGGCTGCCGGCGTGATCGTGCGACGAGAGGTTGCCCCAGGCCTGCACGGTGCCCATGTGCGCCAGCACGTTGGTGGGCACGAGGCCGGCGTTGGCCTGCTGGCGGAACTTCGAGACCAGCTCGTCGAGCATGGCCTTGCCCGGGGTCTGCTTGAGCTCGTCGGTCACCAGCGAGCGCAGGAGCGCTTCGAGCACCAGCCGCGCGTTCTGCAGCACGCCCTTGTAGTCCCCTGCCCGGCCACGGCTGACCATGGCGTCGATGTCTTCGCGCGCGCGGCCGAACAGGGGCGCGAACGTGGTGAGTTTGAGCAGCAGTGGCTCGAGATCGGCGCTCATCTAGTTACTCAGGTTCAACAGGTCGGCCTGCGCGAGCTTGAAGTCGGGCTGATCCTTCACCACTTCGGTCAGCAGTTGCTTCGCTCTGGCGGTGTCCTTCTTGTCCTTCGCGTCGAGGGCGCGGGAATACTTCACGGCGTTCTGAAAGCTGGGCCGAACGCGGTCGGCCTTGGGCCTGGGTGGCGTGGCCGGGGCGTTGGCCTCGGCGGCGGCGATGCCGGTCTCGAGATCGATGCGCCAGGCGTCGAGCGCCTCGAAGAGTCGATCTTCCGCCACGTACCGCGGCCCGGTCTGCACCACCTTGACGAATTCGGCGGTCGGCACCAGCAGCGCACTGGCGGCCATGCGAATTCGCCCGCTGTGTGGCTCGGCGACGATCGACCCGAACACCAGGTACTTCGCCCCCAGCAGCTTGCCGACCTCCTGGGCCGTGCTCTTGTCGAACTTGCTGGTGGCCTGCAGCTTGAGCTCGGCGAGCACTTCTTCGAGGCGGGCCCGCTCGACCACCACGAACTGATCGTCGGCCACCAGGTCGGTGATCAGGATCTCGGCGAGCCCCTTGCGAAGCTGCAGCCATTCGTCGCGGCCCTGCCCTTGATCGGGCGTGTTGAAATACAGCACCGCGACGATCGGCTTCCTGGGCGCGGGTTCGGCGGCGAGCGCGACGCCCGCCACCAGCAGCACCATGGCCAACACTCTCATGACCACCGATCTACCTTTCCACGCGGGTCAACACCATCAACCCCGCTGTCCTGCGGCAGGTGCAATTTTTCCCCTATGCTGTGGGCCCCCATGGACCCGGCGCTCGCGCAGACCCTCGAAGCGATGACCGACCCGGCGCGGGTGACCTGGACCACCGAGCGCCCGGCGGTCGACGCCGACCCGGCCGGGAACGAACTGTTCCTGGGCGTCGGTTCGCGCGCGGCCGGCGCCCCGCCCCACCCGCGCATGCTCTCGTGGAAGCTGGCGCACTGGCGCACCGCCGCCCTGCGCTCGACGACCGAGGTGGTGCTGCGCAGCGCCGAGGCCCTCGACGCGCTGAGCCTGCCGCTCACCTTCCGCCTGCACGACCCGACGCTCGACTGCACCACCGCGGCGGTGCTGGCCACCCATCGGGTGCTCCACAAGCGTTGGCCCGCCCACCTCGGTGAACTGGTCGACTACGTCAGCGAATGGGAGCAGGGGCGCACCGAACGCGCCGGGGCCTACGAGCGGGCGCTGGCCTCGGTCTATTACGCGTCGATGCACTTTCGCGCGGGGAGCATCGGCCCGTCACGCGAGATGCTCGAGTTGTTGGTGGGCGTGCTCGACGCACCGCCACCGGCGCTGGCCAGCCTCTCGCCCTCCCTGATTCCAGGGCGGGTGGCCCGACGACTGAAGGCCGACGCCGATCTCTACCGCGCCGAGCTGACCCGCGCCTGGCAGGTGCAGCTCGATCTGCCGCTCGACGATCAGCCCGGCAGCGCGTACCGGCGCATCGACGCGCTCTTCCTGTCGTCTCCGCAGGACGTCACCGTGCTCAAGCTGTTGGCGAGGCCCGATCAGGCCTCGTCGAGTGCTGGCCGCGGGTTCGAGCTGCTCGCCATTCACGCCCCCAACGAGCAGCACGCGTGGGGGCGGCACACCCTCTCGATCGCCCCCGAGAGCCCGGGCACGCTGGGCGATCTGGCGCTGCAGTTGGATCTGCTGGAAGGCGACTTCACCCCCGAAGGGAAGCCTCGTGCGAAGGGCCAGGCGCGCTTTCCGTCGCAGCCCGCGGCGCTCAACGGGTTGTCCGACCCCTGGTATTCCGACGGCTACGCGTGGGCCAAGGGGCGCAGCACCATCGTCGCGCCTCCGTTCGCGGGCACCCGGCTCACCCGCAGCGAGCTGTGGGAATCGGTGTGGCAGCGCTTTCACGTCGGGCGAAACATTCACGTGACCGCGTCGCGCACGGTGGTCTGTCGACCGCGGCGGGTCAAGCCAGGCATCGACGCGACCAGCCTCGGCACCGAAGGCTGGACCCGATCGCGCTGGCCGTCGTCGATTCGCGGGTTCCTGCCGTCGATCGAAGCCAGCTTCCTGGGAGACGCTCGCGGGGTCGACGTCGAGCACCTCGAGCGGCCCTGTGCGCTGGGCACCCTGCACGTCTCGCTCTACCCCAGTCACCTGGCGCTGCTGTGGGTCGAGCGGACGGGCGGCGCCACCACGCTGTTGGCCCAGGCCGCCGAGCAGGCCAGGCTGGTCCAGGGCGAGTCGTTGGAAGCGTTGCCCGAAGTGATCGCGCTGGGGCCGTCGCTGGAAGACGCGGCACCGGCGCGCTGGTCGATCTTCGGCGCGTACACCATCAACCGCGCGCGCTCGACCATGCTCGACGCCTCGCGCAGCGTGCAGGGGCTGTTGCACGCCCTGGCCAGCGGAGCTGCGCCCACCCTGGCCAACCTGCCCTCGCAGGCCGCGATCGACGCCCGCACCGTGCACGCCCTGCGCGACGTGGAGCACTGGTTCACCGCGACGGGTGGCGCGCGGCTGACGCTCGAGCTCGACGATCGCCCCGAGCCGCCGGTCATCGATCGCGACTTCGCGCTCTTCCTGCTCACCACCGGTCAGCGCTCCGTGGCCTTCGAGATCACCCGGCGCATGGGCGAGGTCGAACGCAAGAGCCGCACCAGCCGGTGGCAGTCACTGACGCCCACCGCCACCCTGCGTGGCGACGTGATGCTCTTCACCAACTCGCTCTGGTACCCACGCGTCAGCGACGACCCCGACCTCGACGCGCGCTACGACGCCTGGCGGGCGCTGCACGGCATGACCGAGACGGTCGATTCGCTGCGCAGCCAGACCACCGAGCTCGACGAGTACCGGAAGGAACGCTTCGAGAACATGGTGGGGCTGCTGCTGTTCCTGTTCC
>CAIWFK010000175.1 GCA_903911905.1 uncultured Myxococcales bacterium
ACTCTCACCGCAGGCGCCGGCGAACGACCCCCTCAAGGCCCCTTCGCGGCTCAACGCCGCGGGCTGGGCCACCAGCGCCAGCTTCATCAGCGAGCAGTTGAGCCGGCTCCAGGCCCGCGCGCGAGACGGCGAGCAGCAGCTCAAGAAGACCGCCGAGAAGCGCGAGGTGCTGATGGAGAAGGCCCGCAAGCTGGGCAACCCGCAGACCCGCTCGGGCTGGAAGGTGGTCGCGCAGTTGGGCGGCAATGGCCCGGCGACGCTGACCATGACCTACCTGGTGCGCAACGCGCGGTGGACCCCGACCTGGGACCTGCAACTGCAGCCCGACACCAACACCGTGAACCTGTCGCTGGCCGCGCTGGTGACGCAGTCGACGCAGGAAGACTGGCAGAACGTGGCGCTTCAGTTGTCGACCGCCATTCCCAGCAGCGCCTCGCGGGCGCCGAAGCTGTCGACGTGGAAGATCGGCGTGGCCGATCGCTTCATTCCCACGCCCTCGCCGATGTACGAGCTGATCGCGCCCGCCCCGCCGGTGCCGTCGGAAGCGCGCGCGCGCAGCGAGGAGGAGTTCGTGCGCGGGCAACTGGCCCAGGTGTTGAGCGGCGAGCAGGCGCAGTACCGGTCGCCGGCGAAGCCGAAGTCCGCTTCCCGACGCGAGTACGCCCCCGCCGCCCCTCCGCCGCCACCGCCTGGGCAGGCCGGGGGCAAAGCCAACGCTCCGGCGGCTGCGCCTGCCCCGGCTCCCACGAAGTCGATGGAGTCGGTCGCCCAGACCGCTCCCCGCGAGTATGAGTTCGACGAAGCGTCGGTCGAAGCCGAACTCGTGCGTACCCAGGGCGAGACCGTCACCGTCACGGGCTCTGCAGGTCGCAGCTACACCAAGTCGACGCCGGTGCAGGCGACGGCCGCGTATTCGCTCTCGCCTCCACCCTCGTGGAGGCCACCGAACTTCGGCCCCGACTCTCCGGTCACCCTCGCCAACGGCTACGACCTGGCCTTCGCTGCGCTGCAGAAGGAGACCGTGACCTCGGCTGACGGCTCGCGCCGCATCGCACTGTGGAGCTCGAAGTGGCCGGTCACCGTCGAGCGCAAGCTCTACCCCGCGCTGACCACCGACGCTTTCCTGGTGGCCGAACTGAAGAACCCCTCGCAGCAGGTGCTGCCTGGCGGTCCGGCCCAGCTCTACGTGGGCGCTGACCCCGCAGGCACCGCACGGCTCAAGCTGGTCTCCCCCGGCGAAGCCTTCACCCTTCCCCTGGGCATCGACCGCGCGCTCAAGCCGGTCCGAAACGTGCAACTGGTCGAAGCCACCACCGGCGTCATCAGCAAGGACGAGGTCGGCACCTACACGGTGACCATCGAACTGGCGAACCCCTACCAGGCGCCGGTCGCGGTGCGCATCTTCGATCAGGTCCCGGTGACCGAGCTCAAGGAGCTGGAGGCCAGGCTGCTCGATTCCAAGCCCCAGGCCACCATCGACGCGAAGAAGGGCTCGCTCGAATGGCGTGCCACCATCGGTGCCGGCCAGAAGTCGACCTTCACCTTCACCTACACGCTCAAACGCCCCAGAGGGTGGAAGCTCAACCAGTCGGAGGTGGCGCCATGATCCCGCTCTCTCTTCTCATTCTGGCCTCGACCTCCAACGCCGATCGCGTGGTGGTCTTCCCCGACCGCGCGCAGGTCACGCGCGTCACCCAGCTCACCTGCGGTGCACGGGTACCGGTGAAGTTCGAGAACATTCCCCCCGCGGCTGGCGCTGACTCGTTCCGCGCCCGGGTCGACGGCGGCACCATCGACGGCCTGCGGTCGGAGGTCGTCACCCGCGAGAAGGAGTTCAGCCCGAAGGTCGATGCCCTGATCACCCAGATCGAGGCGCTCGACCTCGAGCGCGGCGCGCTCAACGATCAATACGCACGGGCACAGGGCCAGCAGCAGTTGGCCTCGCAGTTCACCACCGTCGGCATGCAGCAGATCGCCCGCGAGCTGGCCGCCGAGAAGCCCGACCCCAAGGCCTGGCAAGTGGCCATCGACTCCTCGTTGGCGACTGGCTCGGCGGCGGCGAAGCTCAAGGCCGAGACCCACGCCAAGCTGATCGAGCTCGATCGCAAGCTGGCCGAGCTGCAGCTCAAGCTCGAGGGCGTGCAGGTCGCGTCGCAGAAGCGCTCGTGGACCGTGGACGTGCTGGCTTCGTGTCCCGCAGGTCAGACCGCCGAGCTCGCGCTGACCTACCTGGTCGGCGGCGCCTCGTGGACGCCGTCGTACGAGGCCCGTGCCGACGAAGCGGGCAATGCGGTCGACCTCTCGACGTGGGCCACGCTCTCGCAGTCGACCGGTGAAGACTGGTCGCAGGTCGACCTGACGCTGTCGACCGCGGTGCCGTCGCAGAACGCCACCCCGCCCGAGCTCAAGAAGCTGGTGGTCGGCGGCTACGAGAAGGCCCCCGAGAAGAAGGTGCTGGTCCGCCGCGAGGAATACCTCGAGCACGCGCAGGCCAGCGGCAGCGACAGCGGAGGCTCAGCACAGGCCCAGAGCACCCCTCAGGCTCGAAGCCAGGGCCTGTCGGTGCAGTTGGTGGTCCCCGAGAAGTCGCGTGTGCCCGGTGACGCGAGCCCGGTGCGCCTCTTCGTCGGCAAGTCGCATCTCAAGGCCAGCTTCGAGCTGCGCGCCACGCCCAAGCTCTTCCCGGTCGCCTTCCGGGTGGCCGAGCTGACCAACCAGGCGCCGTGGCCGTTGCTGCCCGGGCGCATCGACGCCTTCCGCAGCACGGGGCTCGTGGGTCGCCATGCCCTCGAGCGCGTCGCCCAGGGCGCGGTGTTCACCATCACCTTCGGCGTCGAGGACTCGGTGCGGGTCAAGCGCTCGACCCTGGAAGAGCTCAAGCGCGACACGGGGCTGTTCAACGACAAGAAGCGCTTCACGTACGCGTACCGCTTCGAGCTGGCGAACTACGGCAAGGTGCCGCTCGACGTGGCCCTGAGCGATCACCTGCCCGTGTCCGAAATGGACGACATCGCGGTGTCGGTGAGCGAGAAGACCACGCCCGGCTACTCGGTGAGCCCTCAGGACGGCATCGCCAGGTGGAAGGTGTCGCTCAAGCCGGGCGAAAAGAAGAGCGTCGACTTCGCGTTCCGGGTCGACGTGCCGAGCTCGTACGACATGGGTGGGCTCTAGTCAGACGCCGGCCGAACGACCGGGCGCGGAGGCTGCTCGCCACGCGCTCGAGCCTCGAGGTACGCGAACACCTCTTCAGCGGGGATGCCGCCTGTTGCTCGCATTTCCTCGAGGCGTCGCTGAGCTTCCGCGAGGAAGTCCTCCTCGGCGTCGATCGTCTCATTCTCGGCCATCGTTTCGGTCCTCTCGGGTTGGTCAGCCGCAGGCTATGACCACCCGCAATGTCCTGCTTCGGTCGGCTCTTCGGCAAGCGCAGTGACGCAGGCCCCTCGGCGGAAGAGGTCATCGCCCACGCGACCGCGGTGATCACCGACAGCGTCCCTGGCTCGACGGTCGGCCGACGCACAGAGACCGCGCTCGAGATCACCGCCGGTGGCCGCACCATGGTGTGGAACCTGGCGAACCCGATTCGCCTCGCCGCGGGCGAAGCCGACTGGAAGGCCGGCATCGCCCAACTGGCGCAGAAGGTGGTCGCGGCGCTCGCGACGCCTGCCACCGAACAGCCCTCGAAGCCGCTGACGGCGGACACGGTGGTGGTGCTGGTCTGGCCCCAGGCCAAGCTGAAGACCTTCCCCCTTCCCCGTGGTGACCGACCCCTTCGTCGGCGGCCTCGCCTTCTTCTACGGGGTGCGCGGAGGTGGGACCATCGCCTCGATCACCCCCGAGGCGCTCGCGGCGAGCGGGCTCGATCGCGCCGCCCTGCGCCAGCACGCCTTCGAGAACCTCGGAATCAGCACCGAGTCCCTGAAGCTCGCGCCCATTCGGCGCGGTGCGCCGGTGCTCACGAACGAGGTCGGCTCGATGGTCGCCTCGTCGCTGCTCGTCGACACCGACACCTGGCAGGACCTGGTGCGCAAGCTGGGACCCCTGGTGGTGGCGGTGCCCGCGCCATCGCGAATCTTCGTCGCACCCGACCGGCCCGAGATCGTCGTGGCGATGCGTCAGGTGCTCGAGCTGTCGCTGAAGATGGAGGAGGAGGTCCTCTCCACCCGACTGCTCCGCTTCGACGGCGAGCAGTGGTCCGACGAGCCGTTGAACTGAACTAACGGCGGTTGAAGAGCAGCCCCGCGACCTCGTCCAACTGCTTCGTCTCGCTGCGGTCGAGCTCACGGGTCAGCTCGTCTCGCCGCGCGTCAGCTACCCGGCGCACGACTTCCGCCCGCTGGTGGGTGACGGTGAAGACGTCGCGCGACTTCGAGGCCACCGCCTTCGCCGCCGCGACCAACTGCGCCGCCTTCTTCTCTTCGGCCAGCGCGCGGTGCTGCGCGAGTTCCTGCAATTCCCACTGCGAGACGTCGTTGCGGGCGCGGAAGTCCATCATCGCCCGGGCCTTGGCGTCTTCATGGGCCGCCTGCGCGCTCGTCACGGCCCTGTCGGCCTTGGCCAGCGCCTGGGCCGCCTTTTCCTCGTCACGTTCCCTCAACTTCACGACGGTATCGAGCCTCGTCCGAACCATGACGCGTCACTGTGCAGCCGCCGCGCCTTTCGTAACCCGTTGATCCACGTCGAGGCCCCCTGGGTCACGGCCACGGGCGGGGTCGGTCAACACGCTGACACCCCGGGGGGCACCGGGCAGCTCCTGCCGGGCCGAAACAGCCGGGTGCGGGGGCCGGTGGGCAGCCTCTGCCGGGAAGCGCTGGCACGCACGGTGCTCTACCTGGTTCGGCGACAGGAGGTCGTGATGTCCGACGGAATCTACGTGAGCATGAACGGCGCAGCGGCTCGAATGGAGCAGTTGGACTCCGTCTCGGACAACCTGGCCAACGCGCAGACGCCGGGCTTCAAGGCCGAGCGCCCCGCCTTCGAGGCCTTCCTCGCCAACGGCGACGACAAGGGCTCGGCGACCAAGGTCTACGCGGCCGCGGTCTCGACGCAGGTCGACCTGTCGGCGGGCCAGGTGGTGCAGACCGGCGACATGATGGACGTGCTGCCCTCGGGCAGGTCGTTCCTCGGAGTGCAGACCAGCAACGGCATCGCGCTGACCCGCGCCGGTCACCTGACGGTCGACGCCAACGGCACCCTCACCGCAGCCGGCCACCCGGTGGTCGACACCGAAGGCCAGCCCATCGTCGCGCCGGTGGGCACGGTGGTCTCGGTGCAGCCGTCGGGCACGGTCTACGCCAACGAGATTCGCATCGGAGAGATTGGCCGCTTCGACGTCACCGGCCCGGTCGACCGCATCGCACCGTCGTTGGTGGCGCCGCACGATCAGAAGCAACTGACCGCGTCGACCGACACGCTACGGGTGGGCACCATGGAGACCAGCAACTCGAGCGCGCTGGAGGCCGCGGTGCAGATGATCACCGCCCAGCGGCACTTCGACGCCAGCATTCAGGCGCTGCAGACCTACAAGAAGCTCGACGAGAAGGCGACGGACGTCGGCCGCATTCGCTGAAGTTCAAGGAGACGCACCACGATGATTCGCTCGCTCTACACCGCCGCCACCGGCATGGACGCCCAGCAGACGCAGATGGACACCATCGCCAACAACCTGGCGAACGCGAACACCACCGGGTTCAAGAAGGTGCGCGCCAACTTCGAAGATCTGCTCAGCGAGACCGTGCGCAGCCCGGGTGAAGCCAACCCACAGGGCGGCGGCGCGCCTTCGATTCCGCTCCAGGTCGGCCTGGGCGTGCGCACCGCGTCGACCACCCGCAGCTTCTCGATCGGCGACCCCATCAGCACCGGCAACCCGATGGACCTGGCGATCGGCGGCACCGGCTTCTTCAAGGTCATGCGCGCCAACGGCGAGGTCGCTTACACGCGCGCCGGCAACTTCAATCTCGACTCGGAGGGGCGGCTCGTCGCGGGGGGCGGCGAGCTGGTCGAGCCTTCCATCACCGTGCCCAAGACGGCCACCAGCTTCACCGTGACCGCCGACGGCACCGTCACCGCCACCCTGCCCAACCAGGTCAACCCGCAGAACCTGGGCCGCATCGAACTGGCCACCTTCGTCAACCCCGCGGGCCTGATGGCCACCGGCGGCAACCTCTTCAACGAGACCTCGGCCAGCGGCGCGCCCACGCTGTGCAACCCCGGTGAGCAGGGCACGGGGCAGATCATGCAGGGCCAGCTCGAGACCTCGAACGTCAAGGCCGTCGAGGAAATGGTCGCGATGATTTCGACCCAGCGCTCGTACGAGCTCAATTCGAAGGTCATTCAGACCGCCGACCAGATCCTCCAGAAGCTCACCACCCTGAGGTAACCGCTCGTGCTCGCCCTGCTCTGCTCACTCATCGTCACGACCGAGCCCGCCCTTCAGCAGGCGCTCGAGAGCGCCAACGCGGTGTCGGGCGCGAGCGTCGAGCTGGTCTCGTGGAAGGCCCCCGCGTGCGTGGGCCGCTTCGAGGTCGCCTCGCCCATCGAGGGCAGCGGGCGGGTGCCGGTGCGGGTACGCGGCCGGCGCTGCGACGACTGGGGCTGGGCCACGGTGAAGCTGACCCTCGCCACCGCCGAGCTGACCCACGACGTGAAACCGGGTGAATCGCTCGAAGGGGCGTGGGTGCTCAAGGCCCACGAGGTTCGCCGCGGGTTCGACCGGGTCACCGCGGTGCCGGCCAACGCCACCGCCAACCGCCCGCTGCACCGCGGGCAGCCGCTCTCGCTCGAGGCCATTCGGGTCGGGCCTCCGGCCGGCACCCCCCTGACGGTGCGGGTCAAGCTGGGCGGCATCGCCATCGACGCGCGCGGCACCGCCACCTCGTGCAGCGGCGGCCAGGTCTGCGCCACCCTGCCCCAGGGCAAGCGGGTGCGGGGCACGCTCGAAGACGGCGTGCTCGTCGTCTCGGCAGAAGGAGACGTTCCATGAAGCCCCTTGCGCCCCTGACCGCGCTGATCTGCCTGACCGCCTGCGGCGTGCAGCACATCGACCCCTACACGCCCAAGCGGCGCGACTACAAAGTCGAAGAGGCGAAGGCCGGCCTCGGTGACGACGCCGCGGGAAGCCTCTGGCGTCCCGACGCCCGCAACGCCAGCCTCTTCTCGGACTACCGCGCCTTCCGCGAGCAGGACCTGGTGGTGGTGCGCATCGAAGAGAACGCCGACGCCAAGCGCACCGCCGACACCAACCTGCAGCGCGACACCGATCTCAACGTGGCCCTGCAGGCCTTCCTCAAGACCGTCACCGCGCAGACTCCGCAGCTCGACCTGACCGCGGGCGCCAAGAGCGGGCTCACCTTCAACGGCGACGGCGCCACCGCGCGCACCGAGAAGCTGACCGCGACCGTGCCGGCCATCGTTCGCAAGGTGCTGCCCAACGGCAACCTCTTCATCGAGGGCCACCGCGTGGTGCTGGTGAACAACGAAGAGCAGCACTTCTACATCTCGGGCGTGGTCCGCCCCATCGACATCATGCAGGACAACTCGGTGCGCAGCTCGTACGTCGCCGACGCCGAGATCGAATTCACCGGTCGCGGGGTGCTCAGCGACAACCAGAAGCCCGGGCTCTTCGCCCGCTTCTGGAACTGGATCTGGCCCTTCTGACCTGGAGTCACCATGCGCACCCTGCTCCTCGTCGTCACGCTGTCGACCACCGCCTTCGCCGGCCAGACCCGCCTCAAGGAACTGGTCGAGGTGCAGGGCTCGCGTGAGAACGCGCTCATCGGCTACGGGCTGGTGGTCGGCCTGACCAACACCGGCGACACCGAGCAGGTGCTCTTCACCATGCAGTCGGTGGCCGGCATGTTGGGGCGGCTCGGGGTCCGGGTGGATCCCACGGCCATTCAGTCTCGCAACGTGGCTGCGGTGATGGTCACCAGCAAGCTGCCGACCTTCTCGCGCGCCGGCGCCACCCTCGACATCACGGTCAGCGCCATGGGCAACGCCCGCTCGCTGCAGGGCGGCACGCTGCTGATGACCCCGCTCACCGGCGCCGACGGGCAGGTCTACGCGGTGGCCCAGGGCCCGGTGCAGGTCGGCGGGTACGAGGTCAACGGCGGCTTCTCGGCGGTGCGCAAGAACACCCCCACCACCGGCAGCGTGCCCGCGGGAGCGACCGTCGAGAAATCGGTCACCCCCAACCTGGGGACCGCGACCCTGGTGCTGCGCCTGAAGCGGCCCGACTTCACCAACGCCACCCGCATCACCGCCGCCATCGACAAGGCCCTGGGCAGCGCGGTGACCAAAGCGCTCGACTCCGCCGCGGTGGAAATCACCGTGCCCGAGGCCAACAAGGCCGACCCGGTGGCGATGCTCGCCAGACTCGAGGCGATCGAGATCGACGCCGACGTGCGCGCCAAGGTGGTGATCAGCGAGCGCACCGGCACCATCGTCATGGGTGAGCACGTCAACCTGCGCCCCGCGGCGGTCGCCCACGGCGGCCTGCGCGTGTCGATCAACACCCAGTTCGCGGTCTCGCAGCCTCCGGCCTTCGCCACCGCGGGCAAGACGGTGGTCACGCCGATTCAGCAGGCCAGCGCGAAGGAGGCCGAGAAGGCCGCCGTGGCGGTACCCGCGGCGAGCACGGTCGACGACCTGGTCAAGGCGCTCAACGCCATCGGCTCGACCCCGCGAGATCTGGTGGCCATCCTCCAGGCGCTCAAGGCCGTCGGTTCCCTCGATGCCGAGCTCGAGGTGCTGTGATGATCTCGGCCCTGTCCACCGCCCCGCGCAACGAGACCGCCGAGCAGCGCACGCTGCGCGAGAAGGCCAGCCAGCTCGAGTCGTTCGTGATCAAGCAACTGCTGACCGCCTCGGGCGCGTTCAAGGGCCAGGGCGAAGTCGCCGGCAGCTCGCTGACGCAGGAAATGTTCGCCGACACGCTGTCGCAGGCCGTGGCCGCGTCGGGCGGGCTGGGGCTGGCCCCGCTGCTCTCGAAGTCGTTGGGCGATCACCAGCAAGGTGCCGCGACGCCCGGCGTCACCAGCGGTTTTGGCGAACGACTCGACCCGATCACCCACCTGCCGTCGATTCACCCAGGGGTCGATCTGGGTGCAGCCGAAGGCACGCCCATTCCCGCCGCCAGGGCGGGCGTGGTGATCGCCGCTGGCCCCAGAGGGGGTTACGGCAATGCGGTCGAGCTGCAGCACGACGACGGCACCACCACCCTCTACGCCCATGCCAGCGAGGTCGACGTGACCCCAGGCATGTCGGTGGGTGAAGGAGAGATCATCGGCCGCGTCGGTCAAACCGGCAGAACCACGGGGCCCCACCTTCATTTCGAGGTGCGCAAAGGGGGTCATTTCGTCGACCCGGGGCAGGTTCTTAAGACTTACCGGCTTCGTGCCGACAAAGACGGCGGAGGCAACCCATGAAAGTCAGCGAAACCCCCATTGCCGTCCCCGCCGCGACCACCAAGGTGGTCTCTGGCTCGGGCCAGGCCGATGCGCTCGACCAGAAGAAGCCCGTCGTTGCAGACAAGGTCTCGATCACCGCCACCTCGGTGGGCCTGAGCGCATCGGACCGTGCCAGCCGCGTCCAGGAAGTCATCAACGCCGTGAAGAACGGCCAGTACTACCCGTCACCCCAGCAGATCGCGCAGGAGCTCGTCAGCGACGCCGAGCTCGAGGCCAAACTCCGCGCGATCGTCGCTGGCTGATGGGTGAAAGCCGCACATGAGCCTCGCACTCGCAGTCGACATCGCGCTCAAGCTCAAGTCGGTGCTCTCGACCGAGGTGGCGCGCTCGAAGGACGCCCGGCGGGTGCTCAAGACCATGAACGGCAGCGCCCTGCTCGATCAGGCCGTGCAGCGCGACACGTTCAACCAGCGCTCGGCCGAGCTGTCGAACCAACTGGGCCAGGCGATCGCCGAGGTCGCGCGCAGTGCGGGTCAGACCGACATCACGCTCGAGCAGATTCGCGCCCGCTCGCCCTTCGAGGGTGAGCAACTGGCGGGGGTCTTCGCCGAGATTCGTGCGCTGTCGCGGTCGCTCGCCGAGCTCGACGCCTTCAACCAGCAACTGGCCCAGAAGGCGCTGGCCTTCGTGCGCGCCTACGTCAACCACGTCGCGCCCCGACCCACGGCCTACACCCGACGAGGCGTGCCCGCGGCGCTCGAGGGTGGCACCCACTCGGAGCACATATGACCGGCCTGCTCACGCTGCTCGGACAGTCGGCCGGAAGCCTGGGCGCCACCTCGGCCTGGACCAGCACGGTCTCGCAGAACCTGACCAACGCCAACACCCCCGGCTACTCGCGCCAGAGCGCGAACATCGCTGCGGTGACCCCCGCCGACATGATCGGCAACTCGTACCTGGGCATGGGCTCGGTGCTGCAGTCGGTCACCCAGTCGCGCGATCGCTTCGTCGAAGCCCAGATGAGCTCGGCGCTGGGCAACCAGTCGTATTCGGCCGCGCAGATGAACGCGCTGCAGTCGATCACCTCGTTCGACACCGGCAACGGCATCGGCCCCGCGCTGAGCACCTTCTACACGAAGCTCACTGCGCTCTCGCAGGACCCCGGCAGCGCCAGCCTGCGCGAAGCGGCCGTGGCCTCGGCGACCACGCTCGCCAACGCCTTCGGCTCGACCGCCTCCGAGCTGGCCGGCGCCCGCACCGCGCTCGACTCGCAGATCTCGGGGAA
This sequence comes from uncultured Myxococcales bacterium, assembly GCA_903911905.1. Taxonomy (GTDB): domain Bacteria; phylum Myxococcota; class Myxococcia; order Myxococcales; family Myxococcaceae; genus Xiheilimnobacterium; species Xiheilimnobacterium phototrophicum. The sequence continues at coordinate 10,690 of CAIWFK010000175.1, forward strand.
GCTGGGGCAGATCAACGCCGACTCCGCGCAGATCGCCTCGCTCAACCTGCAGATTCGGCAGGCGAAGGCCAGCGGCGGCTCACCCAACGATCTGCTCGACGCGCGCCAGAAGGTGGCCGACGATCTCTCGAAGCTGACCGGCGCGCACAGCGTGGCCAACACCGAAGAAGACCTGAACATGGTGCTGCCCAACGGCGTGGCGCTGGTCAGCGCGGGCCAGGCGGCCGTGCTCTCGACCCAGCCCGACCCCGCCAACCGCGGCCACGTCGCCCTCTACACCAAGGCCCCCGACGGCTCGGGCCCCTCGCTCATCAGCGGGCAGCCGGGCGGCGAACTGGGCGGCCTCTTCGCCGCGCGCGACGGAGGCCTGGCCAAGGCCGAAACGTCGGTCGACCAGTTGGCCTTCGACTTCGCCAACCAGGTCAACACCGTGCACACCGCCGGCTACGCGCTCGACGGCACCACCGGCCGCCCGCTCTTCAACGTGTCGGCGACCGCCGTCGGTGCCGCAGGCAGCCTGTCGGTGAACCAGGCCATCACCACCAACGTGTCGCTGCTGGCGGCCTCGTCCAGCGCGGCCACCGTACCCGGCGATCACACCAACCTCCAGGCCATGATCGACACCCAGTCGCAGGCGCTGTCGACCGGCAAGAACCCCATCGACACGTTTTCGGGAGTGACTGCGGCCTACGGCACCACCGCGGCGAATGCCCAGGCGAGCAACGAAGGCGACCAGGCCATTCTCAAGAACGTGACCTCGATGCGGGCCTCGGTCTCGGGCGTGTCCATCGACGAAGAGATGATTTCGCTGCAGCAGGCGCAGCGCTCGTACGAAGCCATCACCAAGGTGATCTCGACCGCCAACACCATGCTCGACGCCCTGATGGCGTTGCGCTGACGCACCGAGAGGGGGCCACAGGCCATGCGCATCACCGACCAGCAGATCTACGCCCTGGCCAACGCCAACATCCAGTCGGCGCGGCAGGAACAGGCCACCGCGCAGAGCCAGGTCTCGAGCGGCAAGGCGGTGGTGTACCCCTGGGACGACGCGGGCAACGCCGGGCTGGTCGCCGTGCAGGCCAACCAGATCGAACGTGAGAATGCCCTGGCGTCCGTGACCGGGCGCGCGAGCGACGAGCTCACCGCCGCCGACGGTGCCATGGACCAGGTGACCACCACCCTGACCCGCGCCCACGAGCTGGCCGTGCAGTTGTCGAACGACACCTACAACGCCTCGGACCGGGCCAACGGCGCGGTCGAAGTGCAGCAGCTCTTCGCCGCGGTGGTCTCGCAGCTCAACGTGAAGGTCGGTGATCGCTACGTCTTCGGCGGCATGAAGGACGGCGCGCCGCCGTTCACCGCAGCAGGCGCCTACGTGGGCGACGCCAACGTGCGCCAGGTCGAGATCGCTCCCGGGCTGATGCAGGACGCGTCGATTCGCGCCGACCAGGCCTTCAAGGGCAGCGGCGGTGGCATCGACGTGCTCACCGAATTGACCAACCTGCAGACCGCGCTGTCGACCAACAACGCCGCGGGCATTCGCGCCGCCGTGCAGACCCTGGGCGATGGCATCACCCAGGTCTCGAACTTCCGTTCGCGGGCGGGTGGCATGCAGAACGTGTTCGACGTGGCGCAGGCCTCGGCCCAGCAGTTCGGCAACTCGGCCACCGACGCCAAGAGCAAGCTCGAAGACGCCGACGTCTTCTCGGCCAGCACCCGGCTCGCCGCCGCGCAGACCGGGCTGCAGGCCACGCTCTCGGCTGCGGCCCAGTCCTTCAAACTCTCGCTGCTCGACAAGCTGTAGCCGCCCGATGCGCGGCCGGAGCTCGCCACGACCCTTCGACCCGGCGCTGCCCCTGCTTCGGCGGCGAACCACGTGGCTGCTCTCGCAGCTCGACCACAAGGCCCGTTCCCTGGTGCGGTTGATGCCGTTGCTGCTGACGGCGCGCTTTCGCCGACCAGGCTTCGACGCCGAGCCGCCGGGCGTGCGCTGGCCTTCCCGACGACGGCGCTGGGGCTCGCTGTGCAGCGACCTGGGCCTGCCACCTCCCTCGACCATTGGCGCTCCCGGCTCGTGGGTGCAGTCGGTCGTGCTCGCCCCCGCGCTCGACGGCCGACTCGAGCTGCTGGTGGTGCTGACCGAGACGGTGCCCGCGCCCGAATTGCCCCGGGTGCTCAAGCGCCTCGAGGCCATCGGCGAAGTGGCCGCCAAACAGTGCCCGGGCCTCGGCCTGCGCCTGGCCACCCGCGCCGAAATGACGCCCGCCCTGCTCACCTGGGCCGCGGTGTGCGCCGGTGATCTGCCGCCGGTGGCCGAAGGGCCGCTCGATCGGCTCGAGCTCATCAGCCGGGCGCCCAACCGCACCGCCCGCTGCCTGGCCCTGCTGATGGCGGGCGATCGCCACCCGCTCGAGGTCTTGCGCGCGGGCCACGCGCCCTCGCGCCCCGAGGCCTTCGCAGCCCATTGCAGCACCGACCCCATCGCCGCCGCGGCGCTGCACTGCGATCTCGCCGCGCTCGACGACGTGCGCACCATCGGCCGCACCCTGCGCTCGGCGTGCATCGCCGCGCTGCGCCGCGCCCAAGTGGCCGACCGCAGCTCGTTGCGCGAGCTGTTGCGAGACGAGCTGTTCGTCAGCTCGCTGCCCGGCTCCTTCCGGGTCTCTCTCGAGAAGCTGACCCTGCGCAAGAAGCCGCTCGAGCGCCGCACCCCCACCGGCTGGTCGCTGGCGGTCGACGACCTCGAGCTCGCGCGCGGCGAGACCCTCGATCACTTGCGCGCCGCCGCCGTCGCCCAGAGCCCCCTGCTCGCGCCCAGCGAAGCCCCCTGGCCCCGGGTCGCCCAGCTGCTCCATTCCAGCCCCCGCCGGAACCTGGTGATGGTCGAGTCGGCCCCCGCCCGACACCTGGTGGTCGGCTTCTCTCGCAGCGGCCGCCCCCACGCCCGCAGGGTCGACGCCGAGGGGCTGCTGCGCTTCGCGCTGCGCTCGCGCGTCAATGGCGTGGCCTGCGAGGTGGTGGCGTCACTGGGCAGCGAGCAGGGCCTGGTGACCCGCATCGCGCAGATCGCCGGCCTGTCGACCACCGGCCCGGTCGCCATCGAGGTCGGGTCGCGGGTGCTGCTGGCCGAACAGCACCGCATTCGCTCGCTCCCCCTGCGCACCGCGTTCGCCCGGCCCCGCCACATCACCTGGCTGCCCAGCGACCCCGAGCTGATGCATTCACTGCGGCGGCCCACCGGCGCCAAGCTGCCCACCGTGCACGCGACGGCGTGGCCGCTGGGCGAGCACGCCGCCTCGGTCCTCTTCCTGGACTCGAGCGGCCAGCTGCTGCGCGACGAGGTCGACCGGCGCGACCTCGAGGCCTGGCTCATCGAGTCTCGCGAGCTGCTGCGCAGCGCGACCCCGCCCACCCTGATGTCGGTGACCGTGCACCCCACGCTCGCCACCCTCTCCGGGCGGCGGCTCGATTCCTCGACGCAGGTGCTCCCGCTCGACGTCGAGTGCCACCCCGACGGCACCTGGGTCTGGCTCGAGGGCGAGGTCTTCTGCGGGCCCCGCATGCTCGGCTGGAACGCGCTCGCAGAAGCCGCGCTCAGCCACTGGCCACCCGGCACCACCGGCCGGGTGGGCGTGCGCAAGGTGACCTTCGTCGATGGGCTCGAGCCGCGCTCGCCGCTCGAGATTCTGGCGGTGCGATCTCGCGTGGTTCGCCGCTTGAGGGTGGGTCTGGGACGGCTGCATGAGGTCCTCGCCGCTTAAGGTCGCGGCGACCCGTGCCGATCTTCCCCACATCATGAGTTCGTGCTGCTGGTCTGCCCTTCGTGCGCTGCTGGTCGGCGTGTTCGACGACTGCGTTCTCGCGAGCGCGACCGCCCCGCACCCGGCAGGAACTGCTTAAGCGCTGGGCGGAACGTGCCGACTCCTCTGGTGAGGTGAACATGTCGTTCGCCCCGGGGACCACGGAGACTCGCAATGCCTTTTTCAATTCGGACCAACGTCGGCAGCATCGATGCGCAGCGTAACTTGTTCAACTCGCAGTCCGCCCTGCAGGACAGCTACGCCAAGCTGTCGAGCGGCTTCCGCATCACCAAGGC
>CAIWFK010000176.1 GCA_903911905.1 uncultured Myxococcales bacterium
AAGCACCTGGTCATCAACGGTCGGCTGGCGCCGGCCGATCGCGTCTTCCAGTTGCACGTGGTCGACGTCGAGACCCTCAAGACGCGCAAGCTGGCCGACGACGCCCTGCGCTTCAAGACCTCGCGCGATGGCCGGTTCCTCGCGTGGCGCAGCTCGTCGATCAAGGGCGAGCAGGCCGACGTGGGTGAGCTGTGGTTGACCGAGCTGCCCGACGGCAAGCCGCGCAAGGTGGGCGGGGTGGTGAAGGACTTCGACTTCGCGCCCGACAGCTCGCGCCTGGTGTTCCGCGACAACTTCATCGAGCTGCCGCTGGGGGGCCGCGAGGCCAAGCCGGGTGACGGCAAGGTCGAGAAGGTGGGCGATCTGTCGCTGGTCGAGCTGCCCGACGGCGCGCCGCGGCTGCTGCAGCGAAAGTGCCCCAACTTCCTCTTCTCGGCCGACGGCAAGACGCTGGCCTACACCGCCCGCATCGAGAGCCCCGACGTGACCCGCCGGTTGCTGCTGCTGCGCGCCGGCCAGAAGGACCCGGTGGTGCTCAAGGAATGGCTGTACGAGTACCAGTTCCGCCCGCCGGGAGGGTCGCTCTACTTCCGCGCCGACTGCATGCGGGAAGGCCGTTCCTGCGACGTGCTCTCGGCGCCGGTGACGGGGGAGGGGGAGGTCAAGCCGAAGAAGGAAATGGAAGGCGTGTTCGGCCTCAAGTTCTCGCAAGACGGCTCGCGCGCCATCGTGGCCTACGCCCACCTGACCGACGAGACCTTCGACGTGGCGGTGCGCAACCTCGATCAGGGCACGCAGACCATGGTCGATCAGTTCGTGGAATGGCCGGCCACCCTGCTGGGCGAGCGGGGCGACGCGGTCGCCTACCTGGTGCACGAAAAGAAGCGCAGCGGCGTGTGGGTGGCGAAGTCGCCGTGAGGGCCCGACCGCGCGTAGACTCGTCGTCGTGAGCGAGCGCGTCGACGAGTTCCTCAACTACCTCAAGGTCGCCCGGGCCGCGTCGAAGCACACCCTCGTCGCCTACCGGCAGGACCTGACCGCCTTCCTGAAGTACCTGGCGCCGCAACAGGTGGCGCTCGAGCAGGCCACGCACCTCCACATTCGCGGCTTTCTGGGCGTCGAGTCGGTCGACAAGGCGGCCAGCACCCGCGCGCGGCGGCTGGCGGGCATCAAGTCGTTCTACAAGTTCCTGGTCCGCCGCAAGGTGATCGAGGTCAGCCCTGCGCGCCGGGTGAAGACGCCCAAGCTGCCGCAGCGGTTGCCCCGCGCCATTCCCGTCGACGAGACCTTCGCGCTCATGGGCGCCCCCGACACCGAGCGGGTGCTGGGCCTGCGCGACCACGCCATGCTCGAGGTGCTCTACGGCGGTGGCCTGCGTGTGAGCGAGCTGTGCGGCCTGTCGCTGGACAGCGTCGACCGTCGCTCGGGCATGGTGCGGGTGCTGGGCAAGGGCAACAAGGAACGGCTGTGCCCGCTCAACGAATTGGCCCTGGCGTCGCTCGAGGCGTGGCTGGCGCGTCGGGGCGAGCTGTTGCTCAAGCCGTTCAAGCACCAGGACCCGACCGCGCTCTTCCTCAACTTCCGCGGAGGGCGCTTGACGCCCCGCAGCCTGCAGCGGCACCTCGACGCCTACGTGAAGCGGCTGGCGCTCAACCGCACCGTGTCGCCCCATTCCCTGCGACATTCCTTCGCCACCCACCTGCTGGCCGGCGGCGCCTACATTCGCACCATTCAAGAGCTGCTCGGCCACGCGAGTCTGTCGACCACCCAGCGGTATACGGCGGTCTCGTTCGAGCAGCTCCAGTCCGTGTATGACACGGCGCACCCCCGGGCCTGAAGGCGAGCGACGCGAATGACGAAGAAGGAAGAGCCGTTCAACAACCCGTTCGCGAAGCTGAAGGTCGCCTCCAAAGAGCCTGCGAAGGGGGTTGCCGTGCCGGGCAGGCCGCCCACCTCGAAGCCGCCACCGCCTCCGCCCGCGCCGTCGAAGAAGCGCAGCGTGGAAGACGACGAGGCCGCGATGTTCCTCGAGGCCGTGGGCGGGGTGGCGCCGGTGAAGGTCAAGCCCCAGCGGGTCGACCCGACCGCGCCGCCGCCGAAGACCATCGAACGCGCCGGGGAAGAGGCCGAGTCGCTGACCCGGCTGGCCGAGCTGATCGCCCCCGACGACGTGTTCGAGGTCGACGAAGATGGCGAGCGGGTCGAAGGCCACGTTCGCGGCTTCGATGCCCGGGTGCTCAAGCGGCTCAAGGCCGGCGAGTTTCCGGTCGATGCCTCGGTCGACCTGCACGGCCTGAAGAAGGACGAGGCCCAGAAGGCGGTCGAGCACCTGGTGCAGCGCTCTCGGGTGGCGGGGCATCGGTGCGTGGTGATCGTCACCGGGCGCGGCCTGCATTCCGAAGCGGCGGCGCCGGTGCTCAAGCCCGAGGTGCCGGGCTGGCTGTCGCGCGGGCGGACCTCGAAGCAGGTGTTGGCGTTCTGCAGCGCGCCTCCGCAGCACGGCGGGGTCGGCGCGATCGTGGTGCTGTTGCGCCGGTAACGGGCCTTGGAGCTCGAGCTGACCGTTCTGGAAGGCGGCCGGCTGACCTGGCAGGGGTCGGCGGTGCAGGGGCAGGTCGACCTCACGCCCGGGTCCATCGTGCGGGCGCGGTGTCGCTACGCGCGGGGCAGCGTGGAGCTCGAGCGGGTGCTCGAGGTGGTGCACCGTTCCGTCAGTGCCGACGGCGGACTGCACTCGCTCGCCAGTCGGGGGCTGTTGCACGAGGTGGTCGCGGCCACGGACTCGAGTGACGCGCCTGACGTGCTGGGCTTTCGCGGGCGGGCGTTGATCGAGCTGGGCCGCCTGACCGAAGGCGTCGAGGTGCTGCAGCGCGCCCTGGCAGGGTCAGGGCCGTCGTGTGCGGTCGATGACTGGAACAGCCCGTGGGCGGCGTGGGCCGAGCTGACCTTCGAGCAGAAGCGCGAGGTCATCAGCCGACCGTTCCTGACGGCGGTGACGCGGTGGGCGTGGCTGGCGACGACCCGCGGGCCGGGCTCGTGGTTGCACCCCGCGTTGCACGTGCTGGCGGGCCTGTCGTCGCTCGAGGCTGCGGCAGGTGTCGCGGCGAACGCCGTGGCGCCGTCGGCAGCGCCAGTCGACGAGCACGCCCCCGGGGGGCGCCCTCCAGCGGCAGTGACGGGCGACGTGGTCGGGGCTCAGCAGTCCGAGGGAGGCGCGACGCGAGGCACCCGCCCGCCAACTGCCGGGCCCTGGCACGCTGCAGGGCCCGCGCCCGTGGTGTTCGACGCGCGCGTCCTCTGTCGACGGGTGATGCCCTGGCTGCGGAGCGTGCTCGTGGGCCCCCGCTTCGAGCGCGAACGGTTGATCGTCGACGCGGTGCTGGCCGGCGACTGGGCTGGTGCCTCGGGACTCGAAGGACCCGTCGCCGATCCACTCAGGCAGGCGGTGCAGGCACTCGCGCGAGGCGCGCTGACAGGTGAGCTGGAGCTCGCTGAAGTCACCCCGGCCCTGGTCGGGCTTCCCGGCGCGCTCGAGGCCTTCGTCACGGCGATGGACGTGGCCGAGCTCGCGACGCTGGTGCCCGACGTCGATCACGTCGAGCGGGTCTGGTTTCGCGGCTTCGTTTCGGTGCGGCGGCCACCGGTGATCGTGGTGGCCCGCCTCCGCGACGGGCCGTGGCGCTCGGTGGTGCAACGCCGGGGGCTGCAGGTGACGCATGGCCAGCTCGACGACGCCCTGGCCGCAGTGCCCGAGCTGCACTTCGAGCTGGCGATCGCCGCGACCGCCAAGGCCCGCTAGACGCCGACCACCTTCGAGGCGGCCTGCAGTTCCCACGAGAACTTCGCGGTCTGCGTGCCGTTGGGCGGGAGCGTCACTTCGATGCGGGCAATGCCGTCCTTGCTCAGCGGTCCTGGGGCGGGGCTGCAGTCGGCGCGCAGCACCTGCACCTCGACCTCCTTGACCTCGCTGACCGGCACCCGTTCCTCGATCACCACGGTGGCGGCGTCGGGGCGGGCGTTGGACACGTGCAACGTGACCTTGCGGGTCGTGGTGCGGCGGCCGCTCAGTCGCGACTCGTCGACCTTCTCGTCGGTCGAGCGAATGATCTGCAGCCCGTCTTCCGAACCGAACGAGAGCTTCATGGTCTGACCCGGCGCGGCGAAGGCCAGTTGCGAGCGACCGACCAGGCCGTTGCTGCGCAGCAGGTCGACCGGCCCCGCGAGGATCACGTTGCCCGACCCGTTGGGGAAGCGCGCGACCAACGACACCACCTGGGTCAGCTCGGCGGGGCAGACCCGCTCGAGGGTCGCGTTGGCCGAGAACGAGAACAACGGCACCCGGTGGGGCTGCCCGTCGCTGGGCACGGTGGTGGGCGCCGGCGCGTCGAGCAAGCGGGCCTCGCCGCCGTCATCGAGCCCGGGCAGCTCGGCCGAACCGCCCGACTCTCCGGCTTTCTGAATGACCTCTTCACGAATCGAGACGTCGACTTCGCGCTTCTCGACGGTCTGCTTGGGCCGGGTGCGCAACACGTCTTCCATCAGCGACGGGGGCGCGGTGCCCAGGGTGGGCCTGGCGGTCGAGAACTGCAGCCGGGCTTCGTTCCACGCCTCGCCGGTGCGCTGCCAGACCACCGCTTCGGCCTCGAGCCGCACTTCTTTCTGGCCCTCGAGCGACGCGCGGTACGAGGGGCGCCAGACCGCGCACGGCACAAGGTAGCTGATGCGCACCTGCGCGAGGCCCTGGCCGTCGATGGACAGGGCGAGGGTGCATTCGAGGTCGTTCTCGCGTTGCTCGGCGACGGCGATGGCGCGCAACAATTCCCCGTGTCGGGCGCGCAGCGCTTCCTGCTCGAGCACCAGGGCGCGGTGGGCGAGCTCGGCGTCCTGCTGGCGGGTCGAGAGCGCATCGAGCTGCGCGGTCCACCCGGCGCGGTCGACCTGGCCCACGCCGGTCTGCTCGGCGATGGCGCGCAGCAGATCGGCCCGCGCGGCCTCCAACAACTCGACCCGGGTGCCCGAGCGGGCCAGGGCATCGCCCACGGCCGACAGTTCCTTCTGCAGGGCGTCGGCGCGCGTGCGGCTTTCGCTGGCGTCGACCGGCAGGCCACCCTTCGGCCGCTCGCGCCAGCGCCGCTCGAACTTCGCGTCGACGAAGGTCGCGCCCTGCACCTCGACCTTGAGCGAGCGGTCGACGGCCACCGGCGAGACCAGGGGCAATTCGAGCCGGGTCAGCCCGGCGGCAGTGACGGTGGCGCGGCGTTCGACCTGCGCGCGATCCTCCATGACGATCACGCGGGTGATGGGAATGGTGACGATCTGGGTCGTCATGTCAGCTCCTCCGGTTTCCGCCGACGACCATGCGGTCGGCCGGCAGGCGAATGGTGAACTGCGCGGTCAGCTTCTGGCTCTGCCCGGGCGCGACCGTGAGCTTCCAGCGGCGCGCGCCTCGCACCACGTGCTGCCCGTCGATGGGCTTGTCGAGGCGTTCCCACGGCGGGGTCACCTGTGGCTCTTCGACCTTCACGTCCTTCTCGTCTTCGGGCGAGACCCACGGAATGCGCTCGCGCACCTCGATCGCCGCGGGCGAGGCGAGGCCGTTCTTGAGCTCGATCTCGATCTCGTGCGGCAGCAGCGTCGAACCGCCGAGGAAGCCGCCGCTGGTTTCCCTGAAGGTGGTCTTGCGCGAGACGGTGATCGCCTCTTCGACGCCCAGGCCCAGCCGGTGCGTGGCGTCGGCGCGCGGGGGCACGGCGGGCAGGGCGGTGGTGAGCAGGAAGTCGTCGCCCACGGTCACGTCGACGGGTCCGGGCAGCAGGGCGTGCTGGCTGCGGTTGGTGATCGACAAGGTGCGGAAGACCTTCGGCTCGACCGACGGCACGCACACGTATTCGGGCGTGAGCCCCACCTGGCAGTCGCTCACCGGCACGGTGACCCACTTGCCGGTCGAAGGCACGTCCAGCCGGCCCGCGCAGGCGTAGCGGTAATCGAACGAGTCGATGGCCGAGACCGGGTTGGTGTTGGCAGGCAGGCCCAGCGCGCCGACCGACCGGGCCCGCTGCTGGGCGGCCGCGACCAGGCTGACCACCACCTCGACCTGCACCGACACGCCGACCGCGAACATCGCGTCCCACTGGCCCATGGGGCGAAGCTGGCCGCGCCGGCCACCGCCTTCGACGCCGATCATGGTCAGCCGGGAATAGTCGAGCAGCGCCGCATCGAGCCCGAACTGCGGAACGTCGGGGGCCCCACCGAACGACGTGAAGTCGTCGCTGACGCTCTCGCTCAGTTCGGCCATCGCGTCGTCTTCATCCATCGAGGGGGTCAGATCTTCGGAGGACGGCATCGAGCGGCGGCGCATCGGCATCGCGCCGGGTGCCGCCGGGGCGGGCATCGAGGGCATCGCGGCTCGGGAAGCGGTGGCCGGGCCTCCCAGCATCGACCCGCCTCCGCGTGCAGAGGCGACGGGCGCGACCAGCTGCGGCATGGGCGGCGCGGCAGGCGGCATGTTCATCGGCATCGCGGCCTTCTTCGCCAGCTCGGCCTCCTTCCTGGGCGCTGGCTTGGGCGGCGGCGGCGGCGCGGGAGGCGGAAGCCCGGCTGGCGGCAGGCGAGGGCCTGAAACCGAGTCGTACCCTTCGAACAGCGCATCGAGCCCGGCCGGAGGGGCTCGCCAGCCCGAGCGGGGCGGCTCGGCCTGGGCACGACCGATGCGCAGCGATCGCAGCTCGGGCACGTCGGTGCGCCGCTGCAGCGTGGCCGTCGACAGCGCCAGGGTGACCTGCGACCAGTCTTCACCGGTGTCCTGTGCGATCGAGGCGCGCATGCTCAAGGTGCCCGCGCCCAGCCCCTTTTCGAGCTTCAGCTGGTAGCCCGGCACCCACCGCACGCCAGGCACCTGGTACTCGATGGCCAGCTCGAGCGGCGCCACGGGCGCTTCGGCGAGCATCAAGACCGCCACGCGGTTCAAGCGGGCGCGTTCGCTCTTCAGTGCGCTCGAGGCCTCGTTCAGGCGGTGCTGGCGCAGGGCCACTTCCCGCTCGGCGTCGGCCAGTTGTTCGACCACCGCGCGGCGTTCGGCCAGGCGGCGGTCGAGCTGGGCGTCGGTGAAGTCAGCCAGCTCGATCATCGCGGCGACGGGCGCGACGCGCGGCGGGTCTCCCCGGCGCTGCTCGAGGTAGCTGGGGCGAAGGCCCTGCAGCTCGCCGATTTCTCCGTCGAGGCGGGCCCGGCGCAATTGCAGGCGCGCCACCTGCTCGCGAGCGGCCTCCAGCGCCGTGACCTCGGCCGGCACGTCGACCTCGTCGGCCAATTGGACGTCGAACTGGGGACGAACGTCGAGGACCCGTGCGGTGCCCGACAGCACGCGCGCGCGCAGCGACCCCGGCTCGAGACACAACGGCAAC
>CAIWFK010000177.1 GCA_903911905.1 uncultured Myxococcales bacterium
CGTGGTCGAGCGGCTGATCGACTCGGTCTGTTCCATCGACTACCCGCACGACCGGTTCGAGGTGCAGGTGCTCGACGACTCGACCGACGAGACCTGCGGCATCGCCCAGGCCCGCGTCGAGCAGTGGCGCGCCAAGGGCGTCGACATCGCCTACGTGCATCGCACCAACCGCAAGGGCTTCAAGGCCGGCGCGCTCGAGAACGGGCTGCACCTGGCCAAGGGCGAGTTCGTGGCGGTGTTCGACGCCGACTTCGTGCCCGCGCCTGATTTCCTGAAGCGCACCGTGCCGTTCTTCTCGGACGACAAGGTCGGCATGGTGCAGGTGCGCTGGGGCCACCTGAACCGCGAGTTCAGCATTCTGACCCAGGCGCAGAGCATTCTGCTCGACGGCCACTTCATCATCGAGCACACCGCGCGCAACCGCTCGGGCTGCTTCTTCAACTTCAATGGCACCGCCGGCATCTGGCGCCGTTCGACCATCACCGACGCCGGTGGCTGGCAGCACGACACGCTGACCGAAGACCTCGACCTCTCGTACCGCGCGCAGCTCAAGGGCTGGCAGTTCATCTTCCTGCCGGAAATCATCTCGCCCGCCGAAGTGCCGGTCGACATGAACGCCTTCAAGAGCCAGCAGCACCGCTGGGCGAAGGGTTCGATTCAGACCGCGCGCAAGCTGTTGCCGACCATTCTGCGCTCGAACCTGCCGTTCCAGGTCAAGCAGGAGGCGTTCTTCCACCTCACCAACAACATGGCGTACCTGTTGATGGTGGTGCTCTCGGTGATGATGCCGCTGTCGATGGTGGTGCGCTTCAAGCACGGCCTGTACTCGACGCTCTTCCTCGACCTGCCCGTCTTCATGTCGGCGACGGCCTCGGTCAGCTTCTTCTACATCGCCACCATGCGGGAGCTGGGGCTGAGCTGGTGGGAACGGCTCAAGTACCTGCCCTTCGTGATGAGCCTGGGCATCGGCATGGCCATCAACCAGTGCAAGGCGGTGGTCGAAGCCTTGCTCGACCAGCAGAGCGACTTCGCCCGCACGCCCAAGACCGGCGCCGAGGGCAAGCACGTGAAGGCCGTCACCAAGGCCTACCGGGGCAAGCGCAACTGGGTGCCGGTGGTCGAGATGGCGTTCGGGGTCTATTTCACCGCGGCCGTCTATTACGCGTGGGACCAGGAAATCTGGTCGTCGCTGCCCTTCCTGCTCGTCTTCCAGGGCGGCTTTCTCTACGTCGGCATCACCAGCCTGCTCGAGTTCCGCGGTCGCGGGAAGGCCGAGGCGCCCGCGGCGGCGCCGGTCACCACTGCTCCCTGAGTCGGGCTGATTTCGCCTGCGCTTTCGCGAGGTCGTCGCTCGAGCTGCTCTCGGCGCTCAATTGGATCATGGTGGTCGTCTACGTCGGCATCGGGCTCTTCTTCTCGATGGTCGGCTCGAACACCCCGCCGTCAGGCGCTACCCGCCGCGCAACCGCTGACGAGCCGCCTCACAGCTCGTAGCGCACGCCGACCAGCACCTTGTCGTTGCGGCTGAAGTAGCCGAAGGGCGTCCACGCCTGGCCGACCCAGAACTCGGCCGCCGCGTAGACCTTCAAGCCGCCCACGCCCTGCCAGGTGAAGCGCGGCCCCGCCGCGAAGCTGCGTTGAACGGGCTCGAAGGCCGCGCGCAGCGAGAGCTCGAACTTCTTGTCCGCGAAGGGCACCGCCACGAAGCCGCTGAAGAGGTGGAAGAAGGCGGTGCGCGCGCCACCGACGGCGGTCGCGGGCTCGAGCAGAATCAATTGCTGCTGGGCGCCGACGTCGGGCACCGCCAGGCCCAGGTACGACACGCTCCAGGTGACGGGAGAATCGTTGGCCACCGAGTAGCCCAGCACCCAGGTGACCGTCGCCTTGTCGAGCGGGTTGAAGTTCGCGTCGACGTAGGTCGTTCGCGGCGAATACGAGAGGTCGGCGTCCACCTGCCCTGGTCCCAACAGCGCCGAGGCCTCGGCCGAGAAGACGTGGGTGCGCGGGTAGACGCCGGTGGCCAGCGTCTCGTTGGCCTGGAAGCGGTTGAGCAGCGAGACCGCCGCGGCGGCGTCGTTCGGCTTGCCCTGCGCCTGCGCCGAGAGGAGGCGGCTGAGCTCACCGTCGATGGTCACGCGCGGCAGCTTCTGGTTCTGCCACACCCACGACGCGCCCACGGCGACCCGGCCCTCGCGTCGAAGGCGCAGCGCCAGGTCGCCGGCGAAGGGCAGGGGCCGTTTGGTTTCGAGAATCACCGACTGCAGGTGGTCTTCGATGCTGGGGTCGATGCGGGTGGTGTCGAAGACCGGCCCCAGGCCCGGCTGGAGCAGCGCCTCGTCCTGCCCGAAGACGGTGTACGTGTCGGGCGTGAAGAACGGCGCGTAGGCCGCCAGCCACGAGAAGCCCTTCCACACGCCCTGGGCGCGAATGGCGAAGACGGGAAGAATGGCGTCGTCGGGCTCGCCCGACAGCAAGCTCTCGCGCAGGTCACGGGGGTTGAGCGCGTCAGCGGCCGACAGGCCCACGTTGGCGCCGAGCGCGAGGCGCTGGTTGCCCACGCGCAGGTCGACCGCCGAGGTGTAGACGTCGAGGTAGGCGTCGCCCAGCGTGGGCTCGAAGAAGCCCTTGAAGCGGTCGAAGTCGCGCTGGGTGGCCAGGCGCGCCTGGGCCCGCCCTTCCACCACCAGGCGAAGGTGGTCGCCCAGCTTCACGTCGACGCCCACCAGGGTGCGAACGCGCAGCTCGGCGACGTTTTCGCCCATCGGCGCGCCGCGCGGAGAGTCGAAGCGGGTGTCGACGCTGCTCGCGCCGCCGACGAAGCCGTAGACCCGGACCGACGGTTGGAAGACCGGGGGCGCGAAGGCCTCGACCACGGGCGCTGGCACCACGGCCGGAGCGCTGCCGGCATCGGCGCTCTCGAACGAGTCGATGGTCGAGGCGGGAGCGGGCTCGAATGCCTCGAGGCCCCGCGCTCCGCCGTCGAGCGGGTCCGGTTGCTGCGCGCGCGTCAGGCCCGCCAGCGCGACCACCGCTGCGACCAGCCCGCGCGTGACGCTCACCCGCGCTCCAGCGCCTGCTCGGTGAACGCGTCGTCGCCCAGGGTCGAGTCTTCGAGCTTGAGCACCGACATCTGGGTCTTCGACCCCGACTGCAGGTTTTCCATCACCGACTCGGCGGCCAGCACCCGGTCCTTGAACGACTTGAGCTTGAGCGTGCGGTAGCGCTTGAAGGGCTTGCCCGACTTGTCGGCGTACTCGACCTTCATCGGCACGAAGGTCTGCTTGTCGACCGACAGCCGCACCGTGCCGTAGGGGCTGGACTCGTCACCGGTGCCCTCGAGCACGTAGCAGTCACGGCCCTCGACCTTCTCGTCGGCCAGCTTCTTCAAGTCGTCGTCGCGGGTGCCGTTGCTGGCGATGTCGGCATAGGCGAAGTCGGTGTCCATGAAGGCCTTGCCGCGGTCGCTCTTCGCCACCTTGCGCACCCGCTTGAGCTTGGGAAGGTAGAGCGACACGTCGTCGCCCTGGCCCTTGTCGCCCTCGACGGTCAGCACCGCCACGCCCGCCACGCCGACTGGTGCCGAGAAGCGGGCCAGCGCGTGCGAGCGGCCACCGACCGTCTTGCTGGTGGTGGTGAGCACCTGGTCCTTGGCCTTGCCGTCGCTGCCGGTGGTGGTCAGCTTGAGCTCGGCCACCAGGCCCACCAGGTTGAGCGCGCCGCGCTCGCGGCTCTTCTTCGAGATGTCGGCCGCGCTCTCGTCGGCGCGGGCGAGGGTAGCGGTCAGCAGCGCGAGGGTCAGCGTGGCGCGGAAGGACATGAGGCTGATGGTGTAGCGCCGTTCGCGCGTGGGTTCACGCTTCCTGCAAGGCGCGCCGGTCAGGGGGGCAGGCTCGAGCGCAGCCGACTCGCGGCGGCCTTGAGTCGTTCGTCGCCCGGCGCTGCCGCCAGGGCCTGCTCGAGCCGGTCGAGCGCGCGCTGGGGGTTGCCGCGCGCCAGTTCGCAGCGCGCGTCGGCCTCGAGCACCGCCGCTTCGTCGGGAGCGAAGGCCAGCGCGTCGCTCGCCGCGGCGCAGGCCCGCTCGACGTCGCCCGCCGACAGCCACGCGCGGCTCAGGCTCACCCGCCACGCCCAGACGTTGGGGTCTCCGCGCACCGCGGCGGTCAGCGCGTCGGCCGCAGGCAGGGCATCTCCCTGGTCGAGCATCGCTGCTCCCAGCCTCGCCAGCGCGGGAGGCGAGTTGGGGAAGACCAGCGCCTCGGCGCGCACCAGGCGCAGCGCGCGCGGCTCTTCGAAGCGCACGCCGGCCAACATCTGCTCGGCGACCTGGGCGTAGCGCGGCCAGGCCTGCGGCCAGACGAAGACCAGTTGGAAGACCAGCGTGCCGCGGGGCACGAACCAGGCCAGCAGCCGGGTCTGCCCGCCGGTCTCGTCGATGGTGGCCCGCAGGCGCACCGCGTCGCGATCGCCCACCCGCACGGCCTCGAGCGCTTCGGACTTCACCGACAGCACGTCGGGGCCCAGGGCGCGCGGCTGCAGCTTCTCGGCGGCGAACCGGGCGGCCTGCGCGGGCGCGTCGGCGCCCTCGTCCATCTCGACCGCTTCCACCGCCACCGAGGCGCGGCCCAGCCCCGACAGCCCGTTGTACCAGGCCACCGTGCCGAAGGGGTTCGCCCCCCGCACCCACGCGCGCGGCACCGGCATCGCCATGCCGTAGCCGTCGTCGCGCTCGAGCCGCATCACCGGCAAGACCGAGCCGAAGAAGAGCGTCTGCCCGAAGAAGACCACCGCCAGCACGCCCAGCGAGGGCAGGGCCCGCAGCGCGGGTTCCCACCAGAAGCGCCGCGCGTCGGTCAGCAGCCGAGGGCGCATGAAGGCGCCGGTCACCAGCCCCGCGAACAGCCCGCCGATGTGCGCCCAGTTGTCGACCCCGTGCGAGGTGATGCCGATGAGCAGCAGCCCCAGCACGGTGGGAATGGCCGCGTCGCCCAGCACGCTGCGGTACCGGCTGGGCAGAAGGCTGCGGTACTTGAGCCCGAAGGCCACCACGCCGCCCAGGCAGCCGAAGACCATGCCCGAGGCGCCGATGGTGATGGCGTCGTTGAGCATCAACGAGGTGGTCATGGTGCAGATGCCGGTGAAGACCAGCAGCCACAGGTAGTCGAGCGTGCGGTAGGTGTTCTCGAGCGCGCCCCCGACGTTGAAGAGCACGAACATGTTGAGGCCCAGGTGCCGGGCGTCTTGATGCAGGAAGTTGGCGGTGAACAGCCGCCACAGCTCGCCCAGGTCGGTGATGAGCGGGCCCACCTTGCCGCCCGAGCGCACCATGGCGTCCAATTCCATGGTGCCGTTGTCGGCGGTGGCGAGGAACACGGCCAGGTTGAGCAGAATGAGCGCGCTGGTCAGCCAGGGGAACTTCACCAGCGAGAACGAGCGCGAGAAGTAGGCCCGGCGGGGCTCGTGCAACTGCTTGTACAGTTCGAGGCTGGCGGCCGGCACGAAGGCCCCGCCCGTCACGCCCGGCACCCGGACCAGGGCCGAGGGCGAGACTTCTCCCCGGCGCAGTCGCCCTTCGAACTCGAGGAGATCGAGGTGCTCGTCGCCCGCGTCCGTTCGGAGTGTGACCGGGTCAGCCATGCGCTTTGCAAACAGCCTATGCACGAGCCGGTGGCGAGCGCCACGGAACGACTGATCATTCGCCGAATGTCGTATGTGGAAAGTACGCTTGGAACGTGCGGTCGGACGTACAGTGATGCTAGAAACGAGGCCGCGTGATGAAGCTGATCATCGAAGACGATGAAGGCCGCAAGACGGTCGTCCCCTTCGTGAGGGACGAGATCACCATTGGCCGACAGGAGGGCAACACCATTCGGCTGACGGAGCGGAACGTCTCGCGTCGTCATGCGAGGCTGTTGCGCCAGTCGGGTCAGGTGCTGATCGAAGACTGCAACAGCTACAACGGCATTCGCATCAACGGCGACCGCATCGCAGGTCAAGTGCAGGTCAGCGACGGCGACCTCATTCAGATCGGCGACTACGATCTGGCCATTCAGGCCGAGGAGACCGCGCAGGCGGCCACCCTGCCGATGCTCGAAGACACCCAGCGCTCGACCATGGCGGCCACCGCTCGCCTGCCCGAGCCCTCGTCGGCCACCATGCCGCACCTGCCGACCGTCACCGACATGCCCCAGGCGTCGGACGCCGACGTGCAGGACGACGACGGGCTGGTGGGCAGCGACCCTGCTCCCGAAGCGCCCAAGCACCAGTCGACCGCGGTCATTCGCGTCGACCAGGTCGAGGGAAGCCGCAAGCGCAAGGTCGTCGAAATCGACGCCCACGAGGCGCCGCGCCTGGTGGTGCTCAACACCGAACTGCAGGGCCGCGAGTTCATGTGCGTGCGCACCGAGATCAAGCTCGGCCGCACCGACGACAACGACGTGCCGTTGGACCACCGCTCGGTCTCGGCCACCCACTGCAAGCTGGTGCGTGAAGAGAACGGCGACTGGCGGGTCATCGACCTCCAGTCGGCCAACGGGCTGATGGTCAATGGCGAGCCCTACGCCCAGGCCACCCTGCGCTTCGGTGACACGCTCGAGCTGGGCCACCTGAAGATTCAGTTCGTCGGGCCCGGTGACTCCCCCAGCCTGCCCACGTCGACCTCGCAGGTCACCAGCGAGGCGGCGACCGGTTCTCGCGCGCCCATCATCGCCATCGTGGTGGCGGTGCTGGTCGTCATTCTGGGCGGTGGCGGGTACGCGTTCTGGAAGAGCCGGCCGGTCGAGGTCACGCACCGCGACCCGGTCAGGCCGCCGCCGAAGGAGCCGGCCAACGACCCCGTGCCCGAGCCGATCGCGGTGAAGGACCCGGTGAAGGCGGCCGACCCCGAGCCCGTGAAGCCCGAGGCGGTCAAGCCCGAGCCCGTCAAGCCCGAGCCGGCCAGGGTGGCCGAGCCCGACCCCGCCGAAGTGCATCGCGTGGCCGAGCAGAAGGTGGCCGAGGCGCGCGCGGCCATCGAGGCGCTCGACTTCAAGAAGGCCGAGGGCCTGCTCAAGTCGGCCAACACCGCCGAGGCGAAGCAGTTGCTCGCCGAAATGGACAACGAGAAGAGCAACAAGCGCAACCTCGAGGGCGCCGAAGAAGCGCTCGACCAGAAGGACACCGAGCGCGCTGGGGTGATGCTCCAGTCGGCGCGAGACACGCGGTTGCTCAAGGCCCGCTACAAGGACCTCGACGATCGCCGAGCGGCGCTGGTGAAGGAACGGCTGGCCGAGAAGGCGAACGAGAAGAAGAACAAGCCCCCCCGAGGTGGTGCAGGCGCCCCCGACCCCCGCGCCCAGGGTCGAGAAGAAGACCGAGGCCGACAAGAAGAACGAAGAGGCGGAAGGCCTGCTCAAGGAAGCGCGCGACTTTGCCAAGAAGCAACAGCTCGAAGCGGCCGCCATTCGGCTCGAGAAGTGCGTCAAGATCGCCGGGCCCTCGCAGCCCGCCTGCTACAAGGTGCTCGGCAGCACCTACGCCAAGATTGCCGGCCGCAACGGCTCGAGCGCGGACATGGAAAAGGCACGCGCCGCCTACGTTCGCTTCCTCGAAGTGGCCCCGGCCGACGACGAGAGCGTGCCGACCGTCAGGAAGATTCTCGAGCAGGCCCAGCCCCCCAAGTGAGCGCGCACCGTGCGAGGTAAACAACAGGTTCGCATTCTGGTCGTCGACGACGAGCCCGACAACGCCGAGCTCTTCAAGACGCTCCTGACGCGCGAAGGCTTCCAGGTGGCGACGCTCGGTGACCCGACGCGGGTCATCGCCACGCTCAAGGACGGCAACTTCCACCTCGTCATCCTCGACATGATGATGCCGAAGTTGTCGGGCACCGAGGTGCTCGAGCAGATTCGCGAGATCGACGACGACATCGCGGTCATCGTTGCCACCGGCTTTCCCACCGTCGAGACCGCGGTGGCGAGCCTGAAGCACGCCGCCAGCGACTACGTGAAGAAGCCGGTCGAGCCTCCGGTCTTCCTCGAGACCGTGCGCCGGGTGCTCGAC
>CAIWFK010000178.1 GCA_903911905.1 uncultured Myxococcales bacterium
AAGGCGGCCGCCATCATTTCGGCAGGACAGTTGGGGTTGTTCGAGGCGCTGGCCAAAGGGCCCTTGCCCGCACCGAAGCTGGCGCAGAGCCTGGGCGCCAGTGAAATGGGCGTGCGCCACCTGGCCGACTTCCTCATCGCGGTCGGGTACCTGACCGAGAGCCCCGAGGGCCTGGCCAACGCCTCGCGCGCCCGCTGGTTCACCGGCGAGGGCGACGTCGACTACACGGCCGGCCTGTTGTGGACCGCCGAATCGTGGAACCTGATGGGGCAACTGACCCCTGCGGTGCGCCGCGGTGCGCCGGCCACCACCCTGTGGGAATCGATGCAGCAGCGCCCGGCGTGGGGCCCCATCTTCTCGAGCTACATGCACGCCTTCGCCCGGCACCTGGGGCCCGACCTGCTCCGCCTGGTGACCCTGCCGACCGGCGCGCGCCGCATGCTCGACCTGGGCGGCTCGCACGGCCTGCATTCGGTCGGCTTCTGCCGCGCCCACCCCGAGCTCGAGTCGGTCATCGTCGACTTCCCCAGCGCGCTCACCGAGACCGAGGGCATGCTGGCGCGTGAGGGACTCTCGTCACGCATCACCGTCAAGCCGGGCAATCTGCTCGAGGGCGAGTGGGGCGAAGGCTACGACGTGGTGCTCTACCTGTCGGTGGCCCACAACCAGACTGCCGAAGACAACGCGCGCGTGCTCAAGCACATCGGCTCGGTCCTGCGCCCCGGTGGCCTGCTGGTCATTCACGAGTACCTGACCGGCACGCCGCTCGACGTGTACGATGCGGCGTTCCGGCTGACCCTGCTGACCGAGACCGCGACCCGCACCTACAGCGTCGACGAATTCTCGGGGTGGCTGCAGGCCGCGGGGCTCACGCCGCCCGAGCGCATCGACCTGGCGCCGCGCGAGAAGGGCTCGCTGCTCTTTTCCCGGCGAGCGCGTTAGCGAACGGCCACGCCGCGCAGGGTGATGCTGCCCGACCAGTGGAAGTGGCCCGAGCGGGTCTCGCCGGCGCTCGCCACGTTGGTGGCGTCACCGGCGATGGGCATGACCACTTCGCCGCCGCTGAGCAGCGCGTCGACGTCGAGGGTGGTGCGCGCGACGCCCGGCGTGTTGTCGAAGGTGTAGTTCACGTGGCAACTGCTCCCCATGGGCGGGCAGCCGATGTTGCCGTAGGTGTCGTCGTCCTGCGGCATGGGGCTGGTCATGGTGGCCACCCCGCCCAGCACGGTGATGACGCCTTCGGTGCGGTAGGTGTTGTTGGTGAAGTGGTCGCTGGTCGCCGAGCAGTCGAGCGGCGCGCCGGGGTCCGACTGGCCGTTCTGCGCAGCCACCGTGGCGTCGGAGTCGATGTTGAACTCCAGCACCATCGAGCCCTTGGTGTTGGGATCCCACAGCATGTCGCCGACGGCCTTGCCCATCGAGAGCGGGTTGAGCCGGAACTTCGAACTCACCGTGCCGCCCGACATCATGCAGTAGCCGTCGCTGTAGCTGATGCCGGTGATGTCGACCTGCGCGTCGAAGGCCTGCACGAAGATCTGCATCGAGTACGGCTTGCCCGGGTCGGGCGTGGGGGCGGGCGTCAGGCCGCAGCCGCCGTCGGTGGCGCACACCCCGTCGGGGCAGCCGGCGAGCAGCAGGACGCCGAGGGCGCAGAAGAGCGTTCGTTTCATCACGGGGCCACCCTCCCACCGCGCGACGTTTCAGACAAGAAACCGGCCCAGGCGACGAGTGGAGTCGCCCGGGCCGGTCGGGTCAGGCCTTCAGTTGCAGGCGCTCGAGCGCGCCGTCGCCGAGCACCAGGTGCACCTGGCCCACCTTCGAGGCCAGGTCCTTGTACGCCTCGAGCTCCTTGAGGCGCACCAGCAGCGGGTTCTCGGCCAGCACCTTCGCGGTCTGCGCCAGGCTGCGGGTGGCCGCGGTCTCCTCGCGGCGGAGGATGACGTTGGCCTCGGCCTCCTTGGTCGCGGCGATGACCTTGTTGAGCAGGTCCTTCATCTCGCCGGGCAGCACCACGTCCCTGAGGCCCAGCTCGATGAGCTCGAGGCCCATGCTGGTGGCGCGCGCCTTGACGGTGGGGGTCATGGTGGCCACCAGCTCGTCGCGGCCGGCGAGCAGCTCGTCGAGCGAGCGCGAGGTCACGGCCTCTCGCGCGCTCAGTTGCAGCGCCAGGTAGAGCACGTCGTCGGGCGCACGGGCCACGGTGGCCAGGCGCCTCGCGTCGCTCACCCGGAAGGTGGCGCTCAAGTTCAGGCGCAGCGTGACGCGGTCGCGGGTCATCACTTCCTGACCGGTCACCGCCAGCACGCGCTCGCGCAGGTCGATGACCGCCAGGTTCACGGTGCGCTCGGTGTTCCACGCGGCGTGACGGCCGGCGGGCAGCACGGCGTCGAGCTGGCCGTCGACCCAGCGCACCACCACGTGACCCTCGGGCGCGGTGGCCTCGACGTAGTCCTTCTTCGCCAGCGGCACCACGTCGAGCGGCAGCAGCTTCGCGGCCACCGGCGAGGTGTCGAAGACGGTGATGGTCACGGTCGAGGTGACGGCGCCGGTGGCGCGGTCGACCGAGCGGTCGGTCAGCCACACCTGGTGCACGCCCGCCCCCAGCCAGGCGACCGGTCGGCCACGGCGCGCGACCACCGCGCGCTGATTCGGCGCCAGCGTCAGCACGGTGAGGTCTTCGGCCGGCACCAGGGCCAGCCGCCGCTCGTCGAGGTCGGCGACCGGCTCGCGCACCGAGACGCGCTCGACCTTCAGGTCGGCGAACGGGCGCCACACGCGGTGGGTGCCAGGGGTGAGGTAGCGAACCGGGCGGCCGTCCTGGAACAGGAAGGCGCGCTCGTCGGGAGAGATGGAAAGCTTCATGGTGGTGGGCTCCTTCCGTCGGTGCTGCGGGCGAAAACGTCGTGGGTGGGGAAAAGAAGGGGTCGTCGCGTTCACGAGGCGAGGGCGGCGCGCAGCACGTCGCGCCGAAGGTGCCCGCGAGCCGGGTCCTGAGCGCGCGGTCAGGCTGCGGTGCGGGTGTGCGCGCAGGGCGATCGTCACCCGGAACGCCCGATGAAGGGCGCCTGGGGCGACGATGGCACCTGCGCCAGACCCGACCTGACCAGTCTGACGACCTTCGTGACCGCCTCCACCGTGCTCACGCGACGACCCCCGGTGGGCGAGAAGGAGTCGAACCTTCGACGGCGAGATGATGAGTCTCGTGCTCTACCAGGCTGAGCTATCGCTCCGGCGTTTCAGGCCGGTGTCTGATCCGGGAAATCCAGACCTGCGGTCGGGCACTCCGTTCGAACCGCCTGACGTTGACGTGGAAGGGTGAACGACCCTCGTCGAATCGTCCTTTCCACGAACCGGCGCAGCGTGACCGACCTGCGCCACCTTCGACGTTGGCCTGCGGAAAGTCCTGACGGACGTTGCTGCAGGTGAGGTCGACTGGCACGCTGGCCGTTCCCATGCGTTCCAGTCTGGTCGCCGCCGTCGTCGTGTTCTTCGCTTCGTGCGGTGCCCTCACGCCGGTGCGTGACGCGGGCGCGGGAGGGGGCGCGGCGACGGGGGGCGGGCTGCAGACGGGCGGCGGCGTGGCGACCGGCGGAGGTGTGGCGACTGGCGGCGGCGTGGCGACTGGCGGAGGCGCGATGACCGGCGGCTCGTCGGGCGGTGGCGCCGGCGGCGGGTCCGGCGGCGGAGGCAGCACCGGGGGAGGGAGTGGCGGCGGCGGCATGAACTGCACCTGCGCGCCCCAGCCCAACGCCACTGCGAGCTGTTCCGACGGTGGCTGCTCGTACGTCTGCGACCAGGGCACCTTCGCCTGCAATGGGGGCTGCGTCGACGGGTCGAACGCGCAGGCCTGCGGCTCGAGGTGCACGGTGTGCCCGGCGGTCGGCCCCGGCTCTCCCCTCTGCGTGGGGGGCGTGTGCGGCGCGTTGTGCAACCCCGGCTACGCCGCCTGCAACGGCCAATGCATCACCGAGACCGACGCGCAGTGCGGAGCGTCGTGCGAAGCCTGCGCAACCGGGCTCCACTGTCGCGCCGGGGTGTGCGCCCTCGACTGCCCGCCGGGCCAGACCCAGGTCGGCGCGCAGTGTCGCGAGGTGCGGACCATCGCCCTGGGCAATTCGACCACCTGCGCCCTGGTCGACGGCGGCGCCGCGTGCTGGGGCCCGGGCAGCTTCGGCGGCCTGGGCAGCGGTCCGTACGACGGCGGGCGGCTGCCGCGCATGGTGTGGACGGCCGATCGCCTCATTTCCATCGTGTCGGGCGATTCCTTCACCTGCGCGCTGGTGCTCGACGGCGGCGTGCGGTGCTGGGGCAGCGACCAGTTCGGCGCGCTCGGCGACAACGGCACCGTCGATTCGCCCACGCCGGTGAACGTGGCGCTGGGGCCGGTCACCGCGCTAGTGGCCGGTGGGCTGCAGGTCTGCGCGCTGCTCGTCGACGCGGGCGCGAGCTGTTGGGGTGGTGACGTGCTCGGCCAGGTCGGCAACGGGGTGATGACCCAGGCCGTGCGGCAGCCCGTGGCGCTGACGACGCCGCCGCTGGTGCGGCTGGGCGCGGGCGCCAACGGCTCGTTCGGTGCGCTGGTCGACGGTGGCGTCATCGGCTGGGGCGACGACGGCGTGACGCTGTTTTCCACCACGCCGAGGGCCACCGGGCTCTTCGACGCGGGCCTGCGCGAGATGACCCTCAGCCTGGACCATGGGTGCATCACCCGTCTCGACGGCCAGTTGGCGTGCTTCGATCGCGGCACCGAAGGGCAGTTGGGGGTGCCCTCGACGGCGA